>DLQB01000019.1 GCA_002477505.1 Flavobacteriales bacterium UBA7443
TTGCTGCTGGAACTGAAGTTTACGGACGGATCGACCTATGAGTATTTCGGGGTCAACAAAGCGCTGTTCACCAAGCTTGTGAACGCAGATAAGGTGCAACGATTCGCACGACGCAACATCTTCAATTCTTTCCTCTATCGGAAGTCAAAAGCAACGGTCGAGGCGGAATAAAGAAGCAGCGTACTTGATGCACTGGCTTCGCGGTTCAAGGCAACGTCTCAAGGCAACTTGAACAAATCTTCCACCTTGCAGTCCAGAGTGGTTGCAATCTTGAGGGCGAGCACTGTGGAGGGAACATACACGCCATTTTCAATGGCGTTGATGCTTTTGCGCGACACCTCTGCAACAACTGAAAGCTCTTGCTGGGTGAATCCTGCAGCTCTCCGATATTCTTCCAGCCTGTTGACAGGTTTCATGCCATTCATGCATAAAGATGGGGTCGCTTTGGCGATTAATCCTGTTCGGACGGAATCAGCGACTCAATGAACCACGGTGGATCCGCAGATGAATGAGCGCTTCCTTCTGGCAAAGCCCCCGATTTCCAAGATTGCTGCAGCCAAACGATGTGCGTAGCGCCTTTTTGGATGAGTTCCTGGCGGGATGACTCAATTTCTATCCCACTGAGTACCCAGCCTTTTCGATGCGCAAAATACATGGGCGTTGGCGACGGACCGCAGTTAATGACGATCAAGTCGTCGGGATTTGAGACCGCATCGAGGGCCGATTCCAATCTCAGGATTGCACGCTGATTGGAGGAAGGAAAAAAATCATGGGCTTGGTTGGCAAGTCCTTCGAGCATCACAAGTGCCAATGCGGCTATCCGCCAACGGCGCACGGGAATTTTTTGCAGTGCAAAGGCCGCTGCAATGGCCATGAATGGCACAAAAGGCAGAATGTAGTAATCGTGTCGAACGAAAGTGTCGCCGGCCTTAATTGCGACGATGATGAGTCCGAAAAAGGCAAAAAGCAGCGCCATAAGCACCCGGTGTTGTTCTGTTCGAAATAGCAACACCAAGCCGGCTAGGAAACATCCAAATCCGGTGAACTTGAGCGCATGGTCAATGACGTGCATGGCAGCGATTTGCCAATTGGCGGCGAGTTCCAGAGCTCCGATTCCCATGGATTTACCCATGAAAAAATGCCAAAAACCGTAGTCTGTAACGAGATGGGGTACCCAGAAGTAGTACCAATACATTACCAGAGCTGCGCCAGGAACGAACCACGCAAACGTCCAGAGGTGGCGTTGGTTGGGCAGCAACTGGGGTAGAAATGGAAGCATGCCCAAGAGGAGGATTCCAGCGGGTAATTTGGACAGCAAACCCAGCACGATGAAGCACGATGCGAGCAAAGACCCAATGATTTTTCGAGCGCGATTCCCCGTTTCCCAACTTTTTACGAGCAGGTGGGTGCCAATGATCACCAGGCTGCAGCTGAATGCATCCGGCATTATTTTCCGACTGTAGATGAACCACAAGGACGTGGTTAGGATCAAAACCGAATCCCGGGCCCATCGCCGGTCGATTACCCGAATGAGGAGAGAGAACAAACTCCAAAGGGCGAAGCTGCTGAAGATCAGAACAATCAACCGGCCGTACCAATCGGACCAACCCAAAAGACGAGCGCATCCTGCATGCAATGCGTTCAGTAAGGGAAATTCCATTCCTGTGACACCGCTGAGGTCGCCGGCCATGTCCACTTTGGGGTGCATCAGGTCAAATGGGCCTTCGAAGAAATTCCGGGCCACCATGAGCACGGTGGATTGCCGCCAGTTATGACCGACTTCAACGGGTGGCAGGGTGATATTGACCAGTCGGATGATGGCGAACAGGATGATCCAGAACCGAACGTCTCTGAATGGCATGAACGGCGCAATTTGAAACCGTTTTGCGGAGGCTTGGATTTTTTCTTTTCGCGATTTGATGGAGCAAAGGTCGACACTGCATGCGACATTTTCAGCGCGATTGCTTAGACATCTTGAAGGCATCAATCTCGAGAGGTTGTATCGTTCAAGGTAAGCTTGAATTCACAGCATTCCGCTGATTTCGAATGAATTGGGCGGCATCAATAAGGCAGTGACCCGCGTCACGTAGAAGAGTGCTTTTTCAATTTGCGCTCGATGGCTTCGGCGAGTTGTCGATCCAAGTCTGTGATTATGTTTCCGGCATCATGCGTGGTCAATTCAAGCCGAACGCGGGTGTATTCGCTGATGATGGTGGGGTGGTGATTGAATTGTTCCGCAAGCCCGGCTACTTCATTCAAAAATGAAAATGCCGCTGCAAAAGATTCAAATTGATGCTCGCAAATGAGCTTGTTGTCGATTTCTTGCCACATAGGAGGCAAGTTAAGTCTCAATCAAGCCGAATTGGTGTCCGTGCAATTGGCTGTAACTTGCGC
The DNA here is from genome assembly GCA_002477505.1 of Flavobacteriales bacterium UBA7443. Lineage (GTDB taxonomy): Bacteria > Bacteroidota > Bacteroidia > Flavobacteriales_D > Sanyastnellaceae > UA16. Next base: position 2,395 of record DLQB01000019.1, read on the forward strand.
CGTGCATTCCCCCCAATCCAAGAGCAGCAAACGTTCATCAGAACATCGAATGCACCCCCGCAATAGGAACCTTGAACGGTATCAGATTTCGGAATTGGTCGCATGTCTTCCCGAATTGGGTGCCTACGTTGAAAAGTCCAAACGCGGCGAAGACACCATTGACTTCGCGCGTCCAGAGGCAGTGAAGTTGTTGAATCGAGCGATCATTCTCAGTGATTACGGTTTGAAATGTTGGGACTTTCCCGCGGAAAATCTATGCCCACCTGTGCCGGGACGCGCTGATTATTTGCACCACATGGCTGATGTCCTCAGAGAAAATCATTTTGGCAACATCCCAAGAGGAAAAGAGGTCCAGGTGTTGGATGTCGGCGTGGGGGCGACCGCGATTTATCCGATTGTCGGAGCGGTGGAATATGGCTGGTCATTTGTAGGATCCGACATTGAACAGGATTCTTTGGACAATGTGGCGTCTATCCTGGAAGGAAATCCAACGCTCCAAGGGCATTTGGAATTGCGTCACCAACCGGATCCTTCTTGCGTTTTACGAGGGATCGTTGCGGTTTCTGATCGTTTTGCATTTACGATGTGCAATCCTCCGTTCCATGCAAGTGCCGAAGACGCCATTGAAGGCACAATGAGAAAGACGCGCAACTTGAAAGGGGGCAAGCAACAGAACCCAATGCTCAACTTCAGCGGAGTCAAAAAGGAATTGATCTGTGAGGGTGGTGAGGTACGGTTCATCCAAACCCTCATTCGCGAAAGTCAAAATTATGCAGCGAACGTCTTTTGGTTTACCACTCTGGTCTCTAAGCAGTCGCATCTCAAGTCACTTTACGGCACGTTGAAAACGGTCCGACCTGCCGAAGTCAAGACGATTTCGATGGGCACAGGCAACAAGTCCACGCGAATTTTGGCTTGGACATTCGTGCCCAAGGTGGAGCGCTTGGAATGGAGGTAATCCACTCAAGCCATGTTGCTTGAATCTCAGGGACATTTTTCCGCTTGATATTGGGCAAAGGATAAGTTGTGGTCAATTCTTGCCTAATTTCCCATCATGAACAATTGGAAGTTTTGGACTTGCCTCATTTTGGCAATGGTTCCGTTTGGCACTTTCGCTCAGGACACACTTTGGTTGGCCCGAGGGGAGTGGACGCAAATTCCCGATTCGGTTCAAGCCCTTCGGTTCAATGCCAATGACGAATGGTCTGGAGTCAATGCGACTTTGACGAGGCCAGTGGATGCAGCCTCATCCTTGGTGGTGGTCAATTTGGATAGCATCGCGCACACCTGGAAGCTCGAGGCTGAAGGCGAACTCGATTGGGATTTGGCTGCTTTGGACACCATCGTACTGGAAATGCCGGAATTGCAAGCGGGAGCGTATCGCTTTGGTTTGACCGACGAAATCGGTCGGGTGATGGGGGCGAGTGGTCAACTTCAGATTGGTCTAGAAGCGGATTATGCTCATTTTCACTGGAATTTGGGAGATTGGTCGGTGGCGCGCATGGTGGCCGCTGATCTGGGGTTGCCTATCGCCTGGAATGAACCTTACGTTCCAGAGCAGTTCACGATCAATGAGCGCACGTATCCTGCGGTCGCAGATGACCCGGAAGCACTCGTCGCCGTCAGTTTGGGGGACACCTGTTTGATTTCTATCGCCAATCACGGATTCATGGATCATGTGTTTCATTTCCATGGTTTTCACGTCACCATGATCAGCAGTTCGCATCATCCCGAACGCGTGGGCTGGTCCAAAGACACCGTACCTATTCGAATGGGGGAGGTGCTGACCGTTCAATTGGTGGCCAATCAAGTGGGGATGTACCCCGTCCACAATCATAATTTGATTGCGGTGACCAACGCAGGATTTTATCCGGGAGGAATGATCACTCAAATCCATGTTGCGCCATGAGTCAATTTCGAACTTTCGCTCTGGTTTGTGCGCTTCTATCAGCAGCAATAAGCCATGCACAGATGCAACCTCCTCAGCTTTTCTCGGGGATGGAAGGATACACGTTCTTGCCTGACGGCACCGCCATTCCCATCTGGGGCTATGGATGGGTTGCGGATGGTTACATCACATTGCCCGGGCCTCTTTTGGAATACACCGAAGGCGAATCTGTGCAGCTCAACTTCACGAATCCAAGTCCAGAAAGCCACACCATTCATTTGCATGGTTTGGATGTGGATCAGGCCAACGATGGAGTCCCGACCACGAGTTTTTTCGTCGTAACAGGAGGGGAGGCGACGTACGAATTCGAAGCAAACCATCCCGGTACCTTTCTCTATCATTGCCACGTCACGACGACCTTGCACTTGACGATGGGCATGTACGGGATGATTCTAGTGAATCGTCCGGACATGACGTTGTTCGAAGGAGGGCCAGGGTATTCCGAAAATGCCCCGCTTTTATTCAGTGATTTGGCCATGGAGACCAACCTCAGTGCGGTCCAATCGTTTCCTTTCCACGACATTCGACCCGACGTTTTTATGGTCAATGGCGTTTCCGGCGATCAGCTCGAACAAGCGGAACACATCATTGATTTCGAACCCGGTGAGCCCATTGCCTTGCGACTGGGTTCCATGGCATATAGCTTGCTTCATTTGAATTTTCCCGAGGAATTGAATGCGATTTGCTACATGAGTGATGGCCGGCCCGTCCCAGAGCCTTTCGCAGTGACCGACTTGGAGATTTTCCCGGGTGAACGATTTACGGTGATGATTGAACCTGAAGCAGGCTGGGACGGTCACATTGGTTGTGAATTTTGGAACATTCCGGACCAGCAATTGGAAGAGGAACAATTCGTTCATGTGCGTGATGCAAGCCTCTCTGTTCCAGATTGGGGCGTCACAGCCGCACCGGTGGGTTTTCCCAATCCGACAAATTCTGAAATTAGGTGGCTTGGACCCGCTTCCTTAAGTGTGTTTGATGCCGCGGGCAACAGCGTATTCTGTGGACCGTTGAATGAAGGTAGATTAGAGGTTTCGGATTGGGCGAACGGCTTCTACACAGCGGTTTTTCCCGACGGAACGCACACGCGGTTTGCGGTCATTCACTGAAGCGGGGTCATGGATGCGCTGAGCATTGGCCGGAACAAAGACCGTTTGTTTTTCAATGGGGCAATCGGTCGCGCAACGCCGCATAAACGTAGACACCAACGATTCCTGCTGCCACGGCCAGGACCATGATGGTCGTTCCGCTTCCAATGAGCGCGTAAAGCGGACCTGGACATGCTCCGGTCATCGCCCAACCCAATCCGAATACCGTGCCGCCGAGATATGCCGATTTATAGTTTGGAGCCTTGTCTTTGATTTGGATGACGTTCCCTTCGATGCTTCGAATGCCGGAAGACCGAATGATCCATACGCTGAGGGCACCGATGACCACAGCGCTTCCGATGATGCCGTACATGTGAAAGCTTTGAAAAGCGAACATTTCTTGGATTCGGAACCACGATAGCACTTCCGCTTTGACGAGAATGATGCCAAACAATGTTCCGAGGATAAGGGCGAGTATGTTTTTCATGGTGAGTGGGCCGCAATCAGGTGAACAATAAGGGCAAAAGAATCCAAGACATGATCAGTCCTCCAGTAAAGAAACCGAGCACCGCTACGAAGGAAGGCAATTGAAAATGGCTCAATCCCATGATGGCATGGCCCGAAGTACATCCCCCCGCATAACGCGTTCCAAATCCCACTAAGAATCCACCGAAAATGACAAAAAGCAGGGTTTTCCAGCTGCCGATCAAGGACCAACTGAAGAGTTGGACAGGATGCTGGCCACTGAGATCAGTAATTCCAAAACCGTTCATCCGCTCAACGGCAGCTGCACTGAGTGCAATGGGTTCGTCGATTGAAAGGTATTGCGCTGCGATAAAGGCGCCCAACAAAATGCCCCCGGCGAACACCAAGTTCCACGATTCGGCTTTCCAATCGTATTGGAGGAAATCAAGCCGATTCGGAACGACTGCGGCGCAGACGTGACGGAAGGAAGAACTGATTCCAAATGTTCGATTCAACATGACCAGGTGAAGTGGAACCATGAGTCCAATGATGGGCCCAGCGACATACCATGGCCAGGGATTGGAAATCCAATTGACAAAATTTTCCATGCTCAAAGTTAGGGGCATTGGATTGAAAACTCGGTGTCATTCACCACGAATTTGCGGATGACTAAAGATGTAAATCAGGTCGTTCTGGCCTCCGAGGATGTTGGAATTGAACATGTTTT
>DLQB01000131.1:0-6932 GCA_002477505.1 Flavobacteriales bacterium UBA7443
TGTACACCGATGCGGTTGATTGGTCACCTCTTGACTTTCTGGTCATGGGAGCCATGCTCATTGCCGTTGGTTGGGCAATCAACTGGACCGTTCAGCATGTCCCAAATATGGCGGTCCGGCGGGTCGCGCTAGTGCTCATCATTGGATTGTTCTTGCTCCTTTGGATGGCGCTGGCTGTTGGTCTGTTTTGATGCCTCCTCGTGGCTTTTGAGGTGGCTTTTGAAGTGGCTTAATCCACCAGGTAGCGTCCGGCAGATTCCATGACCAATAAAGCGCCTGAATCTGACGTTTCGAAAAGGTTTCCCCATTGGCCGAACGCAGCCACATCGCCATTAGGCCCCTGCACTTGCCATTGGCCGTGAGCGACGACCAGGTTGTTTCCCACCTCTTTAAATCCTTTCATTTGAGCGGAAAGCGCACCTTCGTTCTCTTCTTGAAGCGACTTCAACACCCCTGCCCGATCCAAGGCAATCTCCGGGTTTCCGCTGACCGAACGAATGCCGTCTGCACGAAACAACATTGACACTTCATCCCGTTGATTCGCGTTAAAATTGGACACGAATGCCGCAACATTGGCATCCACTTGCGCACACGCCTTTGAATCGGCGCAATCCCAGTCCACTTGCATTTCTTGAACAGACCCTGCGTTTGCCACCTCATCCACCGCCTCACCCGATCGATACGCCGACTCCATAAGCATCAACAGCTCATCGCCCTCAACGCGATACGTGTTTCCCCATTTGCCTTCAATCAATGCCTCATCGGATGCGTTCATGATTTTAAAGTATCCACAACCGATGATGAGGTCTTCGGAAACAAAACGGACGTCAGTTGTGGTAATGTCCACGTGCGTGTTTTGCAGCTTTCCTCCCTCTGTGACCTCGCCAAACGAAGCGGCAATTTCTTCGCGTCCGTTGAACGCTTTTTGCGCGGCGCCAATGATTCGGATGCCGTCTTCTGTAAACGTCGCAGCGATTCCTTCCGCGTCTCCGTTTGCCCAAGCTGAACCAAACGCATCAATAAATCCACGCATTAACGTTTCGGCCCTTACGCTGCTCACATCTGTTGGCACAACGTTTGACTCTGCTTCATTGGTTGTTTCAGGAGTTGTTCCACAACCCACACCAATTATCATCAATACCAGTCCTGCAAATATCAAATTCTTCATCATAGCTGTTTTCCCGAAATCTACGCCACGAATGAATAGAAGGTGCGATTCCTTGATTTCTGCAGTACTTTGCAGTCGCGTATTTGCCGGTTCGGAATGATCGAATCTTGTTTGCATAACTTTTTTCACAATGAAACATTTCGCCCTCTTGCTTTCGCTCGCGTTTACCCTCGGATTGAACGCGCAAATCAATCCGCCTTTCGATTTTGAAACCGAAGAAACGACACCCGTACTGACCAACTTCGAAATGGCAGAAACCTTGGTGGTCGAAAACCCTGATGCCAGCGGCATCAACACCAGCGCTAATGTTGCTCAAATGGTTCGGTACCCTGGCGGAAATGTCTGGGCAGGGAGCATTGTCACCCTTCCGGGTTATTTGGACCTCACCGAAGTTGGCGCATTTCGCATGAAGGTGTATTCTCCAGTAGCTGGGGCCGTAATGAAACTGAAGCTCGAGGGAAATGGCGTAATTGAGTTGGATGCATTGACCACCGTAGAGAATGCTTGGGAAACCTTGGTGTGGGATTTCACTGGAATCCCTGGGGGTATTTACAACCAAGTCGCTTTTATGTTGGACTTTGGCACTGAAGGCGACGGAACGTACTTCTCCACTTTTTACTTCGACGATGTCGAACTCTATCAAAGCACTTTGGGTTTGCAACAAGTCAGTTTGCCGATTGACCATGAAGACGAGTCTGTGCACTATCAAACCACCTCGTTCGCAGGAAATTATTCCGAATTGGTGGTCGATCCTATGGACGCCGACAACCACGTTATGAAGGTGACAAAGCACTGGCAATCTTTGAACTATTCGGGCACAACCATGAGCACACCTGCGGGACTTGCTGTGCCCATTCCGTTCGAATCTGGTGCCACCGAGGTGAGTGTCGATGTTTGGGTTCCTACAGCAGGAGCCGCAATCCGGTTGAAGGCAGAAGAAGCTTTCCAACCAGCGAATTCAGTGGAAACACAACAGAACGTTGCTGTAGCGGGCGAGTGGACCACCATGACGTTTGATTTCTATCAAAATGTACCCGGCACACAAAGCCTCAACTTCAGCTTCGACTACAATATCCTGTCGATTTTCTTTGACTTCGGCAACGAGGGCTACTTGTCAGGGATCCAGGATTTCTACTATGACAATGTGGTGTTCAATGGGAATTCCGCATCGATTTCCGAGGCAGAAGCCAAAGGACCTTGGCTCTATCCTAGTAGCGTCTCCTTAGGTAGTTTCCTAAACGTTGCTGCCAATGCCAGCAGCTTTGAACGGTTTCGAATCTTCAGCACCTCAGGTCAGGTCGTTCACGACACCTGGATCCGTGGAAACACCCGTATCGGCCTTTCCGGGCTTACGTCAGGGGTATACATCTGCCAGCTTGGGAATGACCGTCGCGTGACCCAAAAAATCACGATCGCTCAGTAGCATCAACCTTTCATTGAGCCAAGTCGCCGGATAGATCAATAAAAGCGCCGACCAATGCCCGCGATGCCTCATCGTTGGGCTTGGGTTCATTAGGGGACTTTATGCCCCCAACTCGCTTCGGTCAACGCAAACCAATCTTCTGTTTCGAGTTCAATTTTGTGGGCCTTAGCCATCGCTTGAATTCGGTCCACGCGGGTTGTTCCTACCACAGGGATTATCCCCGCGGGATGCCGAAAAAGCCAAGCCAGTAAAAGGCATTCAACCGTGCATGAATATTTCTCAAGCATGCGATGGATGACCGGCTCCAATCGATCTTGAACCGCTCCCGGTTCTTTGAAAAAACCACCTAAAGGTGACCACGCCATGGTTCCAATGCTGTGGGATTGATGGAAGTCTAGTGTTCCGTCCAACATCGGCGTTGTGTGGGTTAAGGAGCACTCGATTTGATTCCAATGCGGGGTTCCCTCGGTTCCGATCAAGGCCAATTGGGATGGCGTGAAATTGGAAACGCCCCATTCTTTTATTTTCCCTTGGCCTCGAAGTTTTTCAAGCACAGGAACCGCAACGCGTGGATCCAAAAGTGGGCTTGGGCGATGAAGCAAAAAGACGTCGATGTAATCGGTTTGGAGCTTGCGTAGGCTCTTCTCTAAAGCGTTTTCTATGTACTCCGCTGAATAATCATAATGCTTCACCGAGTGCGTCGCTCCTTCGGACGGATAACGGATGCCGCATTTTGAAACAAACACAACTTGCTCCCGGGATACCCCTGATGCAGCGAATCCATCTCCAAAGTCCTGTTCCGTCGTGTATCCGCCATAAATGTCTGCGTGATCAAACGCGTAAACCCCCGCTTCCAACGAGGCTTCTATGGTTTGTGCAATTTGCTGGGTCGTCATTTTGGCGCCCCAGACTCCCCAGTTCATGGTGCCCGCAATAATCGTTGATGGATGCATTGGATTGGGTGATTCAAAAAAAGGGAGCCGCATTGGCCCCCTTTTATATTCTGTGTCTTCTGTCTTACGCGCGATCCAGGTCCATCACCTTCGCCCAAGCTTGAACGAAATCGTTCACAAATCGCTCTTCCCCGTCGGCACATCCATAGACCTCAGCAATGGCGCGCAATTCTGAATTGGATCCAAAAATCAGGTCCGTTCGCGATGCAGTCCATTTCGTTTCTCCCGTGGTCCGGTCCGAACCCGCGAACCCTTCAGAAACAGGATCAATCGCTTTCCACGTGGTCTTCATGTCGAGTAAGTTCACAAAGAAGTCGTTGGTGAGTTCACCCGGACGATTCGTGAAGACACCGTGCATGGAGCCGTCATAGTTTGTTCCAATCACTCGCATTCCGCCAATCAAGGCGGTCATTTCCGGCGCGGTCAACGTCATCAATTGCGCTTTATCGATCAGCATTTCTTCCGTTGATGCAGTGGCACTCCCCTTTTTATAGTTTCGAAATCCATCGGCTCGCGGCTCAAGCACAGCAAACGAATCGATGTCTGTTTGGGCGTCCGTCGCGTCACCACGCCCTGGCGTGAAAGGAACCGATACGGCGTGGCCAGCATTCGCTGCCGCCTTTTCAACGCCTGCGCAACCCGCTAGAACGATGAGGTCAGCCATTGAAACGTGAGCGCCGCCTGCCGCGTTGAACTCTTTTTGGATGCTTTCCAAGGTGTCGAGGACTTGACCCAATTGAGTTGGGTTGTTCACCTCCCAGTAACGCTGAGGAGCAAGTCGAATTCGACCACCGTTCGCCCCCCCTCGTTTGTCGCTTCCGCGGTACGTGGATGCTGAGGCCCATGCCGTAGAAACAACTTGAGAGACCGTCAAACCCGACGCCATGACCTTCTCCTTCAAAGAAGTCACGTCACCCGCGCTCAGCGCACCGCCTGTTGGAGCGGGTACAGGATCTTGCCAAATCAATTCTTCCGAGGGAACCTCTGGACCGAGGTACCGCTCAATCGGACCCATGTCGCGGTGAGTGAGTTTAAACCACGCTCGTCCGAATGCATCTGCAAACTCCTCTGGGTTCTCGTGAAATCGTTTCGAAATAACTGCGTACTTCGGATCCATTCGCAACGCCAAGTCCGTTGTTAACATGATCGGTGTGTGGCTCTTTGATGGGTCGTGTGCGTCGGGCACGCTTCCCGCTCCACCGCCATTCTTAGGCTTCCACTGCTGCGCTCCAGCAGGGCTCTTTGTAAGCTCCCACTCAAAACCGAACAGGTTCTCAAAGTAGTTGTTGCTCCATTGGATTGGGGTGGTGGTCCAAGCGCCTTCTAGTCCACTGGTAATTGCGTCGCCCCCTGCTCCTGTACCAAATGTGTTTTTCCATCCCATGCTTTGCTCCTCAATTCCTGCGCCTGCTGGCTCCGAACCTACATGCTTTTCAGGATCAGCAGCGCCGTGTGTTTTTCCGAACGTGTGTCCGCCGGCAATCAAGGCCACCGTTTCCTCGTCGTTCATCGCCATTCGACCAAATGTTTCGCGAATGTCACGTGCCGAAGCGAGTGGGTCAGGATTGCCGTTTGGACCTTCTGGATTGACATAAATCAAACCCATCTGCACCGCAGCAAGAGGGTTTTCAAGGTCTCGATCGCCGGTATACCGGTTATCTGCCAACCACTCTCCTTCGGAGCCCCAGTAAATATCTTCTTCTGGTTCCCAAACGTCCGGACGTCCGCCCCCAAAACCAAAGGTTTTGAATCCCATTGTTTCCAACGCACAGTTTCCTGCCAAAATCATCAAGTCAGCCCAAGAAATTTTCCTGCCATACTTCTGTTTGATCGGCCACAAGAGAAGGCGTGCCTTGTCCAGGTTGGCGTTATCTGGCCAGCTGTTTAATGGAGCAAAACGCTGCATTCCGGATCCACCGCCACCCCGTCCGTCCGCAATCCGGTACGTTCCGGCGCTGTGCCACGCCATGCGAATGAAAAAAGGACCGTAGTGTCCGTAATCTGCTGGCCACCAATCCTGTGAATCCGTCATCAACCGATTGATGTCCGTTTTCAAAGAAGCGTAATCCAATGATTCGAATTCCTTTTTGTAATCGAAGTCTTCGCCCATCGGGTTCGATAGCTCCGAGTTTTGTCGTAAAATACTAAGGTTGAGTTGGTTGGGCCACCAATCTGTGTTGCGCGTTCCTCCGCCAGCGCTCTGCTTCAGTGCACCTCCCAAAAAAGGACACTTGCTTTCGCTGTTCACGTTGTACGTGTTTTTTGCATTTGTGTGCGGGGTTTCGTTGCTCATTATCCTGTGATTTTTTATTCTGTTTACATTCCAACACGTGCTGTCTCGGCACTTCTCAAAATTACGCTTTCAGCGGCTATTTATTCAAGCTTTTTATGCCCTTCAAAATGTCAGTCACCCAGCGATTTCAAAGGCTCAATATCGGGTTTATTCAATCGTCGAGCGTATCTTTCTTTGAAACAAAAAGAGCGCCGGTTGATCGGCGCTCTTTTCAATGTTTCGTGATTCTTTCCGCCGACCTATAGCAGGTTGATGCGTTGGGCCAGTTGATCTTTGTAGCTTCCGCCCACAGGGATTTCTTTGTCAATTCCATCCATCGTGATGATGGCATATTTGATGCTTTCAATCGCCTCAACATTCACAATGTAGCTGCGGTGAACACGCATAAAGTCTGTATCACCCAGCTTCGTTTCAACGTCCTTCATGGTCGAGTGAATCGTGTAGCTTTCTGTTCGCGTGTGGATGACAACATAGTCTTTCAATGCTTCAACAAAGAGCAAATCCTCTGTTTTCACTCGAATCAACCGGCTTCTGTTTTTGACAAAAATGATGTCTGACTCCGCTTTATGCTCAGCCATGCTTCGCAAAAAGTCTGTTTCTTGTCGAAGCTCTTGCTCCTTTCCATGCTTATGCATGGCCATTTCAATCGCGGTTTGAATGTCCACATCTTTGAATGGCTTCAAGATGTAGCCGTGTGGCTCGGCCAACTTCGCCTCACTCAATGTGCTCTCATCAGCATAGGCTGTAAGAAAGACAACCGGTATATCCATGTTACGCTTGATCTCCTCCGCTGCGGCGATGCCGTTCATGTCGCCTTTGATCATGATGTCCATCAGCGCGAGGTCTGGCTTGTGCTTCATCGCCATATTAATGGCCTCTTCGCCATTGTCGGCTGAAGCCACTACATTATAACCAAGGTTTCCAAGGCATCTTTCGATGTCTTTTCGGACGATGCTTTCGTCTTCTGTAACGAGAATATTAATCGGCATTTCTATGGGTCTAGTCGGTCAATGGGGTAAATCTAACCAAAAAAGATGCCCCAGACTCTTTTTCTAACGGGTTCTCGCTCTGATTGTTATCCACAAGCAACGATCC
>DLQB01000131.1:7025-7420 GCA_002477505.1 Flavobacteriales bacterium UBA7443
ACTTCAATCTCAATGTCCTGTCCTTTTTCTTCTACGCGCAACTCAATGGTTCCCCCTCTTTTGGCTGGAAACGCATATTTTAATGCGTTAGAAACCAGTTCGTTAACGATAAGGCCGCACGGAATCGCTTGTTTGAGGTTGATTTGAACGTCGTCCAAAACACAGTTCAGTTTTACGTTCGCAGAAATGCGGGAATAGCTGTGAATCAGGTTCTGGGTGAGGCGCTTCAAATACTCTGCAAACCCAATGCTGCTGAAGTCGGAGTTTTGATAAAGCGACTCGTGGATAAAACTCATGGTGGAAATTCGATTCTGGCTCTCTTCCAAAATATCCAGCATTTTAGGATCATCGATAAATCGACGCTGCAGGTTGAGCATGCTTGAAATCACCTGCAG
>DLQB01000088.1 GCA_002477505.1 Flavobacteriales bacterium UBA7443
TGTTTTGCTTGGTAATACATTTGCTTCATGTACAGCAAGGAATAATCGCTGTGGCATCCTTCCCAGTACGGGTAGCAATTGGCCAAAATCACATCGCACGCTTCGGTGATTTTAGGGCGATTGGTGAATTCGTAATAGGCGTCGACATAACCCACGGGAACTTCCGGTATGGCTTCCTTGACCCGATTGATGTAGGCGATCAGCTCGGACTCCTCCAACTCCTTCCGGTACATGACCTCATTTCCCACGGCTGCGATGTCCACAAACCCCGCACGAGCCAGTTCAATCAACCGCTCGATCTCTTCCTCGTTTTTTTCTTCATCATCGCCCACCCAGGCGCCGACCAATGTCTTCAATCCGTACTCGCGTGCCAACTGCGGGATGATGTCATTCCCTTCGGTGCACGAAAAGACACGGATCCATTGGGTGTGCGGTTGAAGGAGCGCGAGCTTTCTGCGCACCTGCTCCTCTGAAATGGGATCGCCCGGCTCTTGGTCTCCTTCATAAGGGCTGAAGCAGACGCCGTGCATTTTTTCATTCAAGTGCAAGGCACACTGCTCCTGCAACGCGCTGCGATCCAGTCCATTGACTTCCGTTCCTGTCAACGATAGCACCTTCTCTTTTCTGTACGACATATCCTATTCTTTCTGGATTTGATGTTGGTTTAGTCTTGGACAGCTTTTCGCTTCTCGGCCAATTCGGCCTTGATTTGTTCGGCCTTCTCCTCGGTGATATCGTAATTCTTCATGATGAATATGGCGCCCACAACTCCTGCAATCGGAAGAAGCGTGTAGAACATGCGCATGCCCGTGATGGAGGATTCTGTGACATCGCTGGCATCGAACCCAACGACGGAAAGGATAAACCCTCCGAGCAGTGCAGCGACACCAAAGCCGAGCTTCACCATCCACCAATACACCGCTCCCAGAACGCCTTCGCGTCGTTTGCCCGTTTGCAATTCATCCAAATCGCAGACATCGGCGGTCATGCTCATCATGATGGTGAACAAGCTGCCAATTCCGAAGGAATGGAAGGGCAGCGCATAGAGGAACAAGTGTGGTTTGCCAGGGACAAACAGGAACCAAAACAAGATGTATCCGATGATGGAAATCAATTGAGACACAATGAATGCTTTCTTCTTGCCCATCCGCTTGGACATTTGCGCAACCAGCGGAATCACCAGGAAGGTGGTGACCAACGCCCCAACAGAACCGTGCAAAGCCGGCCAGACGCCCGCGCTTGCAGGATCACTGTTGAACAAGTAGTGCACAATGATCAGGAACGTGTAGGCGGCAATGACATTGAACGAATTGAAAATCAAAAAGGTCGCTCCGGCAATTTGTCGGAATTGCTTGATGCGGAAGGCTTGGAATGCAGAAACGAAGATCTCCTTCACGCTTCGGGTCACCTGCGCCACGCTGATCGGCACAAAATCAGTCCGGTCCAGGGTGGACTTGCTTTTGATGAAAATGGCCGGAATGAGCGCGAAAATGGTGCACGGAATGGCCACCCAAATGGACAGGTCCCGCACGCCCTGAGCGGCGCCCTCTGGAAACCAGGCAGGATCGTAGAGAATCACCCAAAACCAAGGTGCGATGACCCAGGCCCACTGTCCGATGAACTGCGCAATGGCCATGATGTTGGTGCGTTCGTGAAAATCCTCACTGATTTCATACCCCATGGCCACGTAAGGCACGCTGAAGATGGTCAGCCCGAGGTAAAAGACGAGCGACCAAGCCAAGAAATAAATGAAATTGTACAGGACACCATCTCCTTCATACAACTGCCACATGGCCACGTAAGCAATCCCCATGAGAATTGCTCCGATGAAAACGTACTGCCTGCGCCTTCCCCATTTCGAGCGGGTATTGTCCGAAATGAATCCCATGATGGGGTCAGTGATGGCGTCGAAAATGCGTGGCAAGAATTGGATGACCCCCCAGAGAAGGGCGGCAAAACCGAGGTCCTGAACCAACACGATGATGAATACACCGAGCGCAGCGGGAAACATCTGGTTGGCCAGCATGCCGAAGCCAAATGCGACCTTCTGGCCCATTGAAACGGCCTGCGTTGAGGGCGATGTCGAATTTTCCATGGATTTATGGATTTGAGGGGTTTTTAGAGCTGATTATAATCGTTTGAATGGCTTCAGAATCAATGCGAATACGCACATCTTCAGAGAGGCCTGCGATGCACAAGGTGCGGGGCGCATCCCCGGGATTGAAACAGACCAAAACGTGCGTTCCATCCGCTGTTTCTGCGGCAACCGCCATCAATTCGGGGTCGTTGCATTCGCTCGCTAGCACGCTCGCTCCGGGCCGTAGGAATTTACTGAAATGGCACATCACGTCAAAGAGTGGCGTGAAATAAACCTCATCTGCGGCCGGGTCCACGATCACCGGCGCAATGCACCAATTTTTGAACCAATTGGGGCCACCTTGGCGATCCAGCACCATGTTCCAGTCGATCCAGCCGTCCACCCAATGGTTCAGGCACCCGATGATGTCGCGCGCATACCGGTGGACCGGCGCATACGTTGGGTGCAAGTGTTTTTTCTCGGGTTCTCGCCACGTGTAGCCCCAATCCGTCGCCTCTGCGCGCCAATACCAGTCGTCATCTTGCCAAACCGGGGTCTGTGCATCGCAGCACGCCTCCGTTTGAATCAGGAATTTATCGGGAGCTGCTTCGTGAGCGCGCTCCAAGGCCGCAGGGAAATAGTCATGCGTGCTCTCGTACCAATGCACGGCCGTACCGTCGAAATACTGCGCGCTTTCTGCATCGCGGTACATGACCGAAACCCACTCATCCAATCCCTCCCGGTTTTGGTCATAGCCCAACACATTTAGGTGTCCCAGGCCATTTTCCTTCAAGGCAGGACCCAAATGCAATTGCACAAATTCCGTCATCTGCTCCGGAGAGTAGAGCATGCTCTCCCAATTGTCTCCATTTCCATGCGGCTCATTTTCGACCGTAAAGCCCCAAATCGGAAGGCCCTCGGTTTCATACGCTTGGGCGTAATTGACAAAAAACTGGGCCCATGTTGGCTGCATTTCTGGGCGCAAATGCCCTCCAACCCAGGCGTTGTTGTCCTTCATCCACGGTGGAGCGGTCCAAGGCGAGGCGATGATGTCAAAGCCATCTTTCGAAATTTCCTGCGCAGCCTGCATCATGGGGATGAGAAATTCCCGATCCGGATCAATGCTGAAATGCTTCAAATCCACATCACCTTCCACTGGCGCATAGCTGTATTGAAACCGCGAGAAATCACACGAGTTCATGTGCGTTCGCGTCAGGGAATAACATGCTCCATCTTCGTGGAAATAGGCCTCCATGATGCGCTGACGTTGCGAAGGGCTCATCTGATGCACCAAAAATGCGGATGCATCGGTGAACGATCCCCCGAATCCGGTGAT
>DLQB01000028.1 GCA_002477505.1 Flavobacteriales bacterium UBA7443
TTCCCGTCTCTGGTCTGTGATTTGGTCGCGTAGCTTGGATTTGTTTGAGGCTTCCCAAGGTGCTTTTGATCCTACAGTGCATCCATTGGTGGAGCTGTGGGGGTTTGGATTGAGTGAAAAAGGAGTGGTAGTCGATGAAGACGTTCAACGCATTCTTCCATCGGTAGGCATGACTGCGGATCGGATTGACCTGGAGGAAAACGAGGTTGATCGGATCTATCAAGACACATACATTCGCAAAGGAAATCCAAATACTTCAATCGACTTCAATGGCATTGCCCAAGGATTAACAGTGGATTTGCTCTCGGATGCCCTGCTGGAGGAAGGCGTATCCAACTTCATGGTCGAAGTTGGAGGTGAAGTGAAATGCCAGGGGCTTCGTTCAGATGGACAAGTTTGGCGCATAGCAATCGACTTGCCTGTCGATCAGCAGGATGGATTGGATGAACGTCAACTTCAGTCAATCGTAGCGGTGAAAGATGCCGCGATTTGCACGAGCGGAAACTATCGGAAGTTCTATGAGGAAGACGGGATCAAGCGCTCTCACACCATCAGCCCTTTTACGGGGTATCCGGTGCAGCATTCGCTTTTGAGTGCTACCATACATGCCGCAGATGCAGCAACGGCCGACGCATTGGCCACGGCCTGCATGGTGTGGGGGCCTGAGGAAGGCAAACGTTTCATTGAAACCTACCGTTCTGAAAATGAGTTCGAGCGCGTAGAAGCACTTTTCATTTTTGCTTCGGAATCGGGGGCCATGGTCACCTGGCAAACCAAAGGCTGGGATGCAGCCTTGTCTGCGAATTCTTGACGAAAACCGCAGGGGGCTGATGACCGGTCAATCAGCGGGTTTCAAACATTCGTCTTGTGGACGAGCACCGCAAACGGAGCATGTGCCAGATTCGTTCTTGAGCAAGGGATTTTGGCTTGCACAGGTCCCAGCAAATTCACCGTCTTTTTTCAGGATTATTTTGATGGCGATGCCCGCAAAACCCAATGCCAACATTCCGACTGACAAGGCAATTACTTTCCATTCCATGCGGTAAAATTACAACCGTACTGGGGCCGATTTGCAGGCCATTCGGGCTCTTGTGATTTTTTTTCGTAAATTGAGGAGTTCCTTCTGAATTAACCATGTTATCCCGACGCTTACCGTTTATCGTCTCATGGGCGGTTTTTGTGTTCGCCATTCTTGGTGCACATCCAACCGTTTGGTCGCAACAAGGTCCGTGTGACTGCCCCCCATGGGCGGAAAGGCCGGTCAAAGAGATTTCGGACAACGATGGCGCAGGAACGGGCACAGCTGCGTGGAGTTGTGATACCACTTATCTTTTGATAGAGCCTGTTTTCGTAAATGCAGGGGATGTGCTGAGCATTGCGCCCGGCACCCTGGTAAAAGGACGGTCTGGGATCGTGTTTGACACCTTGACGTATACCTTGCCCAACGGCAATCCCTCGCCCCGGGAGGATTACCTGTACAGCCAACACGCAGGAAGTTTGATCGTGAGTGCAGGAGCTACCATTGTGGCAGACGGAACGGCTGATTGTCCCATTGTTTTCACGTTTGAGGCAGATCCGATGGATGGTTCGGTGGGATACGATGTACGTGGACAGTGGGGTGGATTGATTGTTTGTGGAAATGGAGCATTGAACACCTTTGATGGGAACGACGAAATTGAAGGCGTCGTAGATTACACGGGCCAAAACAGGCATGTTTATGGTGGCGATGATCCATGGGATGCATCATCGGGAGTGCTCCGATTCATCAGTTTGCGTCATGCATCGACATCATTGGGCATCTCACAATTTGAAAACGGCATTGAGACCAATGCCTTGTCGCTCTGCGGCGTTGGCAATGGCACGGAGGTGGAATTCATTGAAGCCATTGCCAGTGGGGATGATGGAATTCAGATTTTCGGTGGCATGGTGGACGTTCGGCACGTGGCAGCAATCTTCAATGAAGAGGACGGATTGGAGTACGACCAAGGTTGGCAGGGTCGTGGACAATTCATTTTTTCGATCACGGATGAGCTCAATGGAGCGGGCGAGCACGCTGGGGACTATGAAGGAGACGATTACGAAGAGTTTGATGTCAACATGACGTTTATGCCCTATTCCAATCCATTGCTTTACAATCAGACGTACATCGGAGCAGGTCAGGCCACTGCCATCCGCTTGCACAACGGGGCAGGGGTTCGCTTGCACAATAGTCTATTTGTGAATTTTGGATTAGGCATTGATTTTGAAGACGAAGATCCCTGCGATGCATGGGAGTTGCTCTTGTTTGGTGAGACCAATATTCAAAACAATCGTTTCTGGCAAATCGGGGATAGTTCATCCATTTCGGAATTGATTTTATACGACGATGGCTATGTATTCAATGGCCAAGAAGAAGTGGAAGCGCACTTTACGGACAATAACAATTTCGCCTACGATCCGGTCATTGACTTTGCCTTTGAGACTGACTCGGGACATGTGGTGGATCCGATCAACCTCACACCCGATTCCGCCGCAATGGCCGTGGACTCCGAATTCCTTCCGGAAGACGCATGGTTCGAATCAGTCGATTACATCGGTGCGTTTTCACCGAATGGCGGCAATTGGCTGACGTGCTGGACGTACGCCGAACAGCTGGGCTTGTTTGGGGCGTGGAACAATGACGAAGGGAATACTGAAGCGGATGTCCTGGGATGTACTTATTTGTTTGCCTGTAATTTCAATGATGAAGCAACGTTGGACGACGGTTCCTGTGAAATTGAAACGTGCTCCGGTTGCACGTGGCCCAATGCAGACAATTACAATCCAGACGCTTTGTTTGACGATGGATCGTGTACAGGAGGCGCTGTGTTATCGTGTCCTTCAGATATCAATCAAGACGGCATGGTCAATACAGGGGACCTTCTCATTTTCTTGGGAGCCTTTGGGGAGGAATGCATCGAATGATTGGCAGTCTGTTTGGATGAAGATGGAGTGGCCATTCGCCATGGAAGTCAAAACCTTGTAAGTATTCCACGCCACAAATTGCCTTGCAACAGTTGCTTGTGTAATTTACAATTCTTTAGGTGGTTCCTAATGAATGACTTCTGCATATTTCTAGTTGCAGTGATTTGTGCAACCGCATCAGGCAACGTCTAATGGCAAGAGAACCTTCACCATACGGATTTTCTTTTGTTCCTTTCGGTCTTTGGGTCGGATTGTTGAGGCCCAAAGCAGGCCAAAGAATGAAGCTAGCACACATGCCGTCATTGGTTCAATCCGGGTTCTTGAGGCGTCTCGTCTTCAGGGATCCCAATTGGTAGCGAAAACCAATGAAGGGATAGTCCGCTCGGAATTGAAATGATTTCAAGCCTAATTCAATGGCCACGGCTGGACTGCACTCATAATGCATGGTGACCATCAAATACATAGCGCCCAATTCCTGATCTGGATTGGTGCACATCCATCCTTGTAGCGCCGTGACTTGGATGCGGTTAAAATCCCATCGCGCTCCCCCCAATACGGAATACTGCAACCGGTTCACTGGATCGTTGCCGCCTGAAGCAGCTCCGGTGACCCTCAGGCTCTGATTGTATCCGAGGTCATTCGCCACCACCCATGCCCGGGATGTTGAGCGTTTCGAATGATGAAGACCAAGAACATGCACATTGAAGATGGGATGAAGTTCTCCACCTGGAAGTCCGACGTCGCGAACGCCTCCGCGCAAGCTCATTTCAAGTGCCAAGGTACCGCGTCTCTTTTCGCGATAAGAAGTCAGTCGTCGCTGCGGAATGTCATGCTCATCTCTCCACTGGTGGCGCAGGTCAATGCCTATGTTGTTGATGCCAAGATTGGGCAAGGAGATGGCTCCGTTGGAAAAATGAGTAAAACGAGCCTTTACCAACCATGC
This sequence comes from Flavobacteriales bacterium UBA7443, assembly GCA_002477505.1. Lineage (GTDB taxonomy): Bacteria > Bacteroidota > Bacteroidia > Flavobacteriales_D > Sanyastnellaceae > UA16. The sequence continues at coordinate 3,887 of DLQB01000028.1, forward strand.
ACTTCTTGGGGTACTAAGAACGGGAAAGACCCAAGCTGCGTGCAATCCCGCGTTCAACCGAGTGCTGATAGCGACGGAAGAAGGCGCACTTTCCGCATTCCACGGGGTCGAGCTCCATCCCGCTCCAAGCCCCAATTCGGTATGGCCGATTTTGAAGGGAAATCGGGTCAGCCAAAGCGCACTTGTCATCGTTCCTAGGGCGTCACCACCCAACTCGGTCCAGGCTATTTCAACACCTTGCCAATAATGCCCGGTGGCATCTCGCTGGTCCGCCCATCCTCCGGTAAGAATCCAACCGCAGCTGATCGCGATTTGCTTTGAATGTCCCGTTACAAGATGCTGCATCATGTCTCGGTGCGGCAGGGTATAACCCGAGCCTAGCCCCAGTTCAATGCCAGAAGGAAATGTTGGCTCGGTCTGAGCATTTGACGGAACGGCAATGGTTGCGACCAGCAAATGGACCCAAAGAATTTTGCAACTGGTATTCTTCCATGCCGTCGTCATGCTCCGAATTTACTGCGCCTTACCTTCGCTGCATGCATACGATGGAAGAGAAATTGGCTGCGTTTGAACGCTTGCTGAAAATCATGGAAGAATTGAGGGAGAAATGTCCCTGGGACCGCAAGCAAACCTTGGAGAGCCTGCGGCATTTGACCATTGAGGAAACGTATGAATTGTCGGAGGCAATCCTGGACAATGACATCGAAGAGGTACAAAAGGAAACGGGTGATTTGCTTTTGCACATGGTGTTTTATGCTCAAATCGCGAGCGAGAGAAGCGCTGAAGAAGGAGGTTGGGACATAGCAGATAGCCTGAATGGTATTTGCGATAAGCTCGTAGATCGGCATCCACATATATACGGAGATGTTGAAGCAAATGATGAAGAGACTGTCAAGGCCAACTGGGAGCAATTGAAGCTCAAAGAGGGCAAGAAATCGGTGTTAGAGGGAGTTCCAAAAGGTCTGCCGAGCTTGGTGAAAGCATACCGCATGCAAGACAAAGTCCGAGGCGTTGGTTTTGATTGGGACAATGAACATCAAGTTTGGGATAAGGTGGAAGAGGAGTTGGCCGAGTTCAAGGCAGAATTGGATGTGGATGCAGAACGCGCCACAGACGAGTTTGGTGATGTGCTCTTTGCCCTAGTCAATTTTGCACGGTTCAAAGACATCAATCCAGACGAGGCATTGGAGCGAACCAATCGGCGTTTTCGAAATCGCTTCCAACACATGGAAAATGAAATTCGGAAAGCCGGAGGTAAATCGCTTGCTGAAATGACGCTTGCCGAGATGGACGTTCATTGGAATGCCGCGAAAAAAGCGTTGGCCAAGGATGAAATGAGGCCGTAAATCCATGTGCAGAAGACGTTCTATAGTGTTGGCCTTGTGCATGTGTTTACTCTTGGTATCTATCGGTGGATGCGATCGGCCGAATGCCCCTTGGTGTTTGATGCGCGCGGGAGATTGGGCAACGGATACGTTAACGTGGGATGCGATTGCTGCGCCGATAATGCTCACGATTGAAACGCATTTGGAAGTTGAATGCGCAATTGGAACCGATGATGAGGTAGAAGTCATCTGGAGCGGACCTTCAAATTTGTTGGCCCACGCCTCGGCGGATTGGAGTGGAAATGAATTGGTGCTCGGTCATGAAGATCGATGCCAATGGACCCGCGACCTGAGCCATGTTGTGCAGGTCAAAGTAACTGCGCCGAGGATCCGTGATATTCATTTGCATGGCCAAGGGACCTTTCAAATGTCGACGTTGGATTCTTCGCAGTACCTCAATGTCGAGGCGCGTGACTATGCGGGCGCGATTGAACTCGACCTTCGGCTGGATTCTGCCACGGTAAAGCTGCACAACGGAGCGGCACAGGCGACGGTTTCGGGTGCAGTGACGACGTTAGAAGCTTACTCTTCTGGGCTCTCAAGGCTTCGCACTGCAGGGTGTTCAGCGCAGTATGGATTTATCCATCAGGCGGGAGCCAGCAATTTGAGTTTCCGCGCCACCGACTATGCGTACGTGGTCATTGACGCTCCCGGCAATGTTCTTGGAGGTGAAACCCCACCATTGGATTGGGAGCTCAAGCAATTGGGTTCGGGAGCACTTCTTTGGAGCGATTGATTCGTTTTAAGGCTGCAGTAAATCCTGCACTTGCTCGTGAAATGTGTCTACCCACATGCTGTACTGTAAGGCGGATGGGTGGAGCCCATCTTCGGCGACAAGCCCTTCAACTTCGGGCCATTGTTGGGAAATGGTCGTGATGTTAAAATACGCCACGCCGTACGATTCGGTGATCGCCTTGCATGAAGCATTGAAGCCTTCAAGTTCGGTGCTGATTTGCTCTTGATTATTCACTCCGAAAGGAGTGTATCCGTAATCGGGGATGGAGACGACAAAAACACGCCCTTCGCGCTCGCCGGCCGCAGATATGGCGCGCTGCAATAAGTCTTCATATTCGACTTCATATTGCTCGAGTTCAGCGCCTTGGTATTGGTTGTTGACCCCAATCAACAAACTCACCAGATCCCATGATTCATCTTCATAGCTAGAATTGGAGAGTGCTTGACTCAGATTACTTGTTGTCCAACCGGTGGTGGCCAGAATGGTTGCGTCATCGAAGCTTTCGTCGTTCCACGCAGCTTCCAATTTCGCCTGAAGTTGATTGGGCCATCGTTCGGATGGAGCGACAGATTCACCAATGGTGTAGGAATCACCCAAGGCCAAATAGCGCCATGTGGCTCCATTGACTGGACCTGCAAGGGAGGTGGACTCATCGGGTAGTTCAGTCGCATCATCCGGAGCTTTGCAACCGCCCCACGTCATTAGAATGATCGGTAGCAGCAATAGCCGGCTTGTTTGCTTGAATGGTGAGCGAAAGGCTCGCTGCACCTGTACGGCCATCGCGGAACAAAAAGGAAGTGCAAAAGGCTGTGGAGATTGTGGCATGTGGTGTAAATTCGTTGCCTTAGCAAGTAAGCATGAAAAGAAATCGTTTTCAACCGTTGATCGCAACTTTATTGTTGCTCGGAGCAGGAATGGGGGTGTCATTGGCGCAGCAGACCTTGGAGGATGTTCCCTCTCAAACCAATGACAATAAGTTTCGGCAGTTGGGCCAGGAATTGCCCACCCCCAATGTTTATCGGACCGCCTCTGGTGCACCGGGCCATGAATATTGGCAGCAACAAGCCGATTACAACATCCAAGTCACCTTGGACGATGTGAATCAACGCATTGATGGCGAAGAACGCATTCTTTACGTCAACAACAGCCCAGACGAATTGCGCTACATCTGGATGCAACTGGATCAAAATGTACGTGCCTTGGATAGCGATAGCTACAAAATCCGTGAATCCAATCTGGGCAACCGGGAAGGTTTTGGCAAGGTCATGGGATTGGAACCCACGTTTGACGGTGGATTCAAGATTGAATACGTGGGTGACGAGACTGGACGTCCCTTGCCGTATACGATCAACAACACGATGATGCGAATTGATTTGCCCTCACCCATCAAGCCAGGGGGCAACTTTGTTTTTGACATCGCTTGGTTTTACAACATCAATGACCGCATGAAAGACGGCGGCCGGAGCGGCTATGAATACTTCGAAGAAGAAGATAATTACATCTACACCATCGCGCAGTTTTTTCCGCGCATGGTGGTTTATGCCGACAACGAAGGATGGCAGAACAAGCAGTTTTTAGGGAGCGGTGAGTTCACGTTGAATTTTGGAGATTACCATGTGGAAATCACCGTGCCCGAAGATCACGTGGTAGCTTCTACCGGAGTGCTGCAGAACGCGAAGACGGTATTGAATTCTACCCAGCGTAAACGGTTTCAACAGGCGAAGAGTACATATGACCAGCCGGTGATGATTGTCACAGAAGAAGAAGCCCGGGAAAACGAGAAGACCAAGGCTTCAGGAATGAAGACATGGATTTTTGATGCAAAGAATGTGCGTGATTTTGGATGGGCATCAAGTCGAAAATTCATTTGGGATGCCATGGCTGTGAAGGTGGGCGGCGCTTCCCCATTGGCAATGAGCTACTATCCAAAGGAGGGAAATCCACTCTGGGAACAATTCTCGACAAAAGCAGTGGCGCAGACCTTGAAGACTTATTCTGACTTTACAGTAGACTATCCATATCCCGTAGCGATTTCTGTGCACACCAAATGGATCGGTATGGAGTATCCCATGATTTGTTTCAATGGCGGACGTCCTGAGTCAGATGGCACGTATACGGAACGAACAAAGATTGGAATGATCAGCGTCATCATCCACGAAGTAGGCCATAATTTCTTCCCGATGATCATCAATTCCGATGAGCGGCAGTGGACCTGGATGGATGAAGGGTTGAACACCTTCGTGCAGTACCTCACTGAAAAAGAGTTTGATCGAAATTACCCAACGCGCAGGGGACGTGCGCGCGACATTCGCAATTACATGGGGGGAGACAAATCGAGAATCAGTCCGATCATGACCAACTCGGAGTCCATTTACCAGTTTGGCAACAATGCCTATGGCAAGCCGGCTACCGCATTGAACATACTTCGGGAAACGGTCATGGGACGTGATTTATTCGATTATGCATTCAAGGAATATTCGCGGCGCTGGGCATTCAAACATCCCTCGCCAGCAGATTTCTTCCGTACCATGGAAGACGCTTCCGGTGTAGATCTGGATTGGTTCTGGCGCGGCTGGTTTTACACGACCGACCACGTGGATATCGCTATGGACGAAGTGAAATGGTATCAAATTGACACCCAAGACCCGGAAATTGAAGCAGCTTTTGAGCGAAAACAAGACGATGCAGCGCCTGCAGATGTCTCTTTGATGCGTGACGTTGATTTCATTCCGCGCACGTACATCGAAGAAGACGTCTCATTGAATGACTTTTACACGACAACCGATCCTTACATGGTGCTCGAGTTGGACAAGGTAGAATACACGGAAGCGATGGAACGGTTGTCTGTGGAGGAACGGGCCATGCTCGCAAGTGGTAAGAATTTCTATGAAATCACGTTCCGAAACGAGGGAGGATTGGTTATGCCATTGATTGTGCAATTTGAGTACGAAGATGGTCGAAATGAAATTCGACGCATCCCCGCTGAAATTTGGAAAATGAGTGAACCTACCGTCACGAAAGTGTTTGTGACGGATGCACCGGTAACACAGATCACTTTGGATCCGATGTTGGAGACGGCGGATGTGGATATGTCGGACAACTA
>DLQB01000031.1 GCA_002477505.1 Flavobacteriales bacterium UBA7443
GATGGCCAGTCCGCATTATCCATTCTGCATTCGCCAGCGCTCCGCGAACGCAGCTTGGTCACGGCTTCATTCGGGAAAATACTGCACGCCACAGGCTGGAAAATCGGGTACATCATTGCGCCTGAAAATTGGACCCATGAAATTCGAAAAGTCCACCAATACGATGTTTTCTCCACGGGCGCTCCATTTCAAGAAGGCATTGCTCGGTTTCTATCAAGTGCCTCAGGACAGGAACACCTCAGCGAATTGGCCCCGTTTTATCAAGAAAAGCGAGACCGTCTGCTCAGCGGTTTAGCAGGCAGCCCATGGCGATTTGAGCCGGCAGAGGCAGGGTATTTTCAAGTGCTTGATTATAGCCCATTCGATGAACGTGATGACCGCACCGTAACCCAGTCTTGGTGCAGACAACCAAAGGGGCTAGGCATCGCGCTGATTCCACTTTCCCCATTCTATCCCGCGCAAGATTCGAGCCTGAAACCATCCCAAAAAGTACGGGTCTGTTTCGCAAAAAACACAGCCACTTTGGACGAGGGCATCCAACGTTTGCTGCAACTTCCATCTTTGCAGAAAAAATGAAACGAGGCATCACCGACCTACGCGTAGCCGCGCTTCAAACCGCTCTTAACTGGGAAGATGCAGAAGCGAATATCAAACATATCCAGCACCACATATCCCTGCAGGAAGGGGAGGTTGACCTGATTGTTTTGCCCGAAATGTGGTCCTCGGGATTCAGCATGCGCCCGGAGCATGTCGCGATGGTTTGGGACGATGCCTGGATCGATCAGACCGACCGTTGGCCTGAGCCGCTCAAAGCTATGCGGCGCTGGAGCCAAGAAAAAAATGCCGCGATTGTGGGCAGCATTTCCTGCCGAATAAAATCCGATGACCGATTCGTGAACCGTTGTTTTTTCGTTTCTCCAACCCAAGATTTGGAATGGTATGACAAACGCCACCTGTTCGGATTTGCCGGCGAAGACAAAGTGTACACCGCAGGGAAAACCTCAACATCAATCGCCTGGCGCGGTTGGACGTTGCACCTCCAAGTTTGTTATGATCTGCGCTTCCCGGTATTCAGCCGAAATACGGCGGCAAATCCATACGATGTCGTGATCTATGTGGCCAATTGGCCTGCGGCAAGAGTCCATGCGTGGCAAGCCCTCTTGCAAGCACGTGCCATTGAAAATCAATGCTATGCCATTGGTGTCAACCGCGTTGGGGCGGATGGAAATGGAATCGAACACAACGGCCTGAGCCAGGTGATTCACCCCAAAGGACATGCCTTGGCATTGGCCCCCTCAAACGAAAGTACTTGGCTAAACACCACGCTATCCGCGAACGAATTGCTGGACTTTCGGTCTAAATTTCCTGTGCTCGAAGATGGCGACTCGTTTGAAATCAAACAAAGGCGTTGAGGCCGGTAACGTCCAATCCGGTAATCAGCAAGTGAATGTCGTGCGTGCCTTCATAGGTCACAACGGATTCCAAATTCATCATATGACGCATGATTGGATATTCGCCAGTGATGCCCATGCCACCCAGCATTTGACGGGCATCACGAGCAACGGTCAAGGCCATGTCAACGTTGTTGCGCTTCGCCATTGAGATCTGAGACGAAGTGGCCCGGCCTTCATCGCGCAACTGGCCCAAGCGGTGGGTCAGGAGCTGTGCTTTGGTGATCTCGGTGATCATCTCGGCTAACTTCTTTTGCTGCAATTGAAATTGACCGATGGGGCGGTCAAACTGGATGCGCTCTTTCGAGTAGCGCAAAGCGGTGTCGTAACAATCCAGAGCCGCTCCAATCGCTCCCCAAGCAATGCCATAACGCGCAGAATCGAGGCAGCTGAGAGGGGCTCCAAGACCATCGCGTCCAGGCAAGATGTTCGTCTTAGGAACACGCACATTGTCAAAAATCAATTCACCCGTGTCCGAGGCGCGCAAACTCCATTTGCCATGCATCGTTGGCGTCGTAAATCCATCCATGCCTCGCTCTACAAGGATTCCTTTGATTCTGCCCGCTTCATTCTTCGCCCAGACAACTGCCACATGGGCAAAAGGTGCATTGGAAATCCACATCTTCGCTCCGTTCAAAATGACGTCATCTCCGTCCTCTTTGAAGTGGGTGGTCATTCCACCCGGGTTGGATCCGTGATCTGGCTCTGTGAGTCCAAAACATCCCATCATTTCACCGGTTGCGAGTTTCGGTAAGAACTTCTGCTTTTGCTCTTCACTCCCGTATTTCCAAATGGGGTACATGACCAAGCTACTCTGCACGGATGCCGTGGAACGCAAGCCACTGTCACAACGCTCGAGTTCCTGCATAATCAGGCCATAGCTGATTTGATCCAATCCCGGCCCTCCGTATTCCTCTGGAATGTAAGGCCCGAAAGCACCAATTTCCCCTAAGCCAGGGAGCAGGTGACGCGGAAACACACATTTCTCTGCCGCATCTTCAATGATGGGGCTGACTTCTTTCTTCACCCACTCTCGGGCCGTTTCTCGAATGAGTTTGTGCTCTTCTGTGAGCAAGTCATCCAAATTGTAGTAGTCGTGGCCTTGATACAGATCCGTGCGCATGATTCAATCCGTTATTTCGTTTGAGCCCACAAAGATAAGGCTCGAGGCATGAAGAAATCCCCCAATCCGACCGCTTCATGCGCCGTTGAGTGCTTCGTATGCCTCATCAACCTCCAGATGGCCGGTTTGATAGGCCTGCACAGCAAGCCGATCCACCAATTCGTTGTTTGGATTGCCCGCGTGGCCCTTGACCCAATGGAATTTGACACGGTGAAGGCGAAATGCAATCAAGAATCGCTTCCACAAATCTGGGTTTTTCTTGTCCTTGTAATTTTTCTTCTCCCAAGAAAACACCCAACGCTTTTCCACGGCGTCCACGACGTATTTGGAGTCGGAATAAATGTCCACTTCAAAACCCGGCTTTTTCAACGCTTCCAAGGCAACAATCACCGCAAGCAATTCCATCCGATTGTTGGTGGTGCGGCGAAACGCTCCGCTCATTTCTTTTCGATGCTCGCCAGACATGAGCAATGCGCCATATCCGCCGGGACCGGGATTCCCACTCGCTCCACCGTCGGTGTATACCACGACTTTACTCATGCTGCAATGAAGTTTGCGCCACGGCATCTCGGATTAAGGCATCAATGGTTCGGGCGAAATAGCGGTGTTCCAGTTGCGCTACTTTCTGCGCAATCTGTTCGGGCTCATCATCGGGCTTCACTGCGCACGAAGCTTGAAAGATGACATCACCTTCATCGTATTCTTCAGTGACCCAGTGGATGGTCATGCCAGACTCTTCTGCACCAGCAGCCTTTACCGCACGGTGAACATGCATTCCATACATGCCTTTCCCCCCGAAAAGAGGCAAAAGCGAAGGATGAATGTTGATCATGCTGCCCTGAAAATCACGAACCATCTCAACAGGGATGCGCAAGAGAAAACCGGCTAAAACCACCCAATCTGCCCTGGCCAAACGCAGCATCTTCAACACCGTGCCGTCCTTCAATTGATCCGCTTGAATTGGAGTCGTTTCCAGCCCCAAAGCCCTGGTACGCCCGTAAACGCCTGCTTGCGCCTCTGGACGATTGCATCCCACCCAGACCACCTCGGCCAACGCGCTGCCTTCAAAGTGCCGAAGAATCTCTTCGGCATTCGACCCAGAACCAGACGCTAAGACGGCGATGCGTTGTTTTTCCAAAGCGTTAAAATTCGAAGGCGCCCATCGAAGCAATGCGTTGCTCCGAGGCCGCCATCATCGCTTCCAATTCAACCATCTGAGCCTCCAGTTCTAGCCCGAGGGAATCTTCCGGCAAGTAGAGCGTTGCGGTTTGGACCATCACTTGTGCAACTTGTTTCGCAATGCGCCGTTCTTGAGAAATCGAACGGAATCGTGCGGGATCCAATGAGTGGTAATACTCCAAATCATCGGCTTGAATCTCAAACAATCGACGGGTCAGATCTGACCCCAGCTTTCTTGCCAAGGCCCTTCGCTCATCTGAAAGATCGTATACTTTAATTCCCGGGGCGGTGGAGGTAGACGCCAATTCCAATAGGCTTCCCTGAATGCTCATCAATACTCGGCTCAGCGGAACGTTTTTCTCCGGCATTTTCACCAAAACCTGCTCAATGATATCCAATGCACGATCCGGCTCACCCTCCTTCATGAGGGTTTCCGCTAAAATGGAAAGCTGCAGCCTAAAATTGGTCACCATTCGGCGATTGTTCTCATCCATGTAAATGCCATCTTCGACATTGTCCATTCCTCCCCACGACCATTTTTCCATGACATTCTCGTACATCGTGTTCGCGGCGACACCGCCATATGCATTCGGATTTTCATTTTGAGGGTAACGGATTGGGACCAATCGGTAAGCCAGCCCCTCCAAGCGGAAGTATGATTGCAATCCCATATAGCTGTCAGGGCCCGTGGTTACCGCAAAGTAGATGGGGCGTTCCCAGTTGTTGCCCCGAATCATGTCGAGCACAGCAAATTGACTTTTCAAAATGTAGCCTTTGGGCTTTCC
>DLQB01000161.1 GCA_002477505.1 Flavobacteriales bacterium UBA7443
GATCAAGTCATTGAAATCAATTTGAGTGAATTGGAGCCGCACCTGAACGGCCCTTTCACCCCAGATCTCGCAACTCCCATCAGTAAGATGAAGGAAGCTGCAGCTAAAAACGACTGGCCCACCGCATTGGAATACGGACTCATCGGTTCGTGCACCAATTCGAGCTACGAGGACATCAGCCGTTCCGCGAGCATTGCGATACAGGCTGTGGAAAAAGGCATTGAGGCGAAAGCACACCTCACCATCACACCGGGGTCTGAGCTGGTGCGATACACCATTGATCGGGATGGGTTTATCTCCACGTTTGAGAAAATGGGAGGGAGCGTATTTGCCAATGCGTGCGGTCCATGCATTGGTCAATGGGCACGCGCAGGTGCTGAGAAGAAAGAAAAGAACTCCATCGTTCATTCGTTTAACCGCAACTTTTCAAAGCGCGCGGATGGCAACCCCAACACCCATGCTTTTGTGGGTTCACCTGAATTGGTCACCGCACTCGCCATTGCCGGCGACCTGACGTTCAATCCGTTGACGGATCCGCTGACGCTTCCAGATGGAACAAAAGTGATGCTCGAAGAGCCAAAAGGCGATGAGCTTCCTTCGTTAGGTTTTGACGTGGAGGATGCCGGTTATGTTGCTCCTGCTGAAGACGGAAGTGGGGTAGAGGTAAAAGTCAATGAAGCTTCTGAACGCTTGCAATTGTTGGATCCGTTCAAGCCGTGGGATGGCCAAGATCTTATGGGAGCTCGTCTTCTGATCAAGGCCGCGGGAAAGTGCACGACGGATCACATTTCCATGGCCGGTCCGTGGTTGCGTTACCGCGGTCATTTGGACAACATCTCCAACAACACCTTGACCGGTGCTGAGAATGCCTTCAATGGCAAACCCAATACAGTCAAAAACCAACTGACAGGGGAATACGGAGAAGTACCAGCGGTGCAGCGCGCATACAAAGCGGCGGGTATTCCTACCGTTGTTGTTGGCGATTCCAACTACGGAGAAGGCAGTTCTCGCGAGCATGCAGCCATGCAGCCGCGTTTCCTCGGGGTCGCAGCGGTAATCGTTAAGTCGTTTGCACGTATTCATGAGACCAATTTGAAGAAGCAAGGGATGTTGGGATTGACATTCGCGAACGAAGCGGATTTTGATCTGATCCAAGAAGACGACACATTCAACTTTGTGGACTTGGCGTCTTTTGCACCAGGCAAGCCCTTGACCATCGAAATTGCGCATGCGGATGGTTCGAGCGACACCATCAAGGTGAACCACACGTACAATGCTCAACAAATTGACTGGTTCCGAGCGGGTTCCGCACTGAACTTGATCAAGCAGCAACAGTAATTTTTTTCGAGTGAATTCTTCCAAGGAGCCGCTGAGTGCTGCTTGTATCTCGGTTGAATTGGCGGGAGAAACGTTGGAATTGCATCCCGAACGTTGCATGTGGTGGGCGAAAGAAAAAACGTTATTGGTCTCGGATATTCACTTGGGAAAATCGGCTCATTTTCGCAAAAATGGGATTGCGATCCCGAAGGATGTCAACGCTTCAAGTCTGAATCGTTTAGAGGATTTGGTCGCCCAGTACCAACCGCAACGGCTGCTGGTGCTCGGTGATCTTTTTCACAGTGCACTCAATGAGGAGTGGAATGATTTTCGGAAGTGGCTCACCCGGATTTTCACGGCGCACGGATTGGTGGAGTTTCGTTTGGTCGAGGGCAACCACGACGTTTTGCCGGACGCAGCTTTTGAAGGGCTCGAGGTGCAGCGAAGCGCCCAATGGAGTCTAGGTCCTTTTGACTTTGTTCATGACCCAACGGATTTCCTCACTGCGCAAGCCCCAGGACGCATCGGAATTGCCGGTCATTTGCATCCCGCCATTCGCCTTACAGGCAAAGCCAAGCAACAGCTGCGGCTACCGGGTTGGTGGTTTAGCAGCAAGCATCAAACCCTCGTCATGCCCAATTTTGGGACCTTTACCGGGGCCTCAACGGTAGACGTGAAGGCTGGAGATCAGTTTTGGATTTGCACCGGGCAATCGGTCATGCCCGCAGGGTGAAGGGAATCACTCGATGTTTCCGGTGAAGGATCCCGCGAATGCAACCGGGAGTCCAACGAGGGTGCTGTCAACCCATTCACGCAGTGTCAAATTGAACGTTACTTCTTCCGCACCGCCAGAATAGGCCGGGTCAATCACAATGGAGCCGTCTGTGGCTTTGTAATCTCTCACGGGGAACAAATCATCGCCTTGATTGATGACCTGCACCAAATGATTCACTTCCTCCTGCTGAACATAGAATACGACGTCATCGAGGACGTCAAATGAAAACTGGAAGGTGATGTCGTGGGCAGGCACATGAGCATCCACTTCATCTGCCGTTCGCAGATCGGCTACGATATGATAACTGCGTGAGAGAGGTTCAAGGCTGTCAGGGACGACAGCTTCAGCCATTTTCAGGGCGTAATCCGAGCCATTGAAAGCAATGCTTCCGCATTCACATTTGTACACCGGATTGATGAAATCAGGACTTTTGTAACAACCGGATGCCAAGCTCCAAGTAAGGGCAAGGGCCGCAATCGCGACTAGTTTCAGGGGGGGAGAATTGAAAATCGTGGTCATCGGTACAAGGATTGCAGGCCGAAATATACACACTGCGTCATTGGTTTCTGAGCAATGGATAAAGCAAATAAGCCTCGCGCTTGGCATGGAATGAAAGAAGTTCATCGATCCATTGCGCGGTGAAGTCCATCGGCCAGGCGTTTGCATGCAGCGCTTGCCCCAAGGATTCGTTGCCAGTCAGTTTGGCCAAGAACGAAGGAGAGGTGATGAAATCATCGGTGGCAGAATTCCACCTTTGGCTGCATTCCCAGGCGAGCCGCCAGTCAAATCCACTTGCGGCTTGGGTCCATTTTGCTCCCAATGCACGAAGGTCACGCCCGCTGCATCTGATATTCTCATGCTTGGGATTCGGCGCTGCTCCGGGGGTAGGCACGGGCGTAAACACGAAATCTCCAGCGTTTTCTCCAGGCACGCCCATGCATTGAAAAGGCAAAGCGGTTCCCCTGCCAATGCTGGCGCCAGTGGGCTCCAAGGGACACAAACTGGGGTACAATGCAATGGACTCGGCATTGGGCAAATTAGGACTTGGGGCAATGGTTGGATACCATTGGTCGCTGTGCGCATAACCTTGGCAGGGGATAATGATGAGCGGGCACTGCATCCCATCGGGAAGCCATCCCTCGCCATTGATCATCTGTGCCATTTCACCCAATGTCATTCCGTGCAAAACAGGAACCGGAAGCATCCCAATGAACGATTTCCATTTTGGGTCGAGCATAGGCCCTGCCATCTGGTGTCCGTGGGGATTGGGTCGGTCGAGAACCACTACCACTTTGTCATTCTCAGCGGCTGCCTCCATGACCAAAAAGAGGCTACTCAGATAGGTGTAAAAGCGAGCGCCAACATCTTGAATGTCGAACAAAACCATGCGCACATCTGCGAGTGACGCGGCAGATGGTTTTTTGCTTTTGCCGTGCAAACTAAGGATGGGCAGTCCCGTACGAGCATCGGTGTCATCCTCAAAGTTGGCGCCGTTGTGCAAGTCCCCCCGAAAACCATGCTCAGGAGCAAATACCTTCTTGACGTTGATCCCAAGTGCCAAGAGCGTATCAATGAGGTGGGTAGAGCTTCCTGTTTGTCCTTCTCCAATGACCGATGTGGCGTTGGCTACGACTGCGATGGGTGCCCGACTGCACGATTCATAAATGGCTTGGATGTTTTCGTTTCCGAGGCGAACACGAAGCGGAGGGACGCTTCGTTCTTGGCAGTGCAGGGTGCCGTGCTCGAAATCAATCGTCAAACCGGCAGGTGGGAGCGAGGTGGATTCCTGTCCAAATAGACTGAATTGAAAAATCAAAACCGCAAAGAGGGTGAATGATATTCTCATTGGATTCTTCATGCGTCTAAAGTAGCGACGTAATTTGGCACCTGTGAAAAGCCAACATCATTTATGAGTTACCGGACTTCCTTATCGCGGCTTATCGCTCGGCGACTTGCAGGAAGTCATGGGCGAGCCACTTGGTCCAGACCTGTCGTTCAGATAGCGACAGCGGGGGTTGCCATCGGCATCGCGTTGATTGTAATCGCCACATCCATTGTCCATGGATTTCAGAGCGAAGTCAAAGAATTGGTGGTGGGTTTTGGCTCTGACATTCAAGTGCTAAACGGGGATTGGAAAGATCAAAAAATCAAACGCTCAGAAGGCATTGAAGAGACCCTGCGGTCGCTTACAGAAGTTCGAAGTGTTCATCCGTTTTTCACATCGCCGGGAATTGTTGAATCCAAATCGGGATTGAAGGGGGTGGTTCTCAAGGGAATGAGCGGAGAAACTTCTGGTGGAATGCTGGAAAAGTTCTTGGTGCAAGGCACCGTTCCCTCGGTTGGTGGCCAAGACACGGCCATTTTATCGCTGGAACTGGCCAATCGGCTGGAATTGGAACTCCATGACCGACTCACCCTGTACCTCATTGGCGGGCCGAATGGCATACGACCACGAACGATGGTGTTGGGTGGGATTTACCGAACAGGTTTGATCGAATACGATGAAGAATTCATGTTCGTCCCAGCGAAGTCCATCCAATCCACTTCCGGTTGGGGGATGGAATTGCACCTGCTCGTGAACGATGGAGCGGTTGAAGCCCGGGCATTCGGAGGAAGCCGTAGCCCAAAAGTCACTTGGAGCGCCGTTCAGCCCAGCGGAAAAGCATCGCCTCTTGGATGGAGCAGTTCCGGGACCCACCTCTTGAATCAGGTGACTGCCGATGAGATCATGGTCGTAGCGGAATCTCGGGATTTGGAATTCAATGCTCTGCCGGACACCGCTTGGCTGCACAAATCGGACGGCATATGGAGCGCCGAGCACACAGCACCTGCGTGGGAAAAAGCAGCCAGTGGTTATGAAGTCTACCTTGAAAAGGATGCTGATTTGTGGACGACAGAAGCCAATGTGTATGCAGCGCTTCCTTTGGGTTGGGTGACCCAAACGGTGACTCAGCAAGCCCCTGAAATGTTCACATGGCTGGGCATGCTTGATTTGAACGTTGAAATCATCATCGGATTGATGGTCTTGATTTCCATCATCAACATGACTTCCGCTCTATTGATTCTGATTTTGGAACGAAGGCCCATGGTTGGCATGCTGAAAGCCTTGGGCATGTCCGATGGCCAGGTGCTGCGCATCTTCATCTGGCAGGCCTCGCGTATTTTGAGCAAGGGTTTTTGGATTGGAAACGCGCTGGGGCTGCTGGTGGTTTATGTCCAATCCACTACGGGCTGGATTGGATTGGATCCTGAAGCCTATTACCTAAGTGAGGTTCCGATTCAATTGGATGCGACTTTTTTAGTGCTGGTGGAACTTGTGGTTTTCACTCTCTGCGTTGCAATGATGTTTTTTCCAGCCCTTGCTTCGACGCGAATTCGGCCTGCGGAAGCCCTGCGCATCAATCGTTGATTTTGAACGTGCATGCCAATTTGAAATGATTCGGTTTTTTTGCCATTTCTAACCGCGTTTCGGTTGTTACCTTTGCCCCCTATGCAACGAGCTAAAAACGTTCATCAGAACATCTTGACGACCATTGGGAATACGCCCATGATCAAGATGCAGAACATGACCCAAGATTTTCCTTGTCCAGTATATGCCAAGGTCGAATACTTCAATCCTGGTCACAGCGTCAAAGATCGCATGGCCCTTCGAATGATAGAAGATGCCGAGCGAGATGGACTGTTGAAGCCTGGAGGCACCGTGATTGAGTGCACAAGTGGGAATACAGGAATGGGACTTGCTTTGGCGTGTTCGGTCAAAGGTTACAAGCTGATTTGCACCATGAGCGACAAGCAGTCGAAGGAGAAGATTGACATCTTGCGCGCCATGGGGGCAGAAGTGCACGTGTGCCCGACCAACGTTGAAGCCGACCATCCGGATAGTTATTACAGCGTCGCAAAGCGCTGCAATGAGGCCGATCCGAACAGTTTTTGGTGCAACCAATACGACAACAAGTCCAACCAAGAAGCGCATTATGTCTCGACGGGCCCTGAAGTCTGGGAACAGACGGAAGGCAAGGTGACGCACTTTGTGGTGGGCGTCGGAACAGGCGGGACCATCAGCGGTACCGGTCGTTTCTTGAAAGAACAAAACCCGGACGTTCAAATTTGGGGCATTGACTCATACGGCAGCGTTCTGAAGAAATACCACGAAACCGGTGAGTTTGATGAGTCTGAAATTTATCCCTACATCACAGAAGGAGTGGGAGAAGATATTTTGCCGGCCAATGTCAATTTTGATGTCATCGATCATTTCGAAAAAGTAACGGACAAAGATGGCGCATTGACTGCGCGTGAAATGGCACGAAAAGAAGGGCTTTTTCTTGGGTACAGCTGTGGCAGTACGTTCCAGGGACTGCGTCAATTGAAAGACCGGCTCAAGCCCACCGACGTCGTTGTGTGCCTCTTCCACGACCACGGTTCACGCTACGTTGGGAAAGTCTACAACGACGAATGGATGAAAAGCCACGGATGGCTTTGATTCGACTGGGCCCTTGAGGCCCGCGCTTTATTTCTTGAAATTCAGAACGGTAGAGCGAATGATTGCAATGCAGTCATCGAGTTCTTGTTCTGTGATGACCAAAGGAGGAGCAAAACGAATAATGTTCCCGTGGGTAGGCTTTGCGAGCAGGCCATTGTTCTTAAGCGCGACACACAAATCCCACGCGGTTGAACTGTCGGGTGTGTCATTGATGATTACCGCATTGAGCAAACCCTTGCCCCGCACGTTAACGATCAATGAGCTTTCATCGGCCAAGTCGCTCATGGCGCTTCGAAATCGCTTGCCAAGTGTTCGGGCATTTTGTGCCAATTGCTCTTCCACAACAACTTGCAATGCCGCGATGCCCACTTCAGCGGCAACCGGATTGCCTCCGAAGGTGGAGCCATGTTGCCCTGGGTGAATGACGCCCATGATGGGTTCATCGGCCAAGACGGCGGATACCGGATACGCACCTCCCGACAATGCTTTTCCTAAGATGAGTACATCGGCTTTGGAGTAAGTCGATTGCCGCTCACAATGCCCCGCACACGTGCAGTTTCCGCAAGTAGCGAGAAGCGAGCCTGTCCGTGCAATCCCTGTCTGTACCTCGTCTGCAATGAACAACGCTCCGGCCGCTTTGCACAAGGCGTGTGCGCCACTCACAAAAGACTCGTCAGGGGTGTAGACCCCTGCCTCACCTTGAATGGGCTCTACCAAAAATGCCGCGACATTAGGATCCTTGAGCGCTTGTTCCAAAGCGTTCAAATCATTGTAGGGAATGACTTCAAATCCTGGAGTGTAGGGGCCAAACCCTCCGGTGGCGTCGTCATCGGTGCTAAAGCTTACGATGGTCGTGGTGCGGCCATGAAAATTCCCATCGCACGTGATTATTTTGGCCTGACCAGCGGGTACTCCTTTGACGTCGTAGGCCCACTTTCGGGCAATTTTGATGGCGGTTTCAACCGCTTCGGCGCCCGTATTCATGGGGAGCACCTTGTCGTAACCGAAATAACGCGTCACGAACTCCTCATACTTGCCCAAGTTGCTATTGAAAAAGGCACGAGATGTTAACGTCAGCTTTTCCGCTTGTCGCGTCATTGCCCCCACAATTTTCGGGTGACAATGGCCTTGGTTTACCGCGGAATAAGCACTCAGGAAGTCGAAGTATTCCACCCCTTCGATGTCCCAAACGCGAACGCCATCACCCCGATCGAGGACAACTGGCAACGGATGATAATTGTGCGCGCCGTGCGCATTCTCAAGCGCCATGGCTTCTGAAGAGGTCTGGGGTGTTTTCAATTCCATGCAGCAAAGATAACGCTAAGAAGTAGGCTTAATCCAAGGGGATGTCGGCCGCCTCAATGGTCCCTCAGGTGCTTTCCAACGCCTGCCATGCGCTGATGAGGCAGTGGTGGATGTTGATCTCGGAATTCGCAGTGACTTCTGCCGAATGTCGGTTTGGAGCAGTCGTGAATTGAAAATAGAAATTTGGGGCGTATTTTTGCACTCGAAATTAAAAATGCCATGGCAACAAACCGCACCTTCACCATGATCAAGCCCGACGCAACAGGCGCTGGTCACACGGGTAAAATCATAGACCGCATCATTGATGCAGGTTTCTCAATCAAAGCGATGAAATGGACACAACTTTCATTGGCAGATGCCCAAGCATTCTATGCCGTGCATGCTGAACGTCCATTCTTCGGGGAGCTTACCGAATACATGTCGAGTGCTCCGATCGTTGCGGCTATTTTGGAAAAAGACAATGCTGTTGCTGATTTCCGCACCTTGATTGGGGCCACAAATCCAGCAGAAGCTGCACCTGGAACGATTCGTGCAGACTTTGCGGAGAGCATCGCTGCGAATGCCGTTCACGGCTCTGACAGTGATGATAACGCCGCGATGGAAGGAGCGTTTTACTTCAGCGCCCGCGAGTTGGCCTGAATCCTTGGCTTCAGATAAAAAAAGTCACCTCAATCGGGTGGCTTTTTTTATGCCCCAAAATCGGCAGGATTTCTGGCTGCGCTGAGGGCGATCAGCGAAGGGGTTAGTCTTTGAAAAAGGCATCGGCAAAATTCAAAAGCACCAGTTCTTTCTGGGCCCGCGTGAAGGCCGTGTAAAGCCAACGCATCCATTCCAAGTCAATCGAGTCTTCGGTCAGGTATCCCGGATCAATGAGTACCATTGGCCATTGTCCACCTTGCGCTTTGTGGCAGGTCATTGCCCAACCGAATTTCACCTGCAGCGCTTGGAAACAGGGGTCTGCTTTGACGGCTTTTCGGATGGCTGTTTTGGAACCCAAGTGCACATAATCGAGGCCGATGGCTTCCTCCAGTGCTTGGGTCTCTGCGTAGGGGATTTGAGGAAGATCAGACTCCAAAATACTGAGGTTGATACACACTTCAAATACGGGAGATTCGGGAGCATCGGCAAATTTTACCTCAACTTCAGCGAACGAGATTCCATAACGTTTAAATCGCTTGAGGACTTTGGTGACTTCCAACCCATCCCCATTGGCTAGGAGCGTGGTTTGTATGTTTTCGACCTGCGCGAGCCAATGGTAATTGTTTCGCACTACCATCAAGCGATCGCCGGCTTCGAGGGACTCTTCACGCCACAAAATGCGGTGCCGAATTTGCTGGTTGAATTGCTGAGCGCGCTTATTCGATCGGGTAATCAGTGCCACTTGATCTTCGCCGTAATGGTGGAAGGCATCTTCCAAAACTTCCTGCAATTCGTTGCCGTGAATCCGCTTCATGTCCGCGAAGGGTTGGGTTTCGAACGACGGCCACGTATCGTCTTTGCGTTCCAAGTTGAGACGAAGGTTGTGGGCGTTGTAGAGGATTCCGCTGTCCATTTCTTGCCGGACAACATCAGTGAGTCGGATCGTGGCTACGGTCAACCCAAAAGCGGCGCGCATTTTGGCCTCATTCAATGCGGGGCTTTCCTGCTCACCCACCGGCGGCAATTGAGCATCATCCCCAACCAAGACCAGCCGACAGCCTTGGCCGGAAAAAACGAATTCCATGAGGTCGTCGAGCAAACTGCGGAATTGCATGGTGGTTCCAGTGGAGCGTCCGCCTCCTTCACCGATCATGGAAGCTTCGTCTACGATGAACACGGTGTTTTCAAGGCTATTCGGCGCCACTCCGAAGGCCGGCATCCCATCGTTGCTCTTTCGACTTCGGTATATCCTGCGGTGAATGGTAGAGGCTGTAATTCCAGCATAGGATTGCATCACTTTGGCCGCTCTTCCCGTGGGCGCAAGCAACACCGGCCGTTGACCAAGGTCGCGCAAGGTTTGCACCAGAGCACCTACACTCGTCGTCTTGCCCGTTCCGGCGTAACCTCGAATCATCAAGGTGCAGCGCGGCTGCGTGCTATACACGAATCGGCTGACCGCATACATCAAAGTTCCTTGCCCGTCGGTTGGTCGATGGGGGAAATGCTGCGCCATTCGGTCGACGAATTGTTCGATTTGAGGCGAGCTGCGAATCATGGTTGCGAAGGTAAGCGGCCCGACTTGACGAATTCGAAAAAGTTGAATGCCCATCGTATTTGTCGTCCTCGGGATGTGTCGTAGATTCGCAAACGTCAAAACGCGGATACGCCAACGAATCGATTCCAATGGATAAGTTCTTCAAAGAGATAAACAAATACGTTGTTTCCATCCTGTTGTTGTTTGCAGGAATGGGTTTCCTCGGCAAATACCTCAGCGGTGACGCTTTGGAAAGCCAACCAACTGCCATGTTGATTTCTTCCCTCGCCCTCATTGCGGTGGCTGCATTGGCAACGCCCTATGTTTTGTCCCGATTGCAGGCGTCTCACTACCGGATCATGATGATTGCGGGGACTGTTGTGGCCGTTTGGTTGGGGTATGAAGTTTTTTACAGCGTCGATGAAGAGATTCAATTCCGTGAGCTGAAGACGCAGGTGGATGCCGAGACCATTCAAGCGTTAAAGGACATTCGCGATGCACAAGAAGCGCACCAGCAGATTTACGGTGTCTTTTGTGACGATTTTGATAGCCTTCAGCGGTTCATCTATGAGCCTGTGATGCCCGTTAGTTTCAATATGGGTTCGTTCAATGATACGTTGCCAGAGTCCAAAAGTGCTGAAATGGGATTGATTTTGACCCGAGCTGAATTGCCCGCTGTGGCCGAAGAAATGGGCTTGTCGGAAGAGGAACTCATCGACTTGATTGCTGCAGATTCTACAACGTACAAAGTGCGCGATGTGATTTACACGACCTTCTACAACGAGAACTTCACGCCAGAGATTCGCAGTGCAAAGCGTCTGCCTCGAGTAGCGATCGATAGCCTGTGGTTCAACCCATTGAGTGGAGAACGCTTCCGATTGGAGATCGACAGTGTCGAGTCCGGCGGAGTCCTGCAATCCACAATCCTGGTGAAGGATCCCACACCGTTTGGCCGAGAAAAGGTCAAGAAAGACACCCTGCGCTTCGGGTCATTGACAGAAGCGCATACCGATGGCAACTGGAGAAATTAAGAGCGAACCTTCTAGCCTGTTGCTAGCTTGGAGTGGCAATCACTTGCAGTGGTTGCAATGCCGGAATTTGACCGTTCTTCGATGCGATACCTTGCCCGTTACAGATGTTGAAGGGTTGGGAAAGGCACTTGCCGAGTTGAAATCGGACTTTCCAGCGATTCAATCGGTTCAGTTTGCCTCGAATTTGCCTTATTTTTCCTTGGCCCCGGCACGGGTCTCCTCAGGAATGGAAGAAGCGTTGCAAGCCTTGCATCTGGGAACGGA
>DLQB01000044.1 GCA_002477505.1 Flavobacteriales bacterium UBA7443
GAACCGACCACTCATCCTGTTTGAAGCATTCAACCGAAAAGGCAACTTGCTGAATTACCAAGGGAAGAATGAAGAGGCATTGTTGGCTTATGATCAAGCTGGTGCAGTGGCCGCCTCGTTAGGGGATTCGCTGCGCATGGGCTCGACCATGGCAAATCGAGGAAATGTATATGCCGCACTCAGCGATTACTTAAAGGCTACCCAGCAATACACCGCTGCGTTGCGCCTTTATGAATCCGCAGGATATGTCCGCGGGCAACGAAACGTACGGATGGCGCTCGCGAACGTATTTGTTTTGATTGACAACTATGAACTGGGAAAAACGTACTACGAGGATGTTTTTGTAGAGATGGGGGACGACGGAAGCGACCGGTTCAGTGGAATACTCCAAATGAATATGGGATGGTGTGAGTACAAGCTTGGCAACATGAATCGCGCCGAACAATTGTACCTCAAAGCGCTTGAGCTGCTGTTAAAAGCCGACGCAAGATTTCACCTCGCATCATGCTATGACAACTTAGCTGTATTGTGCTCGGACTTGGGCAGAGTTGCAGAGGCCAAGAAATTGATAGAGCAGGGGTTGGCAATGCACAAGGAGCTGGGTGCCACACTTGAAGTGCTTAAAGACCAATTGAAATTGGCTGAAATTCAAATGATCACGGATACAGAGGGAGCGCTTCGAAGTGCAGGAGCCATCCAAGTGAAACTTCTGGAGTTAGGGGGAAATGAAACCAAACGCGATCTTTACGAACTGCTTTACCGTGGGAACAAGAAGCTTGGTCGAGTGGATGTTGCGCTGGATATGCATGAGCGTTACTTGGTCTTTTCTGACAGCGTTCAGGAGCTCAAGAATCACCACTTGGTCTTGCGCACAGCTTACGAAAAGGAGATGGAGCATGAGATGCTTGCCTTGGAGATGAAAGGACGCGAGGAAAAGAGCGAAATGCGCATTCAGCAGCTGCAGACGCTGCTCTGGCTGATCCTGGTTTTTATGTCGGTGGTTGCTGCACTTGTCGCTTACATTTTCCAGAATCAAAAGAAACATCGTCTGCGTCGTGAGCAGCTGTTGGCCCAAATCGAGGAATTGCGGACATCGAGAGGAGGACAGGTGTTGGTGGATTCCAATGGCTTCGAGCTTGACCGGGACCGGATCGAAGCCTCACTGGAACGCACCTTAAACGAAACCGATTGGAATGTGCTGAATATTCTGCTCAAGGACCCATCCAGCACCAATGCCCAAATTGCGGAAAATGCCTGCCTCAGTGTAGATGGAATCGGATCATCCCTGCGCCGGATGTACGTTTACTTCTCGGTGCAAGAAACCAAGTACAAGAAAATCGCTCTTTTGCATGAAGCGATGAACCTTTCGGCGCATTCCGAGAAACCAAGTGACTGAAGGCTTTTCGGGATAATGTCAAAAGGAAATCTTCGCACAGTGTGTGAAATAAGGTTGTTTCACCCTTAGACGTGAAACGAAAAAGGGTGTCATATGATAATTTCGAGGAAATGAAACAGCAAATAATCTTGGTCATTGCAGCCGTTTTAGGCTTTGTACCATCCTCAGGAGCGCAGGTAATTACAACGGTCGATTGCGACCTCATAGGGCTTGTGTGCAATGTCTGTTCTCAGACGAACACGATCAATTTATACCACCCGGGTGGATACTTGACTTGGCCTCATTCAGAGAATGTGTTTGAATGGGAATTCACCGATTCGGAGGGGAATCTGCTGCACCAGGAGACGTTGGTCGATGACAACTTCGTAAGCTTCGATTTCGACATCCCCCTCACAGATACCATGTTCGTCTCGGTGCTTCACACCAATGACTCGGCTTGGCACAACGGTAGCCAAAATTCGTGGGCTTGCTTGGTTGAGGACTACCTCTTTTGGGAAGAAACGGAGGTGATTCCAGGAACTGTGCAGGCAGGCTGGACTTTGGGAGGCACTGTCGGCGTTGATGTGAGTCAGCCTGTTGAGCCTGAGTGTAACCTGCAATACGATGGTGATGGTGACGGAACCGTCACGGTGGTGGATGTATTGGGTCTGCTCAGTGAATTTGGACAGTCGTGCGAAGATCCCTCATACACGGTCGAAGGAAGGTGGTTGTGGTCATTCAGCGACGATGTTGCAGATGCCAATACGATGTATGAGTATTTAAATGGACTCAGGTACACGTTTTATTGTGATCAATCAGAATGCAATGAAGATTACTGGAATGCGCTGGATATAACAGATGCAATTCCCAACACCGTCCCGTATTCACTCGATGGCGATACGCTAACAATTAATGGGACAGAAATTGCAGTCACATTTGAATGTGTGGAGGGTGTCATTTTTTGGCCTGGCTCTTATATTTGGAGATTGGGTTCTGATTGCGCGGAATAGATGCCAAAAAAATGAATAGAAACGCGAGGTGTGCACGGCAGATTCTACTTCTAAACTTGCTCGCTATTTGCCTCTGTGCAGGACAGGCATTTCAAACCACCAGTGCACATGCTCAGGAGTGGAGTCAGACCTATGGTGATGGGGTGATCAACGAGGGCCGCTCGATGCAGGTTACGTCAGATGGGGGCTTCATTCTTCTCGGATTCACTTATGCACAAGACAATTTCAGTGCCGATGTATTGCTCATCAAGACGGATGAATTCGGGACAGAAGAATGGAGCCAAACCTATGACGATTTCATCAACAACAACGTGTATGACAATACGGATGACTCGGGGTATTGCGTCCAGGAAACATCAGACGGCGGGTTCATCATTGCCGGAACGACCTCCGATGAAGGGGATGACAGTGAGGACGGTGCATTGGATATTCTCCTGCTAAAAACCGGCCCAAGCGGGGAGACAGAGTGGACCAAGGTCTATGGTTACCCCAGAAATGATGCGGCATGGGCGGTATGTCAAACATCGGATGGCGGGTTTGCAATCGCGGGTTATACGGTGACGAGTCCGTGGGACGTAGAGGGACATTTCAAAGAATTGTACCTGATCAAAACCGATGGAATCGGGATGGAGGAATGGTCGCAAATTTTCGGAACCGAAGACATGACCACAGTAGGTTTTGCATTGGAACAAACGACTGACGGTGGATTCATCATCGGAGGCCGAAAGGGCCCCGGGAGGAAAATTCAAAACAACACAAGTTCGGATGTCTACCTGATCAAAACCGATGCAAGTGGCGCTGAGCTTTGGAGCCAAACGTATGGCGGGGATTACTTTGATGCGGGGTATTCCCTGCAACAAACGGCTGATGGGGGCTTCATCTTGTCTGGCTTTAAAAGTGATTCAGACTCAAATTATGCCGATCACGACATTTACTTGGTCAAAACGGACGAAAATGGCACCGAAGAATGGAGCCAAACCTTTGGCGATCCGGATACCCGGGAAAAAGGGCATTCTGTTCAACAGACTGCGGACGGAGGGTACATCATTGGAGGCACCCAATCGTATTGGCCACCAAGCCTCGGCGACGGCGACATGATCTTGATCAAAACGACAGAAGCCGGCATCGAAGAATGGACTCAAACCTTCGGGAGTGACGAGGGATATGATGATTCGGGGTATGCTGTTCGACAAACCGCAGACGGATGCTATGTGCTCCTCGGGCGAACCTCAGAGGGTGAACAGTCCTTGGTTTACCTCGTCAAAACTTGCGGTGAAACCAGTGCAACGGCCGAACTTCCCGCTCGGACCAAAAAGTTGGACCACATCATTGACCTTCGGGGCAGAAAAGTTGAACCAACGATGGATCAAATTCTACTTTTCATCTACGAGGACGGTTCGGTGGAGAAGCGTTGGATGAGCGACCAGTGAGCGAAGGATGATTGTTGCCATTCGCCTGTTCGGTTTTGAATTTATTCGACCGTTGTGATCAGGTCTGTTTTAGGCTTTCGAACCTTTTTAAGCTTGACCAACCAGTCATTTTC
>DLQB01000075.1 GCA_002477505.1 Flavobacteriales bacterium UBA7443
CCGGAGAAAATTAATTTTCTGGAACGCAGCCCCCAAACGCTCTGCAAAAGGACGAAGCCGGTCGTATTCCGCTTGATCACCATTGACGAAAACTTTCAAGCACATCAGGCCAACCACTTCTGCCGATCCCACGATGTATTGCTCAAAACCCATGCGGTCATAATTCGCGCGGTTGAGGTCCCACTCCATGCTTTGTAAAAACAAATCAACGTGTTTTTTGTCCAGGGAGTATTGGTGGAAGACTTGCTGGAATGCGTGCAAAATGGGGTTGAGGCTGATGCCTTCTTCCAAGGCTCGATTGGTTTCTTCTTTGAACCGATCAAACAGTGTTCCCTTGTCTGCATGGTGGAAAGTGTCAACGATTTCATCAGCGAATCGGACATAACCGTAGATGGAATAAATCGGCTGCCTCAGCGGCTTGCCCAAGAACCGAATGCCCAAGGAAAATGAGGTGCTGTATGCTTTTGTGGTGAGCACACTGCACTCGGCACACACGCGGTCATATAGTTTCAGAGCATCCATAGGATTTTAACCAATGTAAGGCACTTTTGGTTCAATCGAATGGATCTGCGTGCACATTCATCCATTCGTGTGCTTCCACCCCAGCCACTTCGCCGCTGATGAGGCTTGGAGGCACACCAGGACCCGGTGTGGTCAATTGTCCCGTGAAATAAAGTCCCGGAAGTTTGCTCTTCATCTTTGGCTTCCAAAACGCCGTTTGCTTCAGCGTGTTGGCGAGTCCGTATGCATTGCCTTTGAATGCCCGGTAATCTTCTTGAAACTCGCGGTGTGCAAATCCGCGCTTGTAGACAATGTGTGGACGAATATCCATGCCAATGTGCCGTTCCAGTCGATCACACATTTCATTGAAATAGGCATCTCGTTGGCCGGAACGTTCATCCAGTCCAGGAGCGAGGGGAATCAGAAAAAATAAATTTTCATGGCCTTCGGGAGCAACTCCTCGATCAGTAGTCGATGGCGCACTTACGTAAAAGAGCGGGTCTTCGGGCCATGTTTTCGAGTCGTAAATCGTCTCGGCGTGCGGTCCAAATGGCGTGTCGAAAAAGAGGTTGTGGTGCTGCAATTTGGGAACGCGTTTATTCACGCCTACGTAGAAGAGCAGTGAACTGGGCGACATCACACGCTTATCCCAGTATTGCGCGTCGTAACGCCGCCATTTTGCTGGCAAAAGCGTTTGCTCTACATGGTGGTAATCAGCTCCAGCAATTACGGATTTGGCACCGAGCATTTCCCCCGATTGCAAACGGACGCCACTGACCGTTTTGCCGTTATCAGTGATTTCTGCTACATCGGCGTTGCATCGAAATTCGACGCCGAGTTTTTCGGCCACTCGGACCATTGCCCGCACGATTTCGTGCATGCCTCCCATGGGGTACCAGGTGCCAAGTACCGTGTCGGCATAGTTCATCAGGCTGTACAACGCAGGCGTTTTTTCCGGTTTTGCCCCCAGAAACAGTACCGGAAACTCAATGATCTGGAGCAGACGTTCGTCTGTGAAATAATTCCGAGCGTGGGCACTGAAGCTCTTCAAGAGCGTCAGTTTTGTAGACTGTTGCAACGTTTCCCATGTCGCGAATTCCATGACGTTGTGGGCCGGTTTTCGCACGAAGTTGTTCATGCCAATTTCATACTTCACTTCGGCTTCATCCAAAAAAGCTTGGAGCCGAGCGCCAGCGCCCGTTTCCATCGAATCAAAGGTGGCTTTGAGCGTTTCCAAATCGGCGGCGATGTCTACCGGACCATCCTTGAACCAAACGGTGTATGATGGATCCAGCCGAACGAGGTCGAGCTCTTGGTTTACATCGCTTCCGAACTTGGCAAAGTATGCTTCAAACACATCAGGCATCCAGTACCAACTCGGCCCCATGTCAAAGGTGAATCCCTGTTCGTGAAAAACCCTTGCCCGTCCACCGGGGTGGTCGTGGCGTTCCAAAACGGTGACCTTTCTGCCCAACGCGGCAAGTTGCGTGGCGGCGGCAATTCCGGCAAAACCTGCGCCAATTACTAAGGCATCAGAATCGTGGGCGGGTATCTCGTGCTCCATGGATGCAAAACAACATTGATTTGTGGGATGTTCAACATGAACATGGAAATCGTTTGGATTTCGATTGGCTCAATCGAAACGCTACCTTTGCAATATGGAAACGCTTGGCTCAATTTATGATCTCTGTGCTTTTGGTGCGCATCCCGATGATGTGGAATTGTACGCAGGAGGCACCTTGGCCAAATCGGTGGCACAAGGCAAACGGGTGGCCATTGTAGATCTGACCCAAGGTGAGTTGGGAACCCGCGGCACGGCTGCGACGCGCGCCAGCGAATCCGCAGTCGCCCTAGAAATATTAGGTGCGGAACACCGCGAAAATCTGAACTTGGGCGATGGATTTTTCGAAGTAAATGAGCGGTCGTTGCATACGGTTATTGAGGTGCTGAGGCGCTTGCGTCCCCGCATCGTTTTGGCCAATGCATTGGACGACCGCCACCCCGACCATGGCCGCGGAGCAGAATTGATTCATCGTGCGGCATTCTTGAGCGGTCTTGTGAAAATTGAAACGGTAGACACCGATTCAGGCGTGGCGCAATTGCCTTGGCGGCCACAGGCCGTTTATCACGGCATACAGGACCGATGGCGGGAGCCGACCATTGTCGTGAATATTGAGGGTTTTGAGAAGGTGAAGGCCAAAGC
>DLQB01000068.1 GCA_002477505.1 Flavobacteriales bacterium UBA7443
GGAATCAGCGCACACGCGGTCGTTTTGCTTCAGCGCGTTTGAAGGCGTTTCACACAAGTAATTTCCTAGTTTCAGCTTCCGCCTTGGCTTTCAAAATGGCCGGGTTGACGGTCGCCGTCGAAATGGACTTTGATGATAGCGGTGTCGCGCAATAGGTCCACTTTGCCAATTTCTATTCGCACGATTTGAACCCCTGTGCGTTGCTCCAAGTCTTCAATTAACTCTTCTCGACGTCCTTCACTCAGAAGATCGACGCGGTCGTATACAACCACTTTGGTGGCCATGTGCCGAATGGTCCATAGGCGGTCGAGCACCAGTGTCAAGATCCAAACCAGGGCATTTGCCAATGCAATCAGCATTACACCATTGGATTGTGGAGCTAGTGCATTGAGCACCGCCAGCGCAATGACGATGAAGAGGTATGTCATTTCCCGGATTGGGACGGCGTCTGTTCGGTAACGTATGATACCGAAAATAGCGAACAGGCCAAGGGCGAAAGCGAGGTCAATTTCCACCTCAACAAGCAAGTTGCATAGCAGGAACACAGCCGAAGCCACCATGAGGAATGTGAAGACATAGTCCCGTCTTTTCGATACATGATGGTAGATGCCCAGTACCAAAATGAGGCTGGATACAAGATTCCCGGCAAAGGCCAGCAGCAGGTGAATAACTTCTTCGGACATGGGGTTAGGTTTCTTTCTTCAAGTGCTCGATTCGCTTCATAGCTCTTCGATAACTCTTCGGCTCCAGGTTTCGGTTCAAAAGTAAGGTGCCAACAATGTATTTCGACAAACTCGTACGTCTTGCGAGGGGGGGTGTGCTAAAACGAAAAGCACGCAGCGCTATTAAGAGAGGAGAAAAGCGGTTGATTCGCTCTTGTTTCACCTCCATGATGGCGAGAGAGCCGAGTCTCTCCTCTTTTTTTTCTCCAAAGAAGACGAGATCGGTGTCGATTGTAATCCGCTCGTGTAATGCAGTCGAGACTAAAGTCATGCGGTTGAAAGTGCTGCTCATAGCGAGCATCTTCCCTCCGTCATATGCATAGTTGGCGTTGAGAAAGTTAATTTCCTCCTCGGTCAGTGGTGCATTCCATGCATGTTCATTGGACCTCGGAATGCGCGCCTTGACTGTCCTTCCGTGCACGGTCTTCCGCTTCACTTCGAGGAAAGAAAGGCCGTTTGAACCGTAATTACGGATGCGCGCTTTGAACCGTGACTTTCTTCCTCGTATGTGTTGATTGAAAGATTCAAGTTGCGTATTGTCGATGAATTGATTGGAATAAGTCGTTATCCGGTTTCCTCCAACTTCAAGGATTTGGTAATCATTCTCGCATTCCGACAGCAATGTTGAAATCCATTCCTTGCGGATCAGGTATTTCTGGTCAAGTCGGTTCATGAGATCGGCGTCACCGATTTCATCGAGTCCAATCGGTTGCAGGCGGTCGATGTTTTCTTGTAAACTCACAGGTGTGTAAAGCTACTGAATTTTTGAAAGTCAGAAGTTGGGATGCACAATTTATCCTTGACTGCGCGAGGGGTGCGGAGGCAACCGCGGAAAAAGGCGGTGAATATACCTGTCGTTTTGAGCATTGAATGACTCGTTTGACCAAGCTGTGTACCAATGACACGACCAATGTTTTTTTGTACTGAAAGATGCCGTCCTTTTCGCGAACATCCCATTGCCAAGGCTATATTTGCAACCTTAAGTAGTATTGAAAATGGCCACCAGTACAACCACTCGTAAACCGAAAGCTTCGGTTTCAGCCAAGCCCGCAACAAAAAAAGCGGCAAAGAAATCTCTTTCTAAGGCAAATCCGTTGCCACATTCCAAGGAGGTTTATCAGCGATGGTTCCGCGACATGTACCTCATGCGGAAGTTTGAAGAACGATGCGGACAGCTCTACATCCAACAAAAATTTGGAGGGTTTTGCCACTTGTACATTGGACAAGAGGCGGTACTAGCGGGCATCTCTGAAGCCATTCGTCCCACCGACCGCATGGTGACCGCATACCGCGACCACGCTCACCCTCTGGTGTTGGGCACAGACCCCAAGCACGTGATGGCGGAATTGTACGGACGAGTGACGGGAACAAGCAAGGGGAAAGGCGGATCCATGCACATGTTCGACAAGGAGCGCAATCTTTTCGGCGGCCATGGGATTGTTGGAGGGCAGATTGGTCTCGGAGCGGGAATCGCATTTGCGGATAAGTACCGAAAAGAAGACCATGTGACCTTGTGTTTCTTTGGCGACGGTGCTGCACGTCAGGGTATTTTGCACGAGACATTCAATATGGCGATGACCTGGAAGCTTCCAGTCATTTTCATTGTTGAGAACAACAAGTATGCCATGGGGACTTCCGTGGAGCGCACGTCAAATGTGACCGACTTGGAAACCATGGGCGCAAGCTACCGCATGCCGTCAGCCACCGTTGACGGCATGAGTCCTGAAGCGGTTTGTGAGGCAATCGCGATTGCGGCAGAACGCGGACGAAAAGGCGAGGGACCGACATTGCTCGATATTCAAACGTACCGCTACAAGGGCCATTCGATGTCAGATCCTCAGAAGTACAGGACGAAGGACGAGTTGCATGAATACCAGGGCAAGGACCCCATCGAATACGTGAAAAATGTGTTGCTAGCCCAAGGTTGGAATACCGAAGCAGAAATAAAGGCTGTAGAGAAGGAAATCAAAGCAGAGGTAGAAGCGGCCATCGAGTTTGCAGAGAACAGCCCTTATCCAGAGGCGCATGAGCTCTATGAAGATGTATACATGACGGAGGACTATCCGTTTGTCAAGGACTGATTTAATTACCAATACCAAATCATATGGCTGAAATCATCCGCATGCCGAAGTTGAGCGACACCATGACCGAAGGGGTGGTGGCGACGTGGTTAAAGAAGGTGGGAGAGGAAGTTGAAAATGGGGAGCTTCTTGCCGAAATCGAGACCGACAAGGCTACAATGGAATTCGAGTCTTTTTACGACGGAGTGCTTTTGCACATCGGTGTAGAACAAGGAAATACGGCGCCTGTAGACAGTTTGCTTTGCATCTTAGGCGATGCGGGAGAAGATGTCTCTGAGCTCATCAAACAGGCCGAAGCAGAGGCGCCTGAGGCAGAGGAAACTCCTGCACCAGCAGCTGCTGCAGCACCTGCTCCGGCGCCTGCGCCAGTCCCAGCAGCTGCTCCTGTCCCAGCACCAGCCCCAAAGGCTGCAGCACCCGCTGCACCCGCGCCGGCACCAGTGCCTTCTATTCCTGCTGCCAATGGCCGCTTGAAAGCATCGCCCCTGGCTAAGAAGTTGGC
>DLQB01000173.1 GCA_002477505.1 Flavobacteriales bacterium UBA7443
GCTCCATCGTATGCGTCGGTTCCGAAACCTTGCCAAACGGTCGCGCCCGACGCGTCGCTTAGCGTCCAGCTAATTTCTTCCGCCCATGATCCAAGCGTTAGAAAGCCTGTAATCGAAATCAGCCCTTCACAATCCACCACGTACAAACACGAGCCGTCGTCAATGGTCGCATTCGGGTTGTAGTTCGAAGCCGCTTCATCGGTGCAGCCCAAAACATCTCCGCAATTTCCGTCCAATGAAAACAGAAGTGAAGCTTCGGCCGCATTGTCGAGCGCGCCGTATATGACTTGCACGTTTTGGCTGTTGATGTAAAAGTAGCCACCGTACCACCCGCCATCCGAGTCGTCAAGATTTGTCATCGTAGCGGTGTAACACGCCGTGGGATCCAAGCAAATGTCAAGGTACTCAATTGTCATGTCAGGAAAGCCTTGTTGGTCATAGACGACATTGCCATCTTCATCAGCAACGGTGAGGCCTACATTGTATCCCTGACTGAACGTGCAGATGTAAAGGGAAGCCGCAACGGTTTCATCAGTGCACTCAACAGGGTAGGTGCAAGACCCGTCATCTTCTGTCGCATACGGGTCAAAATTTAGCGCGTAAGGGTCAGTGCATCCCGTAAGATCATATTCGCAACCTTCTACGTTCACGCCCAAGGCGAAGACAGCTTGCGCTTGATCAGCACCAATGGTAAACGTTTCGATTTGATCGCCCCAAGTAACGCTCATTGTCGTGGCTGCATCAGACCATCCACCATTGAAAATGTAAAGGTAATAGCAACCATCAGGCACGCATCCAACCGAAGTGGATTCGTCGATGTATAAGAAGTTTGGCACATAAGAACCATCCTCATCTGTGAGATAAAATCCCGCACTTCCGAACGCGTCATCTCCGAAGGACTGGGTGACAGTTATTTCGTTGCTGCCTGTGCAATCCAACGGGTATAAGCATCCTGTGTCATACGTGGCGAGTGGGTCATAATTGAGCGCCTCGGGGTCGGTGCATCCGTAGATCGGTTCGTCTGCACAATCACCGTCCCAGTAAAAAAATGCACCCGCACATTCCAATTCGCACAAGTTGTTGAATGTAATCGTCTCACCTGTTGTCCACATCAATCCACATACCGGCTCATACACATCGTCACAAACGCAAGGCTCAATGCAGGAGCCATCATCCAACGTTGCGTCAGGGTTGTAATTCAAAGCCTGCTCGTCGGTACACCCGAAAACATCGCCGCACGACCCATCGATGGAGAATTCGAAGCTCCACTCCGAGAGATCATCGGGAAGCGATGCGTACACGATTTGACTCCCTCCGTTATTGATGTAGAAATAACCGCCATACCAACCACCTTCTCCGGCGGAGTTACTCAAGGTTGCTGTGAAACACCCATCGCCCAGGCACAGGTCAGTGTAAACTATGTCAACATCAGAATAGTCCGTCCCGGCGTATACCACTTCGCCGGCTTCATTTGTGATTTCGAGCTCCACATTCGTTCCTTGGCTGAAGGTGCAGACGTAAAGCATAGAAGCACTAAGTCCATCTTCGCAGGGGTAATCACAAGATCCATCATCATCCGTCGCATAAGGATTGTAATTTGCTGCGGCTTCATCCGTACAACCCCAAATTTCTTGGTTATCTGTTGGGTCTTCCCAGTCAAAGTCAAACTCATCGCAATCGGTGCCCACAGAAATGACAAAGGCTGCAAACGACCCCGATTCAATCGTCAGTCCGTTTAGCATTTCGCCCGTTTCTGGAAAATTGATATCGATGCCTCCGCCGTTCCATCCATCTCCGAACGAATCAAACAATATCAATCCGTAGCATCCGGTTTCGAAGCAAAAAGTGATTGTATCTGAAAAAGCGCTCGGGTATGGCGTGCTTTCCAGTACGCTGTTGCCATCTATGTCGATGACCGCCCAAGACATTTCTTCGCCCCAGATGTCGCTGTAGACATGAATGATCGCTTCATTGGCACAATCCTCTTGACAATTGACAATGCCTGTAAATGAGAGGCATAGCATTAAAACGGAAGTTAGTTGCTTCATTTTCTATTCTTTCTTTAACAGAAACAAATGTAAGCGCGAAAGGTTGCGCGTAAGATTTTTCCTTGTCCTCAACAACCGTAACTTGGAAATTCCCTTGAAACGGCCTAGTCAATCGGATATGACGCCCGACCCAACGCATTCATCACCATCATACCACGCAGCAAATTGACCCGCCGCTATGCCCGTCTGAGGTTGGTCGAATGTGATGGTCATAAAATCACCGTCGTGCTTGAGGGTTCCATTTTGAAGCGGTTGCCGGTAACGAAAACGAAATTCGTACGTGCGCGCAGATTGGCCTGAAGCCAAAGAGCGATCTTCTCGAATCCAATGCACTTCGTTCATTCGCATGCGCAATGCACTTCTTACAAGTCCAGGGTGGGATTCGCCTTGACCGACATAGAGTACATTTTCGTCTACGTCTTTGGCAAGCACAAAGAGCGGCTCGGGTTTGCCGCCAACATGAAGTCCACGGCGCTGTCCAACGGTGAAGAAATGCGCGCCTTGGTGCTCCCCAATAACCGAGCCATCTTGCCGCGTCCATGCAATCGGTGATGCCATATTCGGGTCCGTTGCTTTTTTGGATTCAAGGCATTTGACGTGGTCTGCCGGAATCTCAATAATATCGCCTTTCTTGATTTTGAGCTGCTGCTGCAAAAAATCAGGCAGCCTCACTTTTCCGATGAAGCA
>DLQB01000168.1 GCA_002477505.1 Flavobacteriales bacterium UBA7443
GCACTTTTGGCCAAGGACATGTGGAAAGCGTATCGGTGGAAGGGAGTGGAAAAAGTGGGGAAAATAACTGCAGTCGATGCTGCGGGACGGTGCACGATGGAGTGGCAACCGTTAACCGGGAGCACCAGCACGGAATCGATCGAAAATAACAAACAGTTGGAATGGTCCTGGATTGCGGAACAATTCGACTAACGGCCTGATCAAACAGGAAACTTGCGCTCAACAGCAGAAGCCATCCCACTGAAAATGGCTTGAAGCGGCTTTTCAGCCATCATTTTCATAAAAGGATTCAAATCCGCATCACACCGGACTTGAAGGGACGCTTTTCCATCTTCTAAGGGAACGATTGCTACGTCCAGATCAAATCGAATCGGCGTGCCTTTTTGCGAAGCGTAGCGCACCAAGGTTGGGCGCTCTTCCTTCACTCGTTGGATCACAACGGTAAAACCGCCGGTCACCTTGAACGAGCACGAATCATTCGTCGCCTCAAATTCACTGATCTGCTCGGTCGGCAACACTTCCTCCAAATTTGCAGGCTGTCGCAAAGAGTCAAACAGGGTTTCAGCGGATGCCCCTGCAACGATGATGGGACTTTCGATGATCACGGCTGGCTAAATTTATCGCTCCAACCTTGCGGGTCTCGGTTCCAAGAATCGAGCAAGGACCGTTGTTCGACCGTGATGTATCCTTCTTGCATCGCTTGATCGAGCATGGTCGAATAATCCGTCAATGTCCACCACGTGCAATTCGCCTCTTCAAAAGCCGCCTCAGCAACTTCAAAGCCATAGGTAAATATGGCCAACAGCCCCTTTACCTCAATGCCTGCATCTCGCAGCGCCGCAACCGCTTTGAGGCTGCTCTGTCCGGTTGAAATCAAATCTTCAATGACAACAACGTTGGATAGAACAGACAAATCCCCTTCAATCGCATTGCCCAGACCGTGGTCTTTGGCTTTCGAACGAACATAGATAAATGGCAATCCCAATTCCTGCGCAACCAGTGCACCGAGCGCAATGCCGCCCGTTGCAACCCCCGCTATCGCATCGACATTGCCAAACCGACTCTCAATTTCTTCAACCGCCCGTTGCCGAATAAAGGTTCGAACGGTTGGATGGCTCAGCGTTTTGCGGTTATCGCAATAAATGGGGGAACGCCGTCCACTTGCCCAAGTAAATGGGTCAGCAGCATTCAATTCAATCGCTTTAATTCGAAGAAGGAATTCTGCAACTTTACGCCTACTTTCAACGGACAAAATCATGGCGCGAATGTATGAAGTTTATATATTGAATCGGCCGGTAATCTTCACCGAAAATCACGCATCCAAGCAAAATGATCTGGCCCTCAACGAACCGAGCAAAAAACAGCTCTCAGAATTGCCTCAATTGCTCCGGCAACACCCTTCGCTCAATGGGGTCACTTTGACTTGCTCCAACGTGCAATCGCTCTGGATGGATTTTTGCATCCTTTACAAGGAAGTATTGGCTGCAGGCTGCGTTGTGGAAAATCAAGACGGTGCTTATTTATGGATCGAACGAAACACACGTTGGGATCTGCCCAAAGGCAAAGTGGAACCCGGAGAAAGCATTGAAGAAGCGGCAATGCGGGAGGTAACGGAGGAGACGGGAATCGGCGAGCTCTCACTCCTCGGACATTTGCGCACCACCTACCACACCTATGAAGAGGCCGGAGTTCCGATTTTAAAAACAACGTTCTGGTTCCATGCCATGCATGCGGGCAAAAACACCCAAGGAAATCCGCAAAGCGAAGAGGGCATCACAGATGTTCAATGGAAACTGCGTCCCTTTGGATCGGAATTGCTTGAGAATACATACCCAAGCATTCTCGACCTCGTTGCATCCATTCCGGATTGATCCCAATCGCCTCAGCGCTTTTGCAGCAGCCGCTTTAATTCATTGAGAAGTCCGCTGCTCGGCAATCGATTCAGTTGACCAATCAATTCACCCTGCGCGTTGATTCCAAAAACCGACGGAACAGATTGTATCCCAAAATCCTCGTAAAGTTGTGGATTGTTCCCAATCCAAACCACTTCCTCATGGATGCTCTTGCGCAGTGAAACCGTCTTGTTCCAGTCTTCCTCATTGGAATCAACGGAAACCACAAAAGCACACAATTCGCGCGCATCCAACTCTTCAATCAAGGCATTGAAATACTCGCGTTCACGCAAGGCAAGGGTCGAACCATTTTTCACCACCAGAAAGAGCTTCAACGGCTGAGCGCACTGGCCGGCCAACGAATCCAAATCACCATTTGGAAGCGTCCAAGACACCGGAGTAGGAATCCATCCGGGCTGGCCTTTGCTGCTCTTGATGAGCAGTTCTTTATAGCGCTGCTGAAAAAAAGCGGACATTGGGATGCTTTCCCATACGCGCTCAACGATGTTCGTAGGCTCTACAAGGGCCATTTCCAACCAAGCTAGCTCCAATCCGTAACGCGTGGTTTGATCCAAAACACCGGCCATTGCACTGAGCAATGAATCACGATTGGCCTCTACCACCGCCTCGTTGATTGCGTTCCAGTCCAGATTGTCCTTCACCCACCAATTTCCATGCACCTCGCGCCACGCACTCAACCATCCTGCCGATTGCAATCTCTCTTGCATTGTTCGGTCGTCCGATGCCAATTCACTGCTCTTCCAAACGGAATCCAGAACGGCCGAAGTAGCTCCTTGTGAACTCATCCAGCTCAGCTTGTAATGCCACCAAATATCACGCGCCCATGGGGCATCCATGGATTCACCTGCCAAACGCCAAGCCTGTTCAAAAGATTCTTGCGACGAACGTTCTTGCTGCACAATGGAGTCAGCTTCTCCCCCATTCAGTCCATTCATTTTCCGCATGACTGAAGCCGCACGCTGTCGATTCAATGCCCGTTTCTTGGAGGACAACGAGTCCAGGGCATTGCTTGGATGGTTCCCAATCCAGCGGGAAAGTCCTGCGGCACCATGGAGGCCTCGGGCCTTTTTACCCGGCATCAATTCAATTTTAGCCGATTCATTGGGGCGAACAAGGACCATCCATGACCATGGCGGGGCAGACAACTCGAAAAGTGTGGGCTGCTCCAAGCCGTCCAATTCCCAGACGAAGGAACCGTCAAGACTCACCAAAATCTCGTCCTGCCAAATCCCGTGGCTAATGCCCGGATAAGCGAATTCCCGAACATGCAATAGACTGGGCACATCGTCTACGGCATCATCATACAAGAAATTTCCGCGCAATTCAATCGAAATCGAATGCTCGGCTGAATCGTTTGCCTGAGCATGGCCTCCAAGGCTGTTCAATACGCAGAACATTCCGAAGAAAAGAACACGAAAGGATCTTAAAATACCTGAAAAAAAGTAGCGCTGGGCCTGCAATTTCATCACATTTCTTGGCTTATCTCATCTGGGATGAATGCGCTGGCATCTCCCCCGTTGCGCAAGATTTCGCGTACCACGTTCGAATGGATGTGTGCAAATTCTGGATCGGTAAATAAGATCACCGTTTCCAAATTTACATTCAATGATTTGGTCATTTGGGCGATGGTTCGCTCGTATTCAAAGTCTCCTCCATTGCGCACACCACGAATCAACCAACGGGCGCCCTGCTCTTCACAAAACGCACTGGTAAGCCCCTCAAATGCCTGCACACTTACCGACGGAAACGCCGCGGTCACCTGCTCCAACCAATCCAAGCGTTTTTCCATGCTAAACATGGAAGTTTTGGCGCTGTTTACGCCAACCGCAACAACAACCTCATCGAAGAGCGGGATACTCCTCTCCAAGATGTTCATGTGGCCCCGGGTGATGGGGTCAAACGACCCTGGAAAAACGGCTTTTTTCATGGTTGACATTCACTTTTGAAAGAGACTAAAATGCACATGTCCATACTTTCGGGTTTCTTTGAAGCCAAGAACTTGGGAAACATCTGTGCGCTCTCCGTGCTCCAATATAAACCAACCACCGGGGACCAACAAAGCACCTTCCAACACAAGCGCAGGAATTTGTGTCAATTCAGGCAAATCATAGGGCGGGTCGGCAAAAACCAGATCAAATTGAGTCAATGATTTCTTGATAAAACCAAGCGCATCGGCACGGACAATCTGCCAAGTCTCCAACTCCCATGCACGGGCGACACCATACATGCCTCGGACAGCCGCTACGTCTTTTTCGACCGAAACAACAGAAGCGCATCCCCTGCTGAAAAATTCCAATCCTACCATTCCTGTTCCTGCAAATAATTCAAGCACGGTCAATCCTTCCAAATCCACCCTTGAACGCAACAAATTGAACAAACTCTCTCGGCCAAAATCTGTGGTTGGCCGACCTTTAAAGGACTTGGCCACCTTCGGACGACGGCCCTTGTAGGCACCTCCTGTTATTCGCATGGCAACAAATTTACCAATGCGTTCCAATGCTGCGCAGCTTGCGGTTCCTCGGCCCATTCAACGCTTGGTTTTTTCACAACCACTCGCTCAAAAAAGCGGCCAAAGCGCTGCACCAATTCCCCTTCTTCATCCAACTGGCCAGAAAACCAAACCTCCATATCCAAATCGTCTTCGAGTTCGTGCCGCTTCATGGCATTGACCACATGGTACAAAATACCATCACCGGCCACGTCATCCGTTGTCATGGACCACAACAATTGACCGTTCGCGAACAAGGACATCAATGCCCGCTCGTGCCCAACGTGAACCGCGATGCACCCAGGCTTGTCGTGCTTGCGCGTTTCAAGAATGACCGTTTCCAAAAATACCAACGCGATCGAAACGCGTTTGGCTTG
>DLQB01000060.1:0-1394 GCA_002477505.1 Flavobacteriales bacterium UBA7443
TCATTTGATTGAGCCAAAGCATCACTTCTCTGAAGACAGAAGATCAAAAAGAAAAACATGAGGACCTTGGGCTGTATTGAATGCACGCTCATCTTGTTTTATTTAGCCGAAAGTCACGAAATTAAGCTCAAATCATGATACAATCATCGAAATCAGTTGAAGAATGACGATTGGACTCCTATCCGACAATCACGGTTATTGGGATGAACGACTCAACCACCACCTCGAAGATTGCGATGAAATCTGGCACGCTGGCGATATCGGATCCCTCGAAGTCATCGATGCCATCAAAGCCCTACAACCTCAAAAAGCTCGAATTGTATTTGGCAACATTGATAACCATGTAATTCGATCTGAATCCGCGGAAGAATTGCGCTGGGAAATTGAAGGCATCAAATTTTTCATGACACACATCGGTGGCAGGCCTGGGCGTTATGCGAAAGGTGTGCGCCAGTCTTTGCTCAGTCACAGACCAAACGTTTTCATTTGCGGACACAGCCATCTCTTGCTTGTGAAGCAGGACGAAAGTTGGGGCGGCTTGTATATGAATCCTGGCGCCTGCGGCATGCAGGGATTCCATCAGAAAAGAACCCTCATAAAATTCGAAATCAAGAAAGGAGCATTGCACGATATGAAGGTGGTCGAACTAGGCGATCGAATGAGAAGACAGCGAGTTTAATCTTTTTTCCGTATCATTGCATTGTCCTCATTAGGAAGCATTCAACGAATGCGCGAATATTCTAGATTCGTTCTACCACTTTCATATTTGAAAACAAAAGGGCTTTTGACAAAGCTCCGGTCCTAGAAGAAGGACACACCCCACAAGCATTTAACATACTATTGATACAATAATTGATGTACGACATCATTGAACTCAATGCGAAGAAGGTCCTTGAACTCAAGGAAATCGCAAAAAAACTCGGAATCAGCCGACTCGAAAAACTGAAGAAACAAGATCTTGTTTACAGCATTTTAGACGAACAGGCATTGCGGCCAGGCGAAAACAAAAAGGCTGAATCGAAGCCCAAAACAGCCGCCACCCGGTCCACAAAATCCACCGCTCAAGGAGCAAGTGAAGAACAGGAGAAGCCAAAGACTTCCCGAACTCCACGTCCAGCCAAAAAAGGAGCCACAAATTCCAAAGAGGCCGAATCTACAGCGCGTGACGAATCCAAAGGCAAGCGCCAACCCGGTGATGCCATTCGCGAGCGCCGAGCCAAGAAAAATGCCACAGCGGAGGACGCTCCTTCTTCTAATGCGAAAAAAGAAGACGGAACGGCAGAAACGAAAGCAGGCTCAAGCTCATCTGAAAAACGGTCCAACGACAAAGAACGAAATGACAAGCGCCGAGATGATAAGAGAGGCGAAGACAAGCGCGGAGACGACAAACGCGG
>DLQB01000060.1:1484-1618 GCA_002477505.1 Flavobacteriales bacterium UBA7443
ACAAGCGCGGTGACGACAAGCGCGTAGATGACAAGCAAAACGATGAGCGCGGCGAACGACGGAACAATGATCGAGGCAATAATGACCGACGCGGCAATGATCGACGCAATAACGATCGACGCGACAACGATCGA
>DLQB01000060.1:1714-11682 GCA_002477505.1 Flavobacteriales bacterium UBA7443
GACGCGACAACGATCGACGCGACAGCGATCGACGCGGCAATGACCGACGCGGAAACGATCGCAAAAATGGACGGAACGATAAGAAGGACCGGTATTTGAGCGAGCCGGAAGAACATGGCTTCAACTTTGATGGCATCATCACAGCAGAAGGAGTGCTGGAAATCCAGCAAGAGGGATTTGGTTTCTTGCGATCCGCGGACTACAACTATTTGAATTCACCGGACGATGTTTACATCACCTCTCGGCAGATCAAACAGTTCTCCCTCCAAACAGGCGACACCGTCATAGCCAAAGTGCGCCCTCCGCGACTTGGAGAAAAATTCTATCCTTTAATTGACGTCATGAGCGTGAACGGAAGGTCACCCGAATGGGTGCGGGACCGAATTCCTTTCAAATTCCTGACGCCACTGTTCCCACAAGAGAAATTCAAGTTGAGCACGCGTGGCGGAAACATCAGTACTCGCCTCATGGACCTCTTTGCTCCCATTGGCAAAGGCCAACGTGGAATGCTTGTATCGCAGCCTAAGACAGGAAAGACCACCTTGCTCAAGGATGTGGCAAATGCAATCGCGTTGAACCACCCAGAAGTATACTTGCTCATCTTGTTGATTGACGAGCGTCCGGAAGAAGTGACCGATATGAAGCGAAGTGTGAATGCGGAAGTGATCGCGTCAACATTCGATGAGCCTGCAGATCGCCACGTCCGTATCGCCAATTTGGTCTTGGAAAAGGCCAAGCGTATGGTGGAGTGCGGACACGATGTCTGCATCTTACTCGACTCGATTACGCGTTTGGCCCGTGCTTATAACACCGTTTCTCCGAGTTCCGGTAAGATCTTGAGTGGTGGTGTCGAGGCCAATGCCTTGCAAAAGCCCAAACGCTTCTTCGGAGCTGCCCGTAATATAGAAAACGGTGGATCCTTGTCCATCATTTCGACGGCCCTGACGGAGACCGGTTCGAAAATGGACGAAGTGATCTTTGAAGAATTCAAAGGCACCGGAAACATGGAGCTTCAGCTTGATCGGCGCATCTCCAATCGTAGAATCTACCCGGCCATCGACATCCTCTCATCCGGAACCCGGCGCGAGGATTTGCTCATGGACAAGGAGACCTTGCAACGCATTTGGATATTGCGCAAGCACCTCGCTGACATGAACTCCGTCGAAGCGATGGAATTCATGAAAGACCGCATGGAACAGACACGGAGCAATGAGGACTTCTTATCCTCTATGAATGGATAAGCTCCGGCTTTTCTATTTCGGCGGGCCGTTGGCATGGCTCGCGCTGAAATACTATGCACTGGGCACTTGGACGTGGGAGGACTCTACCCAATATGGCATCCTCCTAAATCTAGCCTTACTAACCTCCGTTGCAGCCTTTGGAACACACGAGGCTTACCAACGGTATGGCAATGACTTTTTGGAACGGTGGAAGCACGCTTCCCGAAAAACACTTTCTTTCGCCTTGTTGCTTCCCCTGGGGTTGGGCCTTTGGTACTACGGAATTGCCTCGGATGCATTGGAAGCGCGTAAAACCCAAAAAATGCAGCAAGTCGAAGCTCAAATCCTAAACGATGAGAGCTTTGAAAAGTTGGCGGGGGATAACCCGGTGTTACTGGAATCTGATCGCGCGAGCATTGTACAGCGGCAACAATCAAATATCGAAGTGTTCTTCTCCCCCGTTTTTTATCTCGGCATGG
This sequence comes from Flavobacteriales bacterium UBA7443, assembly GCA_002477505.1. GTDB lineage: Bacteria > Bacteroidota > Bacteroidia > Flavobacteriales_D > Sanyastnellaceae > UA16. The sequence continues at coordinate 3,414 of DLQB01000060.1, forward strand.
CAGCAATGGCTTGGTCGTTTACCGGACTCTTCGTTGCTGCAATCTTCGCCTTTATCTGGCCTAAAATTTGGGCCACCTAAATTAGCACGTATCCAATTTTTTCTTCGTTCACTCCGTTATAGCTTTGTAACTCACATCTCGCTTCCAACGCATGCAGCCAACTCCTTTCGAACCTTCCCAAAACACCGTCATGCGCAGCATGACAAGGACGGCGACATTGTGTGGTTTCATATTCCTTATTTCGTGGGCAAGCCAAGCACAAGATGGGCGGAAAAATCTTGCCGCATTTGATGCCAAGAAATACCATTTCGGATTCTGCTTGGCAGGAAACCAAAGTGATTTCAACATTATCCAGCGTCCTGATTTTACATTTTCGGACAGCTTAGTTCAATTGGTGAACCAACCCCAAGCCGGTTTCAATCTCGCCTTGGTTGCCTCATGGAACATGACTAAAAATGTTCGCTTGCGCTTTTTACCCGGACTATCCTTTCAAGATCGCACGTTGGAATACCATTTCCAGGAAGAAGATGATGTGTCCATAAAAAGCAGACGAACCGAAGCCGTTTACCTTGACTTCCCCTTGCTTCTCAAGCTACGCACGGATCGAATCGGAAATATGGCTGCTTTTGCACTAGTCGGTGGGAAGCTCAGCAAGGACATGCAATCGCAAGAAGAAACGAATCAGCAATTGCAGAGCGAATACATTTTACGCTTGGAATCGGGCAACTCATCCATTGACATTGGTGCAGGGGTTGATTTTTTTCTGCCTTTCTTCAAATTCAGCATTGAAGGCAAATTTGAAATGGGCCGCAGAAACATCTTGATCCAAGACGAATCCGAATTTTCGGCCCCTTTGGACGGACTGAAAACGCGCTCCTTCATTCTGTCATTGTGTTTCGAAGGATGATGCTAAAATGCTGAACGCTCTCCTGCCCAAAAGACATGCACCGCGCTGGATGGTGACCGTCGTGGATATCAGTGTGAGCATTCTTGCACTCTACACCGCTGCTCTGCTCCGATTTGAATTTCGAATCCCCGAAGCAGAATGGCTGATTTGGAAGGCTTTTCTGCCTGTTTTCATCACAGCACGACTGGCAGCATTTTTACTCTTCAGTACATCCGCCGGAATCATCAGGCACACGGGGTTAGAAGATGTCAAACGAATTGCAATGTGCACGAGCGCGGTCACAATTGTCTTCGCCAGCGCCAACCTGATCGCAGCTCAAATGGGAAATGCCCCCTACTGGATTCCATTCAGCATTCTAGGCATTGAGTGGATTTTGACCACGGCAATTATGGTTTCCAGTCGCTGGGCCGTCAAATGGCTTTACCTCCAAAACAAGAGGCATCCAGGGGTTAAGACCCAAATTGCCATTTATGGCGCAGGCGAAGCGGGCCTTTTGGCAAAAGAGGCCATTGATCGAGAATTGGGTGAGTCAGGCATGAAATTGATTGCCTTCATCGACGATGACCGCAATAAAATCGGCAAGAAAATCGAAGGCATTGACATCCTCAATGCCCACCAGGCCGAGATGCTGTTTGCCGATGGCCGCGTGGATCAAATGATCCTATCAATCCAAAACCTCGACAAAGAAAAGCGGCGCGTGATGGTCGATATGGCACTGCGTCATGGCGTTCGTCCTTTGGACGTACCTCCAGTGGAACGCTGGATCAATGGCGCCTTATCATTTGGACAAATAAAGGAGCTGCGCATCGAGGATTTATTGGGAAGGGAACCCATAGAATTGAATTCCCATCCCATTCTTGAAAACATGCAGGGAAAACGGGTGGTCGTCACGGGTGCCGCAGGTTCCATCGGCTCTGAATTGGTTCGTCAACTACTTGGTTACCAACCTTCTGTACTCCTTGCGATTGACCAAGCGGAAACCCCGATGCACGACCTCCATTTGGAACTCGTACAGCTGGGAGTTGAGGAAATGGTGGATCTACAAATTGGCGACGTCCGCGATGCAGAACAGATCCTTGCTACGCTGCAGTCTTTCCAACCGGATGTGGTGTTTCATGCGGCCGCATACAAGCATGTGCCAATGATGGAAAAGCAGCCTTGGCAGGCGTTCGACACCAATGCCATGGGAAGCCTAAACGTACTAATGGCGGCTGAAGCATCGGGGTGTCCACGGTTTGTCTTCATCTCCACCGACAAAGCAGTGAATCCCACAAGCGTGATGGGAGCCACGAAACGTCTCGCTGAACTCTTAGTGCTTCAACGTGCATCGACTTCCAAAACCCAGTGTGTCATCACCCGTTTTGGCAACGTGCTGGGCAGCAACGGATCCGTCATTCCACTTTTCAAAAAGCAAATCGAAGCCGGCGGCCCCATCACAGTAACAGACAAGGAAGTCACGCGCTATTTCATGACCATACCCGAAGCCGTCTCTCTCGTGCTTGAAGCTGCAGCCATCGGAAAGCAAGACGATGTGTTTGTCTTTGATATGGGCCAATCCATCAAGATCATGGACCTTGCTAAGAAAATGATCGCCTTGGCCGGAATGGAAGAAGGAAAAGATATTAAAGTCGCCATCACCGGATTGCGGCCTGGCGAAAAGATGCACGAGGAATTGCTCTCAAACCGCGAGTCCCTCTTGCCTACGCACCATCCAAAAATCATGCGCGCCAATACCCCACCTTCCTTGAAGGCCGCGGACCTCGAACGCATCATTGCCTTGTCTCAAACTAAAGGCGCACATCCAGAGACACTATCACTTTTGCACGCGCTCATTCCCGAATACAGTTCCAGCCAAAACGGGTAAAAGCTACCGCCCAATAATGTCGGAAAACACGCAACCTCAAGACTCATTTCTGACATTGGCAGAGCCAGCGTCCGGAATGCATAAAGTCAAAGGGTCCAAGCATTTTGGCCATGTATTTCCGATCAAAACTGAAGATGAAGTCGAAGGTCATTTGACAAGCCTCAGAAAAAAGTACCACGATGCCCGACACCACGCATATGCCTATCGGCTTGGGATGAATGGCGATACGTGGCGGACCTCTGACGACGGCGAGCCCAGCAACAGCGCAGGTCCACCCATATTAGGAGCGTTCAAAAGCATGAACGTCACCAACTGCCTCGGAGTCGTAATTCGATATTTCGGAGGAACTAAGCTCGGCGTTGGCGGGCTAATTGAAGCCTATCGCACGGCTACGCGCTGCGCACTTGAGGCCGCAGAAATAAAAGAAGAAATCATTTTGGCTTCCTTCAAGGTTTCGTTTCCGTATGATTTAATGGGAACCATTATGAATCACCTCGATAAATGGCAGGCAAAGCCCAAAGAACAAATATTTTTGGAATCCTGCACCATCATCGTGGAAATCAGACGGGGACAAGCCGACGCCTTTGAACGCGCATCCCAGGGAATATTCGGCACGGCCATTGACCGAATCCAATAAGGGCAACCCCAACCCTTGGCCTATGATCAAAAAAAAACAGCAGCCAGAAGGCCGCTGTTTTCTTTTCATGCGAAGCTCACCGTTTTATTGCAAAATCACCTGCTTGATGATGGTGCCTTCTTCTGAATTCAATCGGAACACATATGTGCCTTTGGCCAATCCTGACCAATCCAACCATTCTCCTGATGACGCCATGCCCTGGTCAACAAGCGCTCCGGTAGTCGACATCAAACTCCATTCGAATGGCGTGTTTGACATTTCATTCGAATTCAACTGCACCCGTCCATTGGATGGATTCGGGTACAAATCCAATGTCATCCCCAACGCTTCTGAAATTCCGGTCACATTGATGGTGAAAGGAATGCGTTCGGATGCGCAGGCAATCGATGGAGTCTGGACCACCCAATTGTAGAAGAAATAATAGTAGTTGTAGGCATTGTTTCCACCGGCTGTGCTCTGTGTGATTGAAGCCAAGTCTCCGATAGCATACGGATAAGCCATATCCGTATCAGGAGCGTCACGCCACAGCTGGGGATCATTATCCAAACTGCGCAAGCCATAATCATTGCCCTGCTCCAACTCAAAATCCAACTCAAGTGTATTCATTCCATCAGCAACTTCAAAAACAGCAGACGCTACCACGTTGCCTTCGGAATCAACAACGCCAATTTCACGGTCTCCCGCTCCATTCGCGTATACGTCAACGCTGCGAATCACGATGTCCTCGTATGCATCAAAAAGCAACCAACGAATGCTGTTGTCGTGGTATTGACCTTCGCCTGTTTCAGCACGGCCTCCTGCTCCTTCGACCATATCTTCAGCTGAAATGTCCTCGACCCATACCGTGGTTGACGACTGTGCATCCAACTCGTACGTTGCTCCTACAGCCATTGCTTCCGTCGCAGTCTCGGAATCATACCAATGGGTTGTCTCAGAAGAGGACTCCAATGTGATGACTTGCGGCCCGTCTAATTCAGAAGGTCCTGTGATTACCGGTGTCTCAGGTGCTTCCAACACGAGCACGATGAATTCCGCCGATGGGTTCGCATTTCCACAGACATCCGTGACCGTCAAAAAATACGTGCCGGACTCTGTGACGTTAATGCTTTGTGTTTCCTCCCCATTGGACCATGTCCAGTCTCCTGAACTCTCTGAAACCAAATCAACAGAACCGCCTTCACAGAAACTTAATTCTCCCAGTGCATTCACGACTGGAGCCTCAGCTGTTACAACCTGCACCGACACCACTGTTGATACAGCTGCACATCCATCTGCGTCGTATGCGGTTACGCTATAGTTTCCTGTTTCACCTACTGCCAAAGTAGACTCCGTAGTTCCATTGGACCACGCGTAGCTGGCGAACTCGCCTTCTACAATCAAATCAACCGTTTCTCCCGGGCAAATGGATGTCTCTCCGCTAACCGTCAGAATCAAATCCGTCATGCACGGTGCTTCGAGCAAGTTGTGGTATTGGTCGATGCTCGGATTCTCAATGATTGTCACCATGCCACTTGGCCAGCTGATCGTTGCCGTCTCGACTGTGTCATTTTCTCCCAGACCAAACATACACGCAAATGTGTTAGTGATGCCATAGCTCTCACCTGCACGAATCTCTCGGATTTGCGTGCCGAAGTCGCCTGTAATCACTACGGTTGCGCCTACAGCGTCTTTGTTGGATTCAATGCCTTCCAAATCGAAAGCGATCCAATGATTGGCATTGCCCTGATTCAACCACAAAATGTCATCGTTGTTGTTATCAGGACTATTGTATCCATTGCCGTAGCTCGCGTACAAATCTGCAAAGCCATCTCGGTTGACGTCTCCAACAGCAAAGCTGTGCATGGTATCGCCGGCAACGAAGGTATTTACCTCTGTGAATGTACCGTCGCCATTGTTGTGAAAATATGAATGGAAACCTCCTGAGATCAGAACATCAACAAATCCATCGTTGTCAAAGTCAGTCATCTTTGCTTGCAACACAAAACCACTGGCCCCCAAGCCCGCCTCGTCCGTGACGTCGGTGAAGTATCCACTGCCATCGTTTTGCAATAGCTTCATCGTGGTGGAGTGGTTGGTCAGGTAACAATCAAAGTCACCATCGTTGTCATAATCCGCATAATCCACGGTCCAGCTCTGCTCATTCAACACCAAACCTCGCTCCTCAGCAACTTCTGACCATGTACCATCGCCGTTATTCATCCAGATTTGGTTGATGCGGCGTGGGTCATTCGGGTCCGAAACAAATTGTCGGCATTTGGCAATGGTTAGATCCAAATCGCCATCGTGATCGAAATCACAGAAAACCGTTCCGTAGTTTCCACTGTGGTCGGTGGATGGAAAGTCGCTGTAATCATAATTTGTGAGGTCAATGAGGTCTGCATCGAAATCCAATGCCGAACCATTTCCTTTCCAAATGCGCGAGAGCGCATCATCATGGCATCCAAAAACATCAAGCTGACCATCGTTGTCAATGTCCGCAAAATTGCAGGCTTGCATGAACATTGAACCATTTTCGAGGTCGAAGTCTGACCACTGCCCTACCGCGTCGATGTGCTTAACGTGCACGCCATCATATGAACCGCCCGAAAAAACGTCTTTGTGTCCATCGTTGTCATAATCCCCAATGGTCATGCCCCACTGGTTATTGTTTGAAACATCCCCGTAATTTACTTCGGTAAATTCGCCCGAACCATTCTGGTACAGAACTTTTACCGTTGTAGATCCATCCAAAACGACGATGTCGTCATATCCATCGTTGTCCATGTCGGTGAAGCCGACACAGTTGCCGCTGTTGTAACTGTCGGGCAAAGACGAAGAAGCGTTGGAGAAGGTCTGAGCGTTAGATGTTAACGCAAACAAGAGTGCTAATGCACCAAATAAAAAATTACGCATGAGAATTGGTTTCAGAATTCAGGTCTTGCAATATAACAGCGAATTCCGCAAATGGTTGCAAAAATTCAAAATGAGCCGTCAATTTAGGGAATGAGCACCTCAATTCTGGTTTAAATTCGCTGCATGACACCCGGAGGAACAGCGGCATTTCACACCCTTGGATGCAAGCTGAATTTTAGCGAAACATCGACGATAGCCCGTGATTTGGCAGACGCCGGTTATGCGCGCGTCGGAATTGATGATGCTCCTGACGTTGTCGTGATTAACACCTGCAGCGTTACCGATCAAGCTGACGCCAAATGCCGAAACGCAGTGCGGAGAGCACGCAATGGAAATCCCCATGCATTTGTTGCCGTAGTTGGCTGCTATGCGCAGCTCAAACCTCAGGAAATCAGTCAAATTGAGGGCGTTAACCTCGTCCTCGGTGCGCAGGAAAAATTCAACCTAGCGAAGCATCTGATCAAGATGCAGCCGGATGATCCCGCTGCCATTGAAGTCAATCCCATCAAGGAAGTAAAGGCTTTTGTCCCTGGATTTTCGAGCAATGATCGAACGCGTGCATTTTTAAAGGTTCAAGATGGCTGCGATTATTTTTGCTCCTTTTGCACCATTCCACTCGCACGCGGCAGGTCACGGAATGCAACGGTTGCGGAAACCCTTCGGATGGCTGGCAAAGCATTGGATTCAGGTGCGAAGGAAATCGTTTTGACCGGCGTGAATATTGGCGATTTTGGAAAAAGTACTGGGGAGACTTTTTTGGATTTAGTGCAAGAACTTGATCATGCCATCGCTGTTCCTCGCATGCGAATCAGCAGCATTGAACCCAACCTTTTGGATGAAGCCATCATTGACTATGTCAGCAAAAGTGAACGCTTCCAGCCACATTTTCACATCCCGTTGCAAAGTGGATCGGATCGCATCTTAAAATCGATGCGCCGGCGTTATCGGACGGATTTATACGCGGAACGCATCACTCGTATTCGTCAAAATATGCCACTCGCAAGCATCGGAGTTGACGTCATCACTGGCTTTCCTGGGGAAGACGAAGACGCATTTCAAGAGACATACGAATTCCTCCAAGGGCTGCCCATCAGCTACCTTCACGTCTTCACCTACTCGGAACGTGAAAAAACCACGGCTGTGCGTATGGAAGAGTCCGTTCCCGTGAACATTCGAAAAGAGCGCACGAAAATATTGCGAACTCTTTCTTTGAAAAAACAACGCGCCCACTACGAACAATTCCTGTCGCAATCGCGTGAAGTGCTTTTTGAAGATTCTGTCGAAGACGGACTGCGATTCGGATACACGCCCGAATATGTCCGCGTGGGTGTTGACGCTGCAGAAGTAGCCGCCAACGAAATCGCGGAAATTCACCTACAAACCATTCGCGCAGCTGGTTTCATGCAAGGCCATCGCCATTAACGCCACCGATTCAATGTATCCAACGCTCTACCACGCCTTCTTTGACCTCTTTGGATGGGAATTGCCTGCGCTCAAGTTGATCAACTCATTTGGTCTTTTCGTCGCACTGGCCTTCGTCACCGCTGCAGCCACCCTCAAACGGGAGATGGACCGCAAACAAAAGCTAGGAATTTTCGAAGCTTCCACCGTGACCGTTCAAAGCGGCGGGCCTGTATCGCCTGTCGAATGGCTGACGCAGGGACTCATTGGATTCCTCATCGGTTGGAAATTTATTTATTTATTTTACAACTCTAAAGAGTTATTTTCCAGTGGCTTACCTCAGTCCCATTTGTTTAGTTTCGAAGGTAGTATCGGACTCGGAATTGCTTGCGCCGGCCTAATGATTGGATGGAAATGGTGGGAAACCCGCGCAACCCGTTCGAAGCCCGTAAAAACCGAAAAACTAGAGGTTCCAGCCCATACCCATGTCGGTGGAATTGTAGCTGCAGCGGCTATTGGAGGCGTTGCAGGTGCCAAGCTATTCCACCTGTTTGAGTACCCTGACGAA
>DLQB01000060.1:11753-12616 GCA_002477505.1 Flavobacteriales bacterium UBA7443
TACGGCGGGTTGATTGTTGGTGGACTTGCGGTTTATGCTTACACAAGGAAAAATGGCATTCACTTCTTGCATTTGGCTGACTCCGTTGCTCCCGGATTGATGCTCGGGTATGGCGTCGGACGCATTGGATGCCAAATCAGTGGCGACGGTGACTGGGGCATCCCAAATTCCAATCCACTGCCCGATTGGCTCAGTTGGCTGCCGGACTGGATGTGGTCGTATTCATTCCCCAACAATGTGAATGGAGTATTTGGCGAGCGATTGGCCGGCTACACGGGGAAGCTCATTGGCCCCTCAGATCCCTGGCCCATTTTTGAAGGTTACGGCACCTATTTGGACCCCGGTGTTTACCCGACCGCTTTTTACGAAACCCTCATGGCAACTGGAATCTTCTGCGTGCTCTGGTCCGTTCGAAAGCGCTTCAAAACCCCTGGCACATTGTTCGCTCTGTACTGCATGTTCAACGGAGCTGAGCGATTTTTCATCGAAAAAATCCGGGTAAACGCAGTTATGGATTTCGCAGGTTTGGAATTCACGCAAGCCGAATTAATCTCTACCATCACATTTTTAGGTGGCGGCACCCTCCTGTGGTTCTTGCGCACTCGCAAATGAAGGTGTTTTCCGAACATTTCCGTTGACGATTAAACCTTTCATGTTTCGAAGCTTCTCAACTGTCAAGGGTGAAGGAAATCCAGAAATATGATCAGCCTGAATGGCTCCCAGGATTAAAGTCCTCGGATTTAACGTTGAAAAATCGTGCGTTCCAAGCAATGATGGATGTTTGGCAAAAACAGATTTATTCCCATTTGCTTCATCTCTTGGGAAACCACGATGATGCGGATGATGCCACACAGGAGACGTTC
>DLQB01000143.1 GCA_002477505.1 Flavobacteriales bacterium UBA7443
AGAATACCAATTGGGCTTCCTGCCCATCTTCTTCTATCGGGTGGATTTCTGAGGGTGTTACCCGATCGAATCACTCAAACGATACAGATGCGACCTCCAGCTCAAACGGCTGCGCAGTTCCGTCGTACTTCATAAGGCCAAAGCGAATGACTTCGTTGAGCTCTTTGGCGGGATTTACTTTTCCAATGACGCCTCGTCGGGGTTCTTCCCAAACGAAATTTTTCAATGGGATGACCACGTCACTCCAATCCTCGGTTGCATCGAAGTTGGTTTGAGCGTTGGGTAGGAACCATGCATATTGGGTGTCAAATACAATTCGGAACGGGCCGCCTGTGCCTTTGCAGCGAATGCGCACCGTGTCAAATTCCGTGAGGTCGAACGACTTCCACGGGCTTCGGATGGAACTAAAACCTCCGTTGTTTTCCAAACGCGTGTGGCCGTACCATCGAAAGCCTTCGTCCTGCCATTGCACGGTTCCTTCGGAAACACCTCCCATGACATCGTCGTTTTGAATGGACCAAGCGCGAGCGGCATTGCCGTCGGCTTTGAAATCAAATTCGAGCAGGGGATTGAGAAGGGATCCGACCATGATGAAAAGCAGTGTAGAGAATGACATATCCTTAAAACACAATGAGAACGTTGAGGTTCATTCTTGGACTTGATCCGGTGTTTGCTCGCGCGAACTTTTGCGCAAACGATGAGGTTGAAACCACATGATCCGTGTTGCTTGGAACGAAAAATATGCCCATCCGTTGCCCGAAAATCATCGGTTTCCAATGGAAAAGTACCAGCTGGTGCCTGAGCAATTGGAGCATGAGGGAACGCTTGAATCCGAGGCGTTTTTCTCACCGGAACCCCTTACTGATGCGCAAATTTTGTCGGTCCACGATGCGCACTATTGGCAAAGGCTCAAAGGACTTGAGCTGAACAGACAAGAGGAACGGCGCACGGGTTTTCCCCATTCGAATGCATTGATTGATCGCGAAGTGATGATCATGGGCGGCACGTTGCAGTGCGCTCGGTATGCAATGGAACACGGTGTAGCACTCAATGTCGCCGGCGGCACGCACCATGCTTATGCGGACCGCGGTGAAGGATTTTGTCTGCTCAATGATTTGGCTTTGGCGGCGCAAATTTTGATTGATGAGGGTGTGATTGAGCGCGCCTTGGTGGTGGATTTGGATGTGCATCAAGGAAACGGAACAGCGAAGATTTTTGAAGGCCGCAGCGAGGTTTTCACGTTTTCCATGCATGGTGCGAGCAATTATCCGATGCACAAGGAATCAAGCGACTTGGATGTCCCATTGGATGACGGAACGAATGACCGGACCTACCTCAAATTGCTGCGCGAGCAATTGCCGCAGGTCATGGATCAGTCGGAGCCAGACTTGGTGCTTTACCAATGCGGCGTCGACATCCTCGAAACAGACAAGCTTGGACGCCTCGGGGTGACCGAGGCAGGATGCCGCGAACGCGACCGCATCGTGTTTGACGCCTGCTTCCGCAACGATGTTCCTGTGGTGTGCGCCATGGGCGGCGGGTATTCTCCGGAGATTTGGAACATCGTGGAAGCGCATTGCCACACCTTTCGCTTGGCGGCGGAGTTTTGGGGGTGAATTGGCCTTACTTTGAGGAAAGAATCACGCGCATGTCAGAATTTCCACCTTGCCCCGAATGTCAATCGATCTTTTCATACCACGACGGCACCTTGCTGAATTGTCCCGAGTGCGGCCATGCCTGGAATCAACAGGAAGTTGCCGAGGCATCTGTTGTGGAATTGGAGGACGGAGCTGTTAAGGATGTGAATGGCAAGGTCTTGGTCAACGGTGACACTGTGGTGGTGGTCAAAGATTTGCCGGTCAAAGGGGCTCCCAAACCGGTGAAAGCGGGTACCAAGGTCAAAAACATTCGCATCGTTGACGGCGAGCACAACATCGCGTGCAAGATTGATGGATTTGGCGCTATGGGCCTCAAGTCGGAGTTTGTGAAAAAGGCTTGAGCGCCGATGCAGCAGACCGCTGAATGAAACTTTTAATCTTAAGGTTTCCATTTTCTTTTGGGTCCAATACCTTTGCGTCTCATCATGAGCAAACCACACAAGGCAATGAACCGTACGAATTTCTTCTCCATTGTTATGGTCGCCTTAGCGCCCTTTTTCATTTGGGCGTGCAGCAGCAGTCAATCGATTGCGAAGCAAGGACCTCAGCGCATTCTGATCGAAACTTCACGGGGTGAATTGATCGTGGAGTTGAGCGATTCCACGCCGGGACACCGGGACAACTTCGTTAAGTTGGTCGACGAAGGGTTTTACGATGGGCTGTTGTTTCATCGGGTCATCCAGGGCTTTATGGTGCAGGGAGGTGATCCCGGCAGCCGCGGAGCCAAGTCTGGAAAACGACTGGGTTCAGGAGGTCCGGGCTATACCTTGGACGCTGAAATCCGAGCGGATCACTTGCACACGAAGGGGGCGTTGTCAGCCGCTCGCCAGGGGGATAATGTCAACCCCGCAAAAAAGTCTTCAGGTAGCCAGTTTTATTTGGTGCAAGGAAAACCCCAAAATCCAGGGCAGTTGCGCAAAACACAACGAAAGATTCAATCGAAAAACCCAGATTTTGCGTATTCGGAGGAGCAACTTGAAGCGTATGCTTCGCAAGGAGGAACGCCATTTCTGGACATGGAATACACCGTTTTTGGATACGTTGTCGCGGGCTTGGATATCATCGATTCCATTGCCTCTGTTGAGACTGCTCGAGGTGATCGGCCCATAGAAGACGTAACGATGAAGATGAGCGTAATTCGCTAACTGCCTGCAGCTTCTTGCTACCGTAAAGAGCCACTTATTGGATGATCAGGTTTCTGCGCTGAGGTGCCTTGGATGCCTCATGTACGATGACGATGTAAGGGCCTGGACTGAACGCGGACGCATCAATGCGAAGCATCTGATCGGTTGA
>DLQB01000099.1 GCA_002477505.1 Flavobacteriales bacterium UBA7443
TGAAGGCCTCAAAAAAGCCATTGAGGACATTCAGGCATTGCGCGACGAGTTCTGGTCGGATGTGCGAGTGCCAGGGTCTGATGATGGATTCAACCCGGAATTGGACAAAGCCGGACGGGTCGCAGACTTCTTGGAATTGGGAGAGTTGATGTGCAAAGACGCTTTGGAACGAAACGAATCGTGCGGAGGCCATTTCCGAGAGGAATACCAAACGCCAGAAGGTGAGGCCCTGCGTGATGACACGGATTTTACGTTTGTTTCGGCGTGGGAGTTCACCGGAGATCCGAAGGAATCAAAACTCCACAAGGAGGATTTGAAGTTTGAAAACATTGAATTGAAGCAGAGGAGCTACAAATAATAGAGACATGGATTTGACACTCAACGTTTGGAGACAAAATGGCCCAGAGGACAAAGGTCACATGGAGACTTACCCTGTTTCGGGTGTGTCACCTGACATGTCTTTCTTGGAAATGATGGACATGCTTAACGACCAAATCATCCGGGATGGTGGCGACCCTGTCGCCTTCGATCATGATTGTCGGGAGGGCATTTGCGGGATGTGCTCGATGTTCATCAATGGAGAAGCCCACGGACCTGGCCGAGGAGTGACCACCTGTCAATTGCACATGCGTTCATTCAAGGATGGTGATAGCATCACCATTGAGCCTTGGCGCGCATCGGCGTTTCCAGTTGTGAAGGACCTCGCCGTCGATCGAAGTGCGTTTGATCGCATCATTCAGTCTGGGGGCTACATTTCGGTCAATACCTCGGGAGAAACATTGGATGCCAATGCGATTCCTGTGCCCAAGCCCCAAGCAGACGAGGCGTTTAGTGCGGCTACTTGCATCGGCTGTGGGGCGTGCGTAGCTTCTTGCAAGAATGCCTCGGCGATGTTATTTGTATCTGCCAAGGTCTCGCAGTTTGCGCTGTTGCCACAAGGCCAGCCTGAACGAGCTTCCCGCGTCAAGCGCATGGTGGACCAGATGGATGAAGAGGGTTTTGGGAATTGCACGAATACTGGCGCATGCGCTGTTGAGTGTCCGAAAGGAATTGACCTCAGTAATATTGCACGAATGAACCGTGACTTTTTGAAAGCATCCGCGGATAGCGAGTGACCTGCTTTTCACTCGTTTTGGCAGTGTTGGAGTTCTGAGTTGCAAGAATCTGTTTAAATTAGCCGTATGAAGCATTTATTACTCTTTACTTTTTTGGCCACAGGCCTGCTCGCAACGGCTCAGAAAAAGGCTGAAATTGCATTTCAAGTCAGCGGTGTATGCGGGATGTGTGAAGATCGCATCGAGCGAGCACTTGATGTGCCTGGCGTCATCATGGCAGATTGGGACGTCGAGTCAAAAAAATTGACCATCGCCTACAAAACCAAGAAAATTACGGAAAAGGCGATTCACCAATTGGTTGCGGATGCAGGCCATGATACCGACCAAATCAAGGCGACGGATGAGGTATATGCCAATATTCACGGTTGTTGCAAGTACCGCGACGGAGCAAGTTGTTCAGGCGACGGTCAACATAATCACGAAGAACACGATTGATTTTGAGTAACTTCATGCACATGAGACTCACCCTTCTGATGTGTCTGGTGCTAACAACATTTCCGTTGTTTGCCCAAAATGGCGGGTCGCTGAGAGGGAAGGTTTTGGTCGTCGAACATTCGGATCATTCAACAGCACCGGGACACGAGGGCCACGGTCCCGAATACATTGGATTGCCTGGGGCATACGTGAGGTGGTCCCATGATATTTCTTCCACTACCGTGTCGGATGGGTTTGGATTTTTCAAATTACCAATGGCAAATCTGGGCGACACCCTGCTCGTGAGTATGTTGGGCTATGAGACTGCTGGCTGGATTTATGACGGGTCTTCGTATGTGGACATTCCATTGATAGCAGGAGTTGATTTGGGAGCAGCAGAGGTGGTGGAACGGAAGTCGGCGACGCAATTCTCTTTGTTGTCTCCATTGGATGTGCAATCCTTGAACCGAAAGGAGTTGGCCAAAGCGGCCTGTTGCAACCTTTCCGAAGCGTTTGAGACCAATGCGTCGGTGGATGCATCCTTCACCGATGCTGTGACGGGTACGCGTCAAATTCGCATGTTGGGTTTGGATGGTAAATACAGCCAAATTCAGGTGGACAACTTGCCGGGGCCACGGGGCTTGAGTGCTGTTCGCGGCCTGCTCTTTATTCCGGGGGATTGGGTCAATGAAATCCACATCAGCAAGGGAGCGGGAACAGTGACACAGGGCTACGAGAGCATTACGGGTCAAATCAATGTAGCATTGAAGAACCCGGAAACGGCAGATCCTTATCACGTCAACTTGTATGTGAATGGATCAGGCCGAAAGGAGTTCAACTATATCAGTCGTCATGACATCAGCCGCCGTTGGAGCACAGCTGTGCTTATTCATGGACTGCACAACGAGCAAGCCAACGACCGAAATGAGGATGGCTTTTTGGACACGCCGATGCAGCGAAATTTTGTGGGACGCAACGAATGGAAATTCAAAGGCGATCGAGGGATTCGCGGTGAATATGCAGCGACCTATGTGAATACAGCGGCCGTTGCCGGCCAGAAGACCGCTTTTGGCAATGCGGAGAATTGGGATGAAATGACCGGCCGAATGGATAGCTTGGAAGGTCCTTGGTCGGCGGTCACAGCCATTGAACGAACGGAGTTGTCAGCGAAGACGGGTTTTGTGTTTCCCGATGCGGAATGGCGGACCATTGGCACCCAATTCAATTACTACAACCATGATCACCAGCAACGATTCGGCAAAAACCAATACAGGGGTACGGAACAATTTTTCAGAGGCAACGCTTTGTATTCCGACATTTTTGGAAGTACCGACCGGAGTTTCACGTTAGGAGCGACTTACGTGTACAATTCATTTGACGAATCATTTGCCGTGAATGACACATTGCAGATGGCCATGGACCGGACTGAGAGTGTTCCGGGAGTGTTTTTTGAATACACGTGGAATCCGAATGAACGCTGGAGTGTGATTGGCGGTTTGCGCTACGACGAGCACAACTTGTTTGGGCGGTTTTTAAGCCCGCGGCTCCACGCCCGCTGGAGTGCGACTGAAAACACATCCATCAAAGTGGTTGCTGGTAAAGGGTACCGCACGTCCAACCATTTCATGGAGCAGCTTGGGTCGTGGGCGAGTCAACGGCAATGGAATTGGAACGTGTATGGAACAACGGTGCCAGAAGAAGCCATCAACGTTGGCTTGAATGTCACCAGCAAATTCCGACTGAATTACCGAGAGGCGACGCTTACATTAGATGGTTATAGCACTCAATTTCAGAATAAATTAGTGGTGGATTTGGATCGAAGCACGGGTGCTATCGATTTGTATGCGCTGAATGGTCAATCATTTGCCAATTCAGCTCAAGCTGAATTCAATTGGGATGTACACCGTCACTGGGATATGCGGCTGGCCTACCGTTGGGTCAACGCCCACACGGACCGTGCATTCGGTAATCCCACTCAGGATCCTTTTGTTTCAACGCATCGGGCTTTCGGTCAGTTTAGCTATGCTTCACAGCTCAACGAGCAAGAAGGGCAGTGGCGAACCGATTTCACATGCCAATGGATAGGTGCGCAGCGTTTGCCGCTCACGACCGAGAATCCGGAAGCTTTTCAGCGTCCCGACATTGCGCCTGATTTCTTCCAAATCAATGCCCAAGTGACACGGCAGTTTTCACCGGAGTTTTCCATTTATGCTGGGGTAGAGAATGCCCTCAATTACAAGCAAGATCGCCCCATCATCGCGGGAGATTACGATCTCGAATCCGTATCTCAAACAGACTTCGATCAGTACTTTGATGCCAGCTTGGTATACGGGCCGATTTTTGGACGGATGCTATACGCGGGATTGCGCTGGGGGATACTGACACCGAAAGTCAACGACTGATTGAGGGAAAGCGTCATCCGGTCCGCATCGATCGCTTGAGCATGCCTCCCCCACTTCTTGCTCCGATGGTCAAACGCCGTTGGGATGCTGAGGCATTGTTGGGACGCGCTTCCTGTACAGGCATGCCATCTTCGGAATACCGCGGATCTGAGATATAGGCCAGTTTTTCCATAAACAACGCTTCTACGTGAAGGCAATTGAACTCTTCTCGAACAGGGCCACGAATGCGGTAAATCCCCCTGCCCCGAAAGCCGTATTGCTTCAATGAGGGGGGGAAATGTACCGTGTCAATCCACTGGCCTTCTACATCTACAAAGCAGCCGAAGGCCATGCGTTCACGCCGCGCTGTTTGCGTTTCTTTTACGGTGACCAAGTACCCTATGACATCAACGGTCTTTCCAATGCAATCGGAGAGCGCTTCACTGCGCACAGCATTTTCCAATTGCCGCGCTGATTCAACCGTCAGCAATCGAAACGGGGAGACCAAGGGAAAACCAAAAAGCTCGATTTGATCGAAGGCCATTTCCAGTTCATTGTGTTCAAATTCAGGCAATGTGAATCGTGAAATATCAGGGGTGAATAGCGTGGCTTCTTCGTGGCCCTTGCGGACATGGCCCAGC
>DLQB01000023.1 GCA_002477505.1 Flavobacteriales bacterium UBA7443
CAGCGATGGAACGGAACAAGAGTCCCGCATCTATCAAGAACGATCCAAGGAGATTGGCGCGGAGATGTTCTACATCATCCAGCGTGCGCGCGCAATCATGACAGCCAGCCAACCGTAGGAAATTGTAATTCAAGGCACGAAATCCGTCGCGCGGACCGAAAACCAACTCGCATTGGTTTCCATCTGTGATTGATGCGCAATTCATGGATCGAGGCTTAAGCTGCGGGATAGCAATCAAAAAAGGGAACCGGTCCATGACCGATTCCCTTTCATTCAGAATGCTATAAATGCTTATTCCGCGATCATGCGCATGGTCCAATACGCTTCACCTGGGAATTCGCCGTAGTCAACCGTTACGGTCACACGCTCAACTCCGTCATTGTTGCTGTATTCGAAGACTTCGTAGGTGATGGAAGAAGCCGGTGTGCCCGTACCTTCGTTGTTCAACTCACCGCCGTTGTACGCCTTGTTGAAACCAATCCATGCCCCGAGTCCGTCCACTGTGATTTCAGTGTCCGTCGCTGTGAATGAATGCACTCCTGAACCGAACACATCGAATGGTGCTGCGAGTGCCGCATCATCCAAACATTCGTTGGCGCCGCCCATGTAGCTTTCAGCCCATACTTGACCTTGGGTTGCGATTTCGAATGTGCCATCATCGAAGAAGATGAATGCATCATCCAATTGGCAAGCGCGCTCAATGACACCAGCGGCGTCAATGCCGCCCCACCATTCGCTGCTGCCCTGACCAGGACCAACATAGTATGAACTCTCGCCATCGAGTCTCCATGTTTTTCCCTCTGCACTAGACAAATCGGCTGCCGTAAAGACAGCAGAGCTGATGGACACGACTTGTGACGTTTGATCGCTCAGCATATCGTCATCCATTGCCGTCAAAGTCACTGTGTAATCTCCATCTGCTGAGTAGGTATATACCGGGTTTTCTTCCGTGCTGAACCCACCGTCACCAAAGTTCCACTCGTACGAAGTTGAATTCGAAGAGGTATTCGTGAAGGTCACCGTGTTGCCATCCTTTACGAATGAGAAACCAGCGATTGGAGAAGAAACGGGAATCGGCGGAATGTCAGCCGGGTTGTGGTAACTCTTCAGGTAGAAGTTCCATGCTGATCCGTCTGTCAAGTTCACAATCGCAACATCCATCTTGTCCGCGATTTCGCCCTCTTCCATGTTGAAGATGGTGTACGTTCGAGTTGCCGTTGGCAAGTAGCTATCGCCATTTTCCGTCTTATTTGGCAATCCAATGTATGCTCCGAATCCCTCGATGACGAAGGTATTCTGCGCGCTATTGAAGCTGAAGGTATACTCACCTCCATTCGCCCATGCACTGAGGTCTTCGCCATTTGGTCCAACAAAAAGACCTGGCTCATCCTCGGTATGGCAGCTCTCGGTCGATTTGCCCAACCATCCGCCGTTGGCGTCAGAATCAACGAACACGGTCCCTTCGGTGTTCTTCTCCCACGTTCCATCGGGGTTGAACGTAAACGAATCGTCCAAAATGCATGGACGCTCACCCAATGGGGTTACACCGCCGAATGACCACCACGACACATCACCAATTCCAGGGCCAATGCCCAACGCAATTTCCTCCCGATCGAGGTACCACACCTTGCCGTCCGTTCCTGTGAGGAATTGCTGCGCAGTGTTCGGATTGACCACATTGATCGTTTCTGATTTCGAGGCTGTCCCTGCTTCACCTGTTGCGGTGAGCATTACCTCGTACGTGCCACCCGCTGCGTATGAATGGGTCGGCCCTTCTTCTGTGCTTGTGTTTCCGTCACCGAAATCCCATGCGTAGGTTGACGCATTTTGTGAATAGTTGGTGAAGACAACATCGGACCAGTTGTCCGCACTGATTTCATATTGGAAGCTCGCAATTACATCTGCTGGCTCCGGATTGTCGTCGTCCTTGTTGCAAGCGGCGATTACCAAGCTTGACAAGAAAAGGACACTGAGAACTTTTAAGGTCTTGTTCATCTGAAATGAATTATTGATTTGGGTTGATTGAATGATTCTAATGTTTTACTTGCCCCACGGTTCAATTGAACAGTGACGCTTCTGGATAAGTCGTGAGGTTCGTAGCGAGGACTGTTTCCTCCAGGGCAATGGGCAACCACAAGTGTTCCTCATTGAAGTTCCCTTCTTTATCTCCATCGCCAACAAACAGACTCGCGTCGGCACGACCCGATCGAACGAGGTCGAACCAACGATCCCCTTCGCATGCGAATTCGGCCCGACGTTCGTACCAAATGAGTTCTTGTAAGCCCCAACCTTCAGCCGCCATCACATCAGAAGCCGTTCGGAAGTTGCCGGTATTGTCACCAGGTCCCGCTGCCCGCTCACGAACGATGTCGATGTACGACATGGCTGAACCGTCATCACCGGATCCTCGGTGCAGTGACTCTGCAAGCATCAAAAGAACATCGGCGTAGCGCAGCGCGTGTGCATTCAGCGATTTGGTCAAGTGCTCATTGCCACCGTTCACATTCATGCCAGCGAAGGATTTGTAATTGGCATATTTCTGCTGCCAGTAACCCGTGAAATCTTGCGGATTATTTTGCGTCACATCAATGATAGGATCGCAACTCAATCCTGCATCCGCAAGGTCTTGGGCCAACTCATCCTCTGAAATAATCGCAACGTCACGACGGTACTGATCATCGTCCAAGAAGTGATTCCAAAGGCCCTCGGTTACGGCCATAAAGCCCCACCCTGCTTCATACGCTGGATGTTCCGCACACAATCCTCGAATGCCACACAATTGGATCATTGCATTGCCATCAACTCCTTCGCTCCATCCCCAGTCGCTCGAGTAAAGTGGGTTGTGCTGAATTTCGAATACGGATTCAGTGGTATTGCGGACGCCCAACTGGTACAAACGCTCCATCTCATCTTCCAATTCATAAACTCCCAAATCCACAACTTGTTGAAGTGCGGATGCTGCCTGGTCAAACATCATGACATCATCTCCTTTCAAATCTGCCCAGTAGAGGTATGCCTTTCCCATGAGCGCCAGGGCCGCACCGCGCGTCGCTCGTCCTTCTTGACCGGAAGGAGCACTCGTTGGAAGAACTGCCGCAGCATCTTCGCAATCTTGCACAATTTGCTGCATGACCTCCGACAGTGTATTGCGACTCAAATCCAGCGCATTTGGCGTGAGTGTTGTCGTTACCAAGGGAATTGGACCGAAATGACGGAACAATTCAAAGTGATAGTAAGCGCGAAGAAAAAGCGCCTCTGCTTTGTACACTTCCACAGCTGGGGTCGAAAGCTCCGTCAACTCCAACAACGCATTCACGCGGCCAATACCGATGTAGCTTCGGCGGTAAATGGGATGTGTAACGGTATTGATGTTCGTGTTTCTAAAATCATCAAACTCTTGCCACCCGGGCTGATCATTATCGGAAGGATCTCCGCCTGCGTTGGCATTGTCTGAACGAATTTCACCAAACATGGTCGGGGAAATCCATTGGCCAAATGCCATGGACCAACCGACGGGATCGTAGGCACCAATGAGGGCATTCGAAACTTGTTCCTCGGTCTGGTAATAGTTATTGGAGAGGAACTGGTTCACAGGATCCACCTGCAATCGGTCTTTGTTGCATGCAGCAAACACCATTGTAAAACCAGCAAGAATGAGAAGGTTGCGGAATGTCGTATTCATGATTCTGTGCTTTAGAGGGTTACGTTAATGCCCGCTCCAATGGAACGGTTATTTGGATAAAAACCTTTATCAATTCCTGTATCCAAGATCCACCCGCTCGTTCCAATATCCGGATCGAAACCTCGGTAGTTGGTGATGGTAAGCAGGTTATTCGCCGTGAAGTAAACCTTCACTTCTTGCATCTGCGCCTTGTCAATCCAGCGCTTTGGCAAGTTCCAACCGATTTGAAGATTGCGTAAGCGCAAGAAATTGCCTTTTTCGACATAGAAATCTGAAGGGCGCTGGTTGTTATTGGGGTCGGTAGAAGTTAGACGTGGCAACACCTCACTTGGAGCGCCCGGTGTCCAGCGGTCCATCCAAAAACTTTGGTAGTTTGAGAACGTGACATCCGATCGCTCGTAGGTCCGGAAAATATCATGTCCAATTTGCGCATTGAAAACAGCGCTGATATAAAAGTCTTTGTAATCGATGTTGGAACTCAATCCAAAGATGTGCTTCGGCCAAGGATTGCCTATATCTGTGATGTCGTCTGAATCAATGACTCCGTCACCATTTGAATCCAAAAACTTGATATCCCCTGGGGCTGCATTGGGCTGGAGCACTTCCCCTTCTGAATTGATGTGGGAGAAAACTTCCGATTGACTCTGGAAAATCCCATCGCTTTGGTAGCCAATGAAATGACCAACTGCATAGCCTTCGCTCATGCGCGTAATCGCCGTGTTTCGAACCGGCCAGCCCCAACCATTGAGAAACCCTGTTTCCCCTGCTACATTGATGACTTCATTCGTGAAGTGCGTGTAGTTCAATGTTGTGGAGAAATCTACTTCGTAAACGGATGCGCGGTGTGTAAGGGACAGCTCGATTCCCTGGTTTCGAATCTCACCCAAGTTCGAAATCGGGTTGTTCGTTGCACCGATATAGCCCGGAATCAACTGTGCCATTAGCAAATCCTTCGTGGTCTTTCGGTAAACATCGGCTTCAACGGTAAGCTTATCATCAAACAAGCCAAGCTCAATTCCGATGTCAATTTGTTCGCTCTCCTCCCACTTCACGTCTTTGTTCGGTGGCGTAGCCAATGCAGAACCTGTGTTGAGTGTTTGCTCCTCCGCTCCAAAAGCGTAGGTAAACACATTTTCAACCCGTGACACATAACTCAGGGGAGCAATGCGATCGGATCCGTTCACTCCCCAAGAAGCCCGCACCTTCAAAAAGCTGACATCTTCAAATCCATCCATGAAATCTTCATTGGAGGCTACCCAACCCGCAGAAAAGGAAGGAAAGACACCAAATTGGTTGTTCGCTCCAAAATTGGAAGAGCCATCCCGGCGGACCGTTGCAGAGAAGAGGTACTTCTCATCATAGTCGTAGAGCAATCGCGAGAATGTACTGATCAACGCATAGTCCACAGAAGCGCCGCCAAACGTCAGGTCCAACGTGTCTTGTCCCGCGTCGATGTATTGAAAATTCGGATTGAATTGGGAATCAAAAGGAATATTGGATGTTGAGCCTCCCACCTGACGGAATTCATTCGCTCGGTATGACGTTCCGAGCAAGAAGTCAAAATTGTGCTTCTCATTCACGGTCTTGACATAATTCGCTGTGTTTTCCCACTGAATGCCCTGGAAGTTTCCTGAACCTTGGCTGACGTCATTCGTCAAATTGCTTGCTGCAGGATGGAATTCATAGGTAGGAGTGAAATTGCGGTAATCCCACCAATTGAGGTCAAAGCCCAAATCCGTTTTCAATCGCAGTCCTTCGATCAACTCCGCCTCCAAATAGACATTGCCCAAAATCTGATCGGACTTGCCATCTCCGTTCATAAGCCACAATCGGCTCAACGGATTGATGTATTCTTTTTGGACCCATGGTGATTGTGCAAAACCATATTGGCCTTCATCACTGTATACAGGCGTCAATGGGTCGTACGCAAATGCGTCCGATTGGACGCCGCCAAAAGCACTGTTCGTTCCAATGTTATTGTTGTCTGTCCTGTTCAGGTAAAGGTTCTGACCAACCGTCAAGATTCCTTTGACTTTTTTGGTTGAATTGTAGCGCAATGCATAGCGCTTATAATTGGACTTCTCCCCGCCAATGACACCATTTTGATTCCAATAGTCGATGGATAGATAAGAGTTTTTGCCCGAAGCCGTGATCCGATGATTGACCACTTGAGCCGGATTGAAAATCTCATTCATCCAATCGGTATCATTGGCGAGCGCATCTCCCAAGTCCGGAAAGCCCAATGAATTCAGCCCAGCAGTCTGGTTGCTATTCGCGAACTTTTCACGGATCAACATCACGTAATCTTCTGCGCCCAGCATTTCGGGCAATTTCCAAGGGCGTGAGTTCAAGTAGCTTGTTGAGTATGTGATCGAACCTGCATCCTTCCCTGTACCACTCTTCGTGGTGATGATCACAACGCCGTTGGCTGCGCGGGCTCCATAAATGGCACTGGAGGCCGCATCCTTCAAAATATCGACAGATTCGATGTCGCTCGGGTTGATATTATCAATGTTGCCAACCTGAAGACCGTCTACTACAAAAAGCGGTGTATTGTCTCCGTTTGTGCTGATACCCCGAATAAGAATGCTCTTGCCAGCACCGGGCTGTCCACTGGACTCATTGATCAACAAACCTGAGGTCTGACCTTCCAACGCACTAATCACGTCGGGAACGGCAATGCCTTCGATGTCTTTCGCATCAACTTTCGAGATGGAGCCCGTGGACACTTTCTTCTTCTGTCGACCGTAGCCCACGACGACCACCTCATCGACCAATTCTGCATCCACCATCAGCCGAATCGTCAAAGGTTGCGCATCCACCGCAGTAACCGTTTGCGTTTCATAACCAATGAAGCTGAATACGAGCTCGGTCGGAAATGAAGGTACTTGGATGGAGAAGGCGCCCGTTGCATCTGCAACGACACCGTTGGTCGTTCCTTTCACCAACACCGTTGTTCCGATGAGCGCATTTTCTGAGTTGCCGTCTAAAACTTTTCCGGAAAGGGCAGTGGATTGTGCTTGCGCTCCGATGGCTACACATAGTGTAGCAACGATGAGCATGAGCGAGTTACGCCAAAAGCGCAGCAGGTTCGTATGCATGGTAGTTGTTGAGTTGAAGGGATTGTGAATCCTATGATTCGGTGCGTAGTTCATTAAACTCCCCGAATTCGTGTGCAATTTACACTGCAGATTTGAATTGTACAAAGTGGTTTAATTGGGTCCGTTATTTCGCCGCTTTGACGAAACGACCTACTTCGATTTCACCATTTTCTTTTTGAATAAAAATATGGTAGAGCCCCATCGACAACGTGCTCAAATCCAACGGTTCCTCAATGACTGATACTTCTTCAAATACCTTTCCATACACCGGCCTTCCCCTCGAATCATAAATGGACAATGCCAAATCTTGGCTGAGGAACACCCCGTACGCGATGGTAATCTGATCCGCTGCAGGATTCGGGTACGTCACGATATTATTGAAAGCAAAACCGTAAGAAATCTCTTCTTCTTCCTCTTCTTCCTGTTCCTGATAATCAAACTGAATCCAATTGAGATTGAACGGTGCATCCGTGATTTGTACACGCATGGTGTACATGCCCGTGTCCAAGTTGGCCGTAGCCGAAGTGGTTGCCCAGTTCTGCCATCCTCCAGTGGGCTCAAATTCTGATTGGCATACATAGATGACTTGTCCGTTTTCCCGGATCAGCCGAACGAGAACTGCGCCAGTGCCGTCGAGGGATGCGGTTCGAAAATCCACATTGTAAAAGCCTGAATTGCTGACCTGGACTTGGTATTCCAGAATGTCGCCCGCATCCAAGTAGCCGACGTTTTGTCCGCCTCCCACATCCGATGTTCCCTCCAATTCCACGCCCATTTGATAAGAATATGATTCTGCCTCGATTCGACCGGGGATTTCGTGGACGATGTCCAAGGTATTCAGCACATCCTCCAATTGAAATGCTTCGAGGAGGTCACCGTCTTCCGCTTGAACAGCAGATCCTGAATACGAGATTTTGATGACATCCGTTCCCTTCAGTGGTTGATCCATATCGAATACAACCATGCGGTCATTTTCAGCGCTCAGCGCCAGGGAATTGAACGAACGGACGTCGCCATTCACAGCAATCTCAAAACCTCCTGGGACGGATACCAAGGGAGCCTGAATCGGCTTATTCACCGTCATCTCGATTTGGTCGTTGTTTCGGGTTTGAGCCGAAACAAATTCGTGGTCGGCGTCTGCCGGTGACATTCCGGTGTACTGGAATTCAAAGCTGCTCAAATTGAATCCAGGCTGATTCATGTAGAACGACAATGTCGATTGGCCCTCGTAAAGGATCACATCTTCTACCTCCACGGTTGTCCAGCTTTCCCAGCCTCCCGAATTCGCCACGGAAACCGGCTGAGACACATCGGCTCCATTGACCTCAAAATGGAATGTTCCGTCGTCCGCACCTGCAGCAACGCGCAACTCGACATCGTAGACTCCGGCAACTTCAACATCGACGGTGTAATTCATCCACTCATCGGAAGCCAACCAACCCACGTTGTAACCGTTGCAGTTGATCACATCTCCGCACGGTTGCACGTCCACTCCATCATTGCGGTATGCCCACCCGCTGTTCCATTCGGTGTAATTTCCGGTGGAGACGTGGTAATTCGCCGTCTTGGTGTCCGAATACGCCGAGCCTACCACCCCAAGATCGAAATCCGTAGCGAAAACGACACCCGGTATGGACTGTGGCTCTTGGAAAGGACGTGTTTCATTGGAATAAACTTGACGGAACATCGCATCCACAACGTCTTCTTTGAACTCACAGTTTCCCGTCTTCAAATTCTCCGCGAGCTCCATCAGCGCAGCCGTCGCATCCTCAGTCGTTGGCGCTGGTCCACTGCCTCCCCAGTGATTCAACAGCGCCTGATAGTTATCCGTTTTGGGAATGCTCAAAATCGCCGAAATATTGTCAACCTTCTTCAACGGCCACCACGCCCAGCCGATGCCGAGGTCCTCCAGCAAACGAATTGCATCACGGAACCAAACATTTGAATTTTCACCACTCTCTCCCAAATACAGCGGGACATTGTGCTCATTGCGCATGGTTGTGACCCACTGCATGGTCTCCGCGGTATTGGTACTCCAATATTTGTGGGGTGAGTATACCAGGTTGTCATCCCACGGTGGGGTCAGACCCGTGAAGTCATTGGCCCACCAATTTCCTTCAATGAAAATAATGTGATCCGGATCCACCGTGCGAATGCTATCCGTTACCTCCTCATACAATGCTCGCATGGCGGTGTTGCCCGGTAAGTCCCAGTTCGGCTCGTTCAGCAAATCGTATCCCGCGACCCAATCTTCATCGGCATAGTGTTCCGCCAATCGCTTCCACAAAGCCACCATTTTATTGCGATTTTCTGCGCTTTGCCACAATGAAGGATTTGCGGGATTGTAATCCGAAATGGCGGCATCATAGCCTTGGCCCCCTGGGGCGGCATGAAGATCAAGCACCACGTAAATTTCGTTCTGTTTGCACCACGAAATGAGACTGTCAGTCAACTCAAATCCAATCTCAAGCCAGGTGTTTTCACCTGGCACTGGTTCCTCTTCAATGGGCAACGTAAACAGGTTGTAATGCATGGGCAAGCGCACGGAGTTGAACCCCCACGCCTTCATCGAATCGATGTCACTTTTTTGGACGTGATTTTGAAGCCAAGCGTCGTAAAATTCTTCCGTAGCCTCTTCTCCAATGGTCTCTTCAATCTTCTGCCGAATTTCCCACTGGGGGTTGGCATAGGCCGAAGTCTGAAGCATATAACCCTCTTGCACCATCCAACC
>DLQB01000101.1 GCA_002477505.1 Flavobacteriales bacterium UBA7443
AGCGACGCCATCGTCCAGCACGCCCTGCAAGAATTTGAAGCCGGTAAAATAACATTGCGCGTTTGGAAAGAACCTGCAACAAAAAAGCCACCCGAAGGTGGCCTCTTTATTTGACAAACGATGTTGCTTCAATTGATGTGGGTGCAAAATGCACCGAACTTTTTGGATTGAACCACTCGTAATCCCGCCGAATAGGCCAAGATGTTACGAATGGATTGCGGTTTGGGCATGATGTCCGCAGCTTGTGCGCTTTCATCAAACCAATCGGATGTCAAATCTTTCAGTGTACAATGTGCCATGGGCGTGTGCATTAGGGTTTGAACACCCCCTTAACGCAGCACTTCAAGGACTATTGTACAGATCTCATCTTCATTTCGATTGGCGCCTCTCCTGTCTGATCAATTCAACGTCAATTGAACACCTCTCTCTTCCATCTCGCGGCGCATATTGATCAATGCATAGCGCATCCGACCCAGGGCAGTATTAATGGAAACACCGGTTTCATCAGCAATCTCTTGAAAGCTTAACTCACGTTCAATGCGCATGTGCACCACTTCACGTTGTTCCTCCGGGAGGCAATCGAGTAATTCTCTGACATCCTGATGAATCTGATCTTGAATCATTTGATCTTCGGCGTGCATTTGATCCGACGGCAAGGTGTCAAACACATCAAATTCGTCCGTGGCACGCATCATGCGCATCTTTTTTCCACGGCGAAAATGATCAATGGAAATGTTATGCGCAATCCGAAGAACCCACGGCAGGAACTTGCCTTCTTCATTGTACTTGCCACCTTTCAATGTATTCACAACCTTAATAAAGGTGTCTTGGAACAAATCGTTTGCCAGATCGGAGTCCCGAACGATGAAGAAAATTTTCGAATAAACTTGTTGTTGATGGCGGTTCAAAAGGAATTCGAACGCTGCCTCATCCCCAGAGAGGTAGAGGGAGATCAACTGTTGGTCAGAGAGTGACGCACGCATGATTTTACGCAGTTAAGGGTGAAATGAAAACCCGGATGAGCCGGGGCCTTACTTTGAAGCGTAAAATGTATCGATCGCGTGTATTTTTTGATTGTCTCTATCGAATATACGAATTAATTTTCGTTCAAGGAAACCCAAGGGCGTTTTAGGGTGTTAACAAAAGCGAATGGATATCCACATCAAAGGAGCACGCGAGCACAATTTGAAAGGCGTCGACGTGACGATTCCCAAACGAAAACTGACCGTAATCACCGGGTTATCCGGTTCCGGAAAGAGCTCGCTTGCATTCGACACGCTCTATGCTGAAGGCCAGCGGCGGTACGTCGAGAGCTTGAGCAGCTATGCCCGCCAATTTCTTGGACGACTGGACAAGCCCGATGTTGACAGCATCGATGGCATCTCCCCTGCCATCGCCATCGAACAGCGCACCTCTTCAGGAGGACCGCGTTCCACCGTCGCAACTCGGACTGAGATACACGACCACCTGCGCCTGCTGTACGCACGGGTGGGCACTACCATTTCTCCGATCAGTGGGGAGGCGGTGCGAAAAGATCGTCCGGAGGATGTCCTGGAGCAGCTCGAACAAGAATCGAAAGGAACGAGGTTCATGGTGTCCGCGCCTATCCCTCAAAAACTAGACCGAACGCGCAGACAACAATTGGACATTCTGCAGCAACAAGGATTCAGTCGAATTCTCGACTCAAATGGGATTGCCCACCTCATTGCCGAGGTTCAATCAGATGCGAGCGAACCCGCCCAGAAATCCGCTCAGGAACCGTGGTCGCTCGTGATTGATCGACTGACGGTGAAACAAGGAGACGATGATTTTACTTCTCGCCTTCTTGACTCGGTAGAAACAGCGTTTTTCGAAGGAGACGGAGCTTGCTCCGTGCATTTCACAGACGACCGTGAGCCCTGGCAATTCTCTAATCGCTTCGAGCGCGATGGCCTGGTCTTTCCGGAACCATCTCCCGAACTGTTTACATTCAACAGCCCTATTGGGGCTTGTCGGCGCTGTGAAGGGTTTGGGCATGTCATTGGAATCGACCCAAGCCGAATTGTACCGGACCCAAGGCTTTCCATCTATGAAGACGCCATCGCTTGTTGGCGTGGGGAGCGAATGAGCAAGTGGAAGGATCGTCTTTGCCTTGCGGCTCGGGACAATGGCATTCCGATTCACTCGCCATGGCGCGAACTCACTTCCACACAACAAGAGGCTGTCTGGGAAGGAGGAAAGGGCTTCAAGGGGCTGAATGCGTTCTTCAAGTACTTGGAAGAGAAAAGCTACAAAATTCAGTTTCGGGTTATGTTGAGTCGCTATAGAGGCCGGACGACATGCCCTGAATGCTCAGGAACACGACTCGGCAAGGCCTCACAAAATGTATTCATCGGGGGCAAGGACCTGACCCATGTATTGCGCATGCCGGCCAAAGATGCCTTGGGCTTCTTCCAATCTTTGTCGCTCACTGAAACACAACAGGAAATCGCCGAACGACTCATTCAAGAAATCGTTACGCGCCTGAACTACCTCTGCGATGTAGGACTTGGTTACCTCACATTGGATCGATCCAGCAAAACGTTAAGTGGCGGAGAATCGCAGCGCATTGCCTTGAGCACTTGTCTGGGCAGCAGTTTGGTAGGAAGTACCTACGTCTTGGACGAGCCGAGCATCGGATTGCATCCAGAAGATACCGAGCGACTCATTCGTATCCTTCTGCAATTGCGCGATATCGGCAACACTGTGGTCGTGGTGGAGCATGATGAAGATATTTTAAAAGCCGCAGACCATCTCATTGACTTGGGCCCATTGGCGGGCACAGAAGGCGGTCAATTGGTCTTTTCAGGAAGCCATTCGGAATGGCCCAAACTACCAACTGATCATCCATCGCTAACGGCTGCATACCTGAATGGACACGCGAAAATTCACCTACCGGTGAAGCGCAAAATTGGTCCGGATTACATTCAAATCCACGATGCTTTTAAAAACAACCTCAATGGAGTTAATGCCCAAATACCGCTGCATGCTTTGACTTCTGTAACCGGGGTGAGCGGCTCGGGGAAAAGCACCCTCATCAATGAAGTCATGATGCCGTTGATGCGCCAAGCCCTTGACGGACTCGGAGCGACTCCATCAGCATATGGAAGCCTCGGTGGAAGCATCACAAAAATTGGCGCTATGGAATTTGTCGACCAAAATCCCATTGGAAAGAGCTCGCGCAGCAACCCTGTGACGTATGTAAAAGCCTATGACGAAATTCGCCAACTTTTTGCAGATACACAGACCTCAAAAATTCGGGGATACAAACCTTCGCACTTCAGTTTTAATGTTGCTGGAGGTCGATGTGACACGTGTGAAGGAGAAGGTCAAGTCACCATTGGGATGCAATTCATGGCGGACTTGAAGCTTCGTTGCGATGTTTGCAAGGGCAAGCGGTTCCAAGACGAAGTTTTGGACGTCCGATGGAATGAAAAAAACATCGCAGATGTATTGAGCATGACCGTAGCGGATGCCATCCGCTTCTTTGCTGCCGAGGAAGGCGCTAAAAAAGTCCCTGCTGCTCAGAAAAGACTGGTTCAGAAGTTAACGCCACTGTTAGATGTCGGTTTGGGATATGTAACCCTCGGACAAAGCAGCAACACACTGAGTGGCGGAGAAGCCCAGCGCATTAAACTCGCGACTTTTCTTTCCCGAGGTGACCGACAGGAGCACACCTTGTTTGTGTTCGACGAACCCACCACAGGACTGCACGCACATGATGTGCAAAAACTGCTCGTTTCTTTGAATGCCCTTCTAGATCAAGGCCACACGGTTATTGTCATTGAGCATCACCTCGATGTCATCGCGCACTCCAATTATGTCATTGACCTTGGTCCTGAAGGAGGCGATCGTGGTGGCCAATTGGTGTTCCAAGGAACCCCACAACAACTCATCGAGAATAAGCATTCACTCACCGCTCTGCATCTTGCCCCGAAAATTCATTGACATGCAATTTCATCATCTACTCAAAGCCTTCACTCTCTGTTTCAGTTTGACCGTTTCGGCTGACATGTGGTGCCAAGACCCATCTCTTTCAGCAACCCCTGATGCAATCGACTGGAGCGATGCGTTGACACCTGAAGAATATCGCATCCTGAGGCAATGCGGCACCGAGGCTCCGTTCACGGGCGAATTTTGGGACCATCACGAAGATGGCATCTATGTATGCGCTGGGTGCGGAGAGCCATTGTTCGACAGTGCCACGAAGTTCGAGAGCGGTAGTGGATGGCCGAGTTTTTTTGACGCCATTGATCAGAGTGTCATTGACCAAAAAGAAGATTTGAAATACGGCATGCGCCGCGTTGAATTGCTGTGCCATCATTGCCAAGGTCACCTGGGCCACATATTCACTGATGGCCCTCCCCCTCATGGGTTGCGCTATTGCATCAACAGCATTTCACTGGACTTTAGTGCTCGTCAGAGCTTGACCAAAGAGCCAACACTGAAGAAAGCCAAGGATTGAAGCCCTGACGAAGCGCCTAGTTACCACAGGTAAACTTCACGCCTTCTGCTTGCACCAATTGAGCTCCACCTTCCACGTTTCCCTCTAAGTCCAAAATGGCCTTGGTTCGTCCGTGGATGTTTATTTCCCCTGTTATCACACCTGTAGTGGTGAATTGACCGAGTAAAATCCGCTTGTCAGCCGGAGCAAGGGCTTGCCGCTTGTCAGGGGTAACGAACCACGCTCCGTTATTCGTCGTCAGGGCGTTGCCAGCTTCAAATTCTGTCAAATCAATCAAGAATCCAGTTAATGAGTTCATGTAATTATCCTCCAAGCCGATGGTTACCCATGAATCGTAGGCGAGCGCGGCATCATTTTGAATATCGAATCGCTGAACCTCTGACGCCAATCCACTCCCTTTGGGATGCTGGTAAAACGAAGCCGTTGACGAAATGCTCAGTGGCTTGCCCTCCTCTCCAAAAACAGCATCAATGACATCACCCTCATTTTGCATCACCGCATAAATCCGGAATGTTTTGCCACTTACAGCGCCTCCATTGTCTACTTCTTCGACATCGATTCGGTCAAATTGCGACCAAGCCAAAACGGGCAAAACGAGCGCCGCTATGAAAAATCCTACTTGTTTCATCTCAATAAAACTTTTGAATTGTGCGTTATTTCACAACCCTGTTACGCCCTAAAATACGACTTGAATTCATAGAATTTGCATTGAAGCCTGAAGATCTTGGTACAAAGTACGTTAACGTAACTTCATGCGAGTGCGGGCTGAAGTAACTCGCTGACGTGCTGGTAATGTCGTATGTGTATGACAATCCCACGGGACCGTATTGCCCGCCAGCACCAACAATAGCTGCATCATTGGTTCTAAATCCGAGGGCAACCCATGCCATGTCAGCGAACCAACCGCGCATGTAAACATCCAGTTGCGCTGGGGTGCGCTCGGTGAGACGAACCATGGCGGATGGCTCCAGCCTAAAGTCATTATTGATTTGGTAGCTGTAGTGTCCCATGAATCGAAAATGACGGTAATTTTCGTTTGCATTTCCAGAAACAATAGACGACGATTCCATGCCCGTGGAACTTTGGATGAGGTGCGGTATGGCAAAACCAAAGGCATAGCCATCACCAAAAACCATCATTCCGAATTGAGCATCAAAGGACAAACTTTGCTCGAGTCCGTATTGCAGTGCGGGATCTTCGACGTCCCAAACATCCAAATCGTTATCAAACGACCACTGGTTTGCCAACAAACTCAGTCCAAAAGAAACCGCATCGTAGTTGTTCAGATCGATGGTGTACGAGCCGGCGAGTTCTACTCCCGTTCGCTTGATCGCTCCGCCAGTGTCATCACTGTATACGATGGCCCCTACCCCAACATTATTCGGCAATGCCGTGTGACCGCTAAGCGTCATTGTTTCCGGTGCGCCTTCAAATCCCGTCCACTGATTCCGAAATGTCATCGTAATGGGTGTCTCTGGAAGCGTTCCTGCAATCGCCGGATTGCTCAGAAATGAATTCGTCATGAACTGCGACCGCCGAAACAATTGCTGAGCAGTCGCGGTTCCCAATCCCATTCCGATGAATGCGAGGCCCAATACCAAAGTGTGAAAATGTCTGTTCATGGATTCAGTATTTTAACGTTACGGTACCAGTAATGGCATCCTGCGCTTCGGCAAATTCAATGACATAGTAGTAATCAGCCATGGGCAAAGGAGCGTTGTTATATCGTCCGTCCCAGCGAATGTCATAACCAATGGAAGAGAATAGCTCTTGGCCCCATCGGTTATATACCTTGACTGTCGCCGTTGGGAAAAATTCCAATCCCCCTACAATCCACTCGTCGTTGTATCCATCTCCATTGGGTGTTATCGCTTCGGCAATAAAGAAGCATCCTATGGTTGGCTCAACCACGACGACGTCCGTCAAGGTGCAGCCCAAACTATCCGTCACCACCACGGAATAAGTGTCTTCAAAAAGCCCAGTGGCTGTCGCTGTTGTCTGAGCCAGTAGATCACTCCACAAGAATTCGACCGGCTGGTAACCCCCAACCAATGATGCGGTGGCGGTGCCATCTTGCTCATTCCAGCAGGTGACGGGAGAACTGAGCATATTTAAGATCATATCTGTCACCTCATCAGCAGCAACCACAAACGCTGTGTCTTCCACGCATCCTGTGGAATCGATTGCGGTGACATTGTATACTCCTTCATAGAGGTTGAACAGGTCGATGCCTTCTTGTGCGATTTCCCAAACAATGTCTCCGGTCCCTCCAATTGGGAATACATTCACGGCTCCATCGCTCATTCCAGTGCAGGTCACATTGGTGACATCAATCAACACTTCAATGGGATCGGGTTCTAAAATTTCAAATTGTGTAGAATCCTCACACAAATTGCCATCGATTACATTGGCCGTATATGGTCCTGCGCAAAGGGCGTTAAAATCAAAATCATCCGTCCCATTCAGTGTGAGAATTACCGCACCAGTTCCCCCTGAAAAGTCGACTACTGCCGATCCGTCGCAATCCCCGCCACAAACCACTTCTTCCAGCACCAACCATTCTACCATTAACGAATCGGGTTCAATGATTTCTGAATTGCCGACCATTGAACAACCGTTTTCATCCTCTACCATCACTTCGATGGGACCTGGAACAAGGTTTTCGAGGGTATAAGGGAGCAATTCTTCCGCTGGATCAGTAAGGGACAGCGCCCCCGTTCCTCCGATGCCAGAAATAGAAAGCATCCCATCATCAAAGGAGGTACAAGAGACATCAAATGGTTCTAAAATCAATTGGATGGGGTCCGGCTCAATCAGCAGTTGCGGATCAGAACTCACAATACACCCCGCAGCGTCCAAAACACTCAACACAAACGTTCCTGCTCCTACATTGAAACAGGTGTCCTCTACAAAGCCCTCAGCTGGAGGGTCCACTTGAAACAGCAGGGCACCTGTCCCTCCCGAAGCATTTTCGACACAAAGGCTGCCATTCGCCTCACCAAAACAGGTCACATCCAGAATTGAAACATCAAATGAAATCAGCTCCGGCGCATTCACGACAAAGGTGTCTTGAACTACACATCCATTCAAATCGGTAGCATTGGCCAAATAAAGTCCAGCACACAAGGCATCTAGTTCCCATTCCATCCCATCCTCATCCACTACTGAGTAATCAAAACCTCCTGTCCCACCAAATGCTTCAATGTCTGCAACCCCATCACATTCATCGGCACAAATCAAATCTGTGACTACAACCTCAACGGTCACGGGATCAGGCTCA
>DLQB01000113.1 GCA_002477505.1 Flavobacteriales bacterium UBA7443
ATCAAGAATTCCCACGAAATTTTGTCCCCCGCAAAAAAGCAAGTCTTCGAATCCCGCAACCGAACGTGACTGCGCTCCATTCGGCAAGTCCAATAGCGACCACTCATTTCCGTCAAATAGAAGCAGCCCAAGGTTGTTGGCTACCGCGATGCGATTCGGGTCATTTACCGAAATGTAAGGGCAATGCGTGCCGCCTCCGATGGATTTTCTATCGAAGTGTTGGATGATTGCGCGAGATGCATCCGTGTGTGCCCAACACGGGCTTCCACCAAAAACCTGCAGGACAAAGAGAAGGAGCAGGAGAGGAAATAATCGCGAGTACCAGAATGTGGGAATTGAACCTGTCAATACTTTATCTATTTGTGAATCAGTATTTTGATTAATTCTTTGAGAAATCAAGTAGTCAAATATAGGAGGGAATGTTGAGGTATTTGTGCAGGTAATGTGCAATGAATTAATATGTCTTTGAGGCAGGGATAGCGATTTCCTATTTGTAATTTGCACACGATATTCAATGATGAGATGATGATGCTGACGCGTAATGCAACCTTTACTCTTTCCTTGGCTTTTCTGGTTGCAACGGGCGCATGTTTTCTTGGCTGTTCAGAGAAGAAAGTACCCGAAATCAGTGAAGACAGTAAGTTTGTTGACTCGTTGTTGGCCACGCTAACGCTTGAAGATAAGGTGGGGGAGATGACCCAGCTTACGTTAGGAGCGATCGGCACGGGTTTGCCTTCAAAATTGACAGAACCGCAGCATTTGGATACGGCGAAAGTCAGCTATGCCCTGGTCAAGTACCGAGTAGGAAGCATCTTGAATTGCGGCAATCATTCACACAGCCCGGAAAAGTGGCATGAGTTCATAAATGACATTCAAACGGCAGCGGCGAAGAAGGCTTCGGGCATTCCAGTTTTGTACGGCATCGATGCCATACACGGTCCTACGTATACGCAGAACGGTATACTTGGACCACAACAAATTGGTTTGGGTGCTACTTGGAATCCAGAAGCAGCTCGGACAGCCGGAAAAAATACTGCAGTTCAAGTGCATGCCTTGGGAATTC
The DNA here is from genome assembly GCA_002477505.1 of Flavobacteriales bacterium UBA7443. Taxonomy (GTDB): domain Bacteria; phylum Bacteroidota; class Bacteroidia; order Flavobacteriales_D; family Sanyastnellaceae; genus UA16. The sequence continues at coordinate 1,064 of DLQB01000113.1, forward strand.
ATTGGAACTTCTCGCCAGTGCTTGACTTAGCTCGGGACCCACGTTGGCCTCGTTTTTGGGAAACATTTGGGGAAGATCCTTACATGGTTGCTACCATGGGCCGTGCCATTGTGGATGGTTACCAAAACAGTGGAGTGCCTTTTGCCGCGACGCTGAAGCACTTTTTCGGTTATGGTTTCTCACTGTCCGGTAAGGACCGCACGCCTGCTTGGATTCCAGAGCGTCAATTGCGTGAATATTTTCTCCCTCCATTTCAAGCCGCGATTGAAGCGGGAGCGATGAGTATTATGATTAACAGCGGTGAAATCAATGGCATTCCTGTCCATTCAAACAAAGCACTGCTGACGGATTTACTGCGTGATGAGTTGGGATTCGAAGGCTTATTGGTTACGGACTGGGAGGATGTGAAATACCTCTTTACCCGGCACATGATTGCGCATGACTATAAGGAGGCTACCAAAATGGCCATTGAGGCGGGCATTGATATGGCGATGGTGCCGATGGACCTCGAGTTTACCGAGCACTTATTGGCATTGGTGAAGGAAGGAACCATTTCAGAGGAACGCATCAATCAGTCCGTCCGCCGGATTTTGATGATGAAGAAAAAGCTCGGATTGTTTGAATCACTGGGCTTTCCTCCGCCTTTGACTGCTTATCCGGGCAAGGAGAACTTTGAAGGTTCTGCAGCTCGAGCTGCATTGGAGAGCATCACATTGCTCAAAAATGATACGGTCAATGGAAAATCGGTATTGCCGATCTCAGGCACAAAAGATGTGCTGGTTACGGGACCTACCGCCAATAGCCTAAATGCGCTGAATGGCGGCTGGACGGGAACATGGCAGGGCGACGATCCGGCTTTTAATACCGAGGGTCGTCCTACCCTCGTGGAGGCAATGGAGATGCGATTTGAAGCCAATCGCATCCAGCACATCGAGCTCGAAATGGAGTTTACGGAAAACGAAGTCCAACGAGTTGTCCGAAGCATCCAGCGCCGACGACCTGCGCATGTCGTCCTTGGGCTAGGTGAAATGCCGTATACCGAATTTGTTGGAAACACTGAGGACATTGATCTTTTTGAGAATCAAAAAGAATTGGTGCGTGCGGTCCATGCAACGGGTGTTCCCGTAATCGGCGTCTTTATAGAAGGACGACCGCGGGTATTCGATGACATTGAACCCTTCTTGGATGCGGTTGTTATGGCCTACTTGCCCGGGGATTATGGCGCGGATGCCATCGCTCAAGTATTGGATGGAACTTATAATCCAAGCGGGCGTCTGCCTTTCACATGGCCTCGTCACACTTCGGCCCACATGACGTACGATCACAAGCACACGGAAGAAATCCATGCGAACTCCTCCATCAGTGCATTTGATCCGCAGTATGAATTCGGTTTTGGCCTTTCCTATTCGGCAGTGGAGTACGATGCGTTGAGCACGGACCAGACCGAATACAATTTGGATGACACGATCGAAGTAACAGTGGAGCTCCGAAACATTGGAGATCGCACGAGCAATGAATTGGTCGCCGTCTACAGCCAGGACCGTGTGGCTTCCATTACACCAAGTGTTGATCGGCTGCGTCACTTTCAGCGCGTTTTTGTAGGCGCCGGAGAAACGGTGAAGGCCACAGCGCGCATCGCGGTTGATGAACTTGGTTTCATTAACCGGAACATTGAATACACTGTAGAGCCTGGTGCATTTGGAATTCGCATAGGCAACCAAGTGGTCGAAATTGAAGTTAAAAATGAAAACAAATAACCCTTAAATCTTAATTACATGAAGCAGTTTTTTACGCTGGCTTTTGCCACACTAGCTCTCGCTATGAATGCACAGGTAGCACCTGTGACTTGGAATGTTAACATGGCCAACGAGGAAGTCTCACCCGATGGTGTCTACCTCGCAGGCGGCGATTACTTTGGAGCGCCAGGCGAAAACGCCATGACCGATGAAGACGGAGACGGCGTTTGGACGATTACCATGGCCATGCCCCTCGGCTATTCAGGTGCGTACACATTCACCAATGGCGCCTGTGGCGATTGGTCGTGCAAAGAAAACATCGTTGGACAAGATTGCGCGTATGGCACTTGGAGCGATCGTTTTCTGGATGAAGTGACCGCTGACGGCGCCACTATATCTACATGCTTCGCTCAGTGCACATCGGATGGATCTTGTGCATCTGTGAGTGAAGCGGACGTTACGTTCCGCGTGGACATGACGGAGCAGATCGTTACGGGAGGTGTTTTCTTGCATGCAGCCTTCGACGGATGGGGCGCAATTGCGATGAACGACGATGACGGCGATAACGTTTACGAAACAACCCAAACGCTCGAAACGGGCTCTTACGAGTACTTGTTCCAAAACGGCGAGGGCGGCAATGAGGCCTTTGATTCAACGTATGTTGAGTGCACCTTGACCAGTGGAGATTTCACGAATCGTTTGATCACGGTCGAGAATGATTCTTTCGCAACTGACGCTTTTTGCTTCAACTCTTGTTCGGCATGTGAATCTACCGGTGGTGGAGATTCCACTTATACTGTGACGTTCAACGTTAATATGGCCAATGAAGAAGTTTCGCCAGAAGGTGTTTACATCGCCGGGGGAGGAAACTTCGGAAACCCTGGAGACAACGAGATGCTTGACGCTGACGGCGATGGCATTTATAGCGCTACGTTTACATTCGATGCAGACTTTTCGAGCTTCTATACGTTCACAAATGGAGCCTGTGGAGATTATTCATGCAAGGAGAATTTGACAGGTCTTCCTTGCGGAGACCCCGACAGCTTCAATGATCGATTCTTGGATCCATTGACGCAAAACACAACGGTCAGCACGTGCTTCGGTCAGTGCACAACCGACGGCTCTTGCGAGACGTCTTCCGAGATTCCCGTGACATTCCGTGTGGACATGTCAGATCAAGTTGTGATCAGCGACGTTACTATTTTCGGTAGTTCAGTCAATGGCTGGTCGTTTCCAGGTGAATTGATGACCGATGACGATGGAGATGGTATTTATGAATATTCAACGGTTTTGGCCCCTGGAGGTCACGAGTACAAGTTTGTCAACAGTGGGGTAGACGAGCAGTTTGATGCTGAAAACTACACAGAATGTACCTTGACGACGGGCGATTTCACCAACCGAATTTTGACGATTGAAGCAGAGGAGTCCGTCACTACTGAAGCTTTCTGCTTCAACTCTTGTGCTGCTTGTGAAGGTTCAACAGGAATCGCTGAGGCGTTGGGTTTTGATTTCCAATTGATTCCATCGGTCACTACAGGAAATGTAGAGTTGCGTTTTGCCGGTGTCCAATCTCCAAAGCAAATTACAATCGTTTCGTTCACTGGCGCTCTTGTAGCGAGCTTCCAAGTACCTGCAAACGAAAATGTATACGCAATGGATGTCTCTGGACAAGCTGCGGGTGTATACTTCGTTCAAGTGCAAGCAGAAGGATTGGGCTTGACACAGAAATTATTGAAAGTCAACTGAGACGAGTGAAGGATTGATGTCCTTTTGAAAAATTACTTTGAATGAAAAACTTGCTTTTAGCATTCAGTTTTTTGGCCACCTTGACGGTAACTGCCTTTTCCCAGGGGAAGGCAGTTACCGGAACGGTGACTGCAGCTGAAGATGGACAAGCGTTGCCCGGGGTGACGGTTGTTGAAAAGGGTACGCAAAATGCGACCTTCACTGACCTTGATGGTCAGTATACGTTGACCGTTGCTGGAGAAGAGGCCACGCTGATCTTTTCCTTTATCGGTTACACGCCTCAATCTTTGGCTGTCGGAGCGAAGGCAGAAATTAACGCTTCACTCTCGGCAGATGTTGCCGGTCTGGAGGAAGTCATCGTCGTCGGGTACGGAAACCAAAAGCGAAGCAAGATTTCAGGTGCAGTAGGCACCATCGATTCGAAGGAAATCACATCCATGCCTGTGCTTCGAACAGAACAGGCATTGCAGGGCCGCGCCGCAGGCGTACAGGTCACTCAGAACTCGGGTCAGCCCGGTTCGACCCAGTCCATCCGAATTCGGGGTACGGGTTCATTGAACAATGCTGAACCGTTGTATGTCATTGATGGAATCCCCAGCGGTGGCATCGATTATTTGAACCCTGCGGACATCGCATCCATTTCCATCCTCAAGGATGCCGCATCAGCAGCGATTTATGGAGCACGTGGAGGAAATGGTGTCGTTTTGATTACGACCAAAGCCGGATCCAAGAACCAGAAGCCGCAGATTACCTACGAGAGTTACTACGGTGTGCAGGAGCCTTGGAAATACATGGCGCTTCTCAATGCTGAAGAGTATGCTATTCTCATGAACGAAAGTCGCTCCGCGGCAGGCCTCACGCCGCTGGCAGCACTTGCCAACCCCTCAGAGCTTGAGACATTTGATTGGCAGGATGAGATTTTTGAACGAGCGGCGATGATGAACCACTCGTTTAGCTTTACCAAAGGAACAGAGTCATCATCAACAGCGATAGGAGGAAGCTACTTCACCCAAGACGGAATTGTCGGTGGTGACAAAGGAAACTTTGAGCGTTACACGTTCCGTGTCAATACGCGACAAGATGGTGGTGAGCGTTTTCGCTTGGGCCAAAATGTCAACTTTACCCACCTCAATCGCTCTGCATTGGCAGAGAACAATGAGTTTGCAACGCCGGTAGGGCGTGCCCTCAACATGGATCCCATCACTCAGGCGAGGCGGGATGATGGGTCTTTTGCTTATTCGAACTTCATCGATTCTGACATCGCCAATCCAGCGAATCAGATCGCAATAAACAACGATTTTTGGACGACCAACCGTTTCGTTGGTTCGTCTTTCGCCGAATTTGACCTCCTGTCAAACCTGACCTTCCGCTCTACGATGTCAGTGGATTTATCGCTGGGTTCACAGCGTATTTTTAATCCAACGTATGACCTGGGAATTGGGCCGAATGATCCGGATCGACCGGCTTATGAGTTCCGCCCGGTCAATTCTTTGATCCTGGGTGAGAACAAATGGAGCAATTGGCAATGGGAAAACATTGTGACCTATGACAAAGAATTGTCCAATGGAGATGAGTTGAAAGTTGTTGCGGGTTACTCGTCTTTGAAGAACCGCAGCACGAGTTTTTACGGATCGCGTGACAGCTTGGCGACGAACGATGTTCAGTATGCTTACTTGAACAACAGTTTGAATGCGGCTGAACAGGCACCGAGCGCCAATGGCGGGATTTCGGAGTCTGCATTCATCGGTCAATTCATGCGTGTCGACTACGGGTTAGGTGATGCCATATCCTTGGCAGGAACCATTCGCCGAGACGGCTCATCCCGTTTTGGAGTGAACAACCGATACGGAATTTTCCCATCGTTTTCTGCTGCATGGAACATGACGGAATTGCCTTGGGTTGCGGAGAAGGACTGGATTGATTTCTTGAAACTCCGTGCGAGCTGGGGCCAAAATGGAAACGCAGATGGCATTGGCAACTATGATTACACGAGCCTAGTTTACAATGGCTTGAACTACACCTTTGGTGGGGATCAAGTCCAGGTCAATGGAGCCGGTCCAATCAATACATCCAATCCAGATTTGAAGTGGGAAACGGT
>DLQB01000022.1 GCA_002477505.1 Flavobacteriales bacterium UBA7443
AAGGCAGTGGATAGCCGCTTGGCAGGCATGCCATGCGAAACGTAGTGGAATCGTTTGTTGGTGCGCTCCGGCCCTCCTTCACCGGCAAACATTCGGGCGGGATCTTCTCCCTCGCGTTTGAAGGGGTAGATGCCTGCCGTATAGGGGAAGTGCCCGGGTAAATTTTCCTGTAGCGACCAACGCGTTAAGTCTCCCCATCCCGAAATACGTGGCGTTGCAATTTTGGGAATCTGCAATTGAGAGAGGCTCTCCTGATGCGTTTCGATTTTGATTTCTTTTCCACGCACTTGAAACGTATACACAGCGTCTTCATAGCGCGCCTTCAATTCCGGCCAATGTTCGAGCCACTCCAAAATTTTTGGGTCCAAGTCCATGCGGACTTCTTTGGCCTTTTCGTCCAGGGCTTCTGAGGCGTTGTCTGCGATGAGACGCTGTGCTTCTTGCAAGGATTGCAATTGGTCGGCTGTTTCTGCCTGCTCTTCGGTCCAAGCATTGTAGGCTCTGACCTGCTCTGCAATTTCGCTGAGGTAACGCGTTCGTTTCGGTGGTATGACAAAAAGTTTCTCGCTCGATTGCTCGGATGCCGAATACGGAACAGCAAACGGAGCGTTTGCCCGCTCAGCCAAGCAATTCATTAGCGACGCGAAGAGTTGATTCGTCCCTGGATCATTGAATTGAGACGCAATGGTACCGACGATAGGCAATGCATCATCCTTGGCCTCCCAGAGATCGTGATTGCGCTTGAATTGTTTCCGCACGTCGCGGATCGCATCCAGGGCGCCGCGCTTGTCAAACTTATTGATGGCAACAACATCGGCGAAGTCGAGCATGTCAATTTTCTCCAGCTGCGTCGCTGCTCCAAATTCAGGGGTCATGACATACAACGAAACATCACTGTGATCCATGATTTCAGTGTCGCTTTGGCCTATTCCACTTGTCTCGAGGACGATGAGGTCAAACCCGCTGGCGCGGAGGACATCCAATCCCTCCGAAACATGTTTGGACAGGGCGAGATTGGATTGGCGCGTTGCGAGTGACCGCATGTACACCCGATCATCGTGAATGGCATTCATTCGAATGCGATCGCCAAGCAATGCACCGCCTGTCTTTCGTTTTGAAGGGTCAACGCTGATGAGGCCGATGGACTTTTCGGGAAAGGCATGGAGAAACCGCCGCACCAATTCATCCACCATGGATGATTTCCCAGCGCCACCAGTCCCTGTGATGCCTAAGACGGGTACCTGCGGCAAATCCGGGTGTGCCGATCTGAACGCTGCACTGAATCCCGAAGGATCCAACTCAGCCGCTGTGATGCAGCGGGCAATGGCACGGTGATCTTGCTTTCCAATGGACTTGAATTCTTCTTGAAGCGACACGGCTCCTTCAACCGTCTGAAAGTCACATCGTCCAATCAAATCATTGATCATGCCCTGCAAACCCATGGACCTTCCATCGTCTGGATGATAGATGCGTTCAATGCCATAGCCGTGCAATTCCTTGATTTCTTCCGGCAAAATGGTGCCGCCTCCTCCACCAAAAATTCGGATATGACTGGCGTTTCGTTGGTCCAAGAGGTCCTTCATGTATTTGAAGTACTCCATATGTCCGCCTTGGTAAGAAGTCATGGCAATCGCCTGCGCATCCTCTTGAATGGCGCAATTGACCACCTCGTCCACGCTTCGATCATGGCCGAGGTGAATCACTTCGCACCCTGAGCGCTGCATGATTCGCCGCATGATGTTGATGGCGGCATCGTGCCCATCAAATAGGCTTGCCGCGGTTACAATTCGTACCTTATTCGTAGGGGTGTAGACGGTGTCTTTTTCCATTCCAGTAGACCATATCATTGATGGCGCAGGTTATCTGCGAGCCAGTAGGGTAATGCAAAGGTAGGATTTTAGCCTCCGTTGCCTGCATGCGTTATTTTCGCACCATGAATGATGCACCAGAAGGAACGAGGATCAACAAATATTTCACGCAGGTGGGCCATTGCTCAAGGAGAGCAGCCGATAAGCTTATCGAACAGGGCGCTGTGAAAATCAACGGCGTGGTATCGGTGCCAGGAACCAAGGTGATGCCGGGGGATGTGGTGACCGTAAATGGGATTGAAGTCAAAAAAAATGATGAGACGGCACCTGTTTACATCGCGCTGAACAAGCCAGTGGGGATCGTTTGCACAACGGACACGAAGCGTGAGAAAGACAACATCATTGATTTTGTCAAATACCCCACTCGGATTTTTCCAGTGGGACGCTTGGACAAAATGAGCGAAGGATTGATCCTGTTGACGGATGACGGCGACATTGTGAACCACATATTGCGCGAACGAAATGGCCATGAAAAAGAGTACATCGTCACCCTCAATCGTCCATTTGATGACGAGTTTATCCAAACCATGTCCACGGGGGTTTCCATACTTGACACGTTTACTCGGCCGTGCAGGGTGACGCGAATGTCCTCCAATCAATTCCGAATTATTTTGGTTCAGGGGTTGAACCGCCAGATTCGAAGAATGTGCGAAGCACTGGGGCATCGCGTGATTCGATTGAAACGTATTCGGGTCATGTCGCTCGAATTGGACACTGCGCCAGGGAAATGGCGCCTGTTGACTGAAAAAGAGGTGAGCAAGCTACGGGGGGGCTGAGGGCGATGGACAGCCGACAATCCGTTGCTCAATCCGGTCCAACGGGTCGCAACGTGATAAATCCATCCCACTTCTGCCGGATTTCTGTTATTTTGCGCTCTCAATGGAAAAAGCCGTGCAACGTCCCTGAGTTGAAATGCGTCTTATCCCTGACACCCGAACCCCTGGAAAATGCCATATCCTGCTACAGATATATTGAGTCCTGCAAAGATCCGCGCGAAGCAATTTTGCCTCTTGTTGGGATTTTTCTCACTGATCCTCCTGCCCGCTCAATTGCATGCGCAAATGATTGACATCACATGGGAGGTGGATACCGCCTTTTATGAGGCGACGGAGCCTCATCCCACGACCGCTGGTACATTGCTTTTTGAGGATCTCTATGGCTATGTCACCTATGAGGTTTACGCAAACTTCATGAATGAGACCGATAAGTTGATTGCCATTTATTCGGACGTTGAGGCGTTCGATGTGGCTCCGATGTTCATCAATGCGCCATGTGGTTGTTTCAATCCTTTATTTGGTGACGTTCTCCTCGGTGGAGCCCAGAACGCAGCTTTCTTTCCCTCTTTTCCAGAAATTGAGTTCGACTCGTACTGGACCATTGGGATGAACGATACAGAACAGAGCTTGATTGGAAATCCTGCTTATACGTCGACAGCAATGTGCTCTGAGACCGTTGTTGATGGTAGCCTTTTTGTGCTTCCGGATGTCGCAGTTGAGGCGGGTGAAGATTTGAGGATTAAGATTGCTCAAGTGACTACCTGCGGTGGATTCTCAATAAGTGCCTGCTTTAATGTCTTCATTGAAGGGGACAATGATGATATCCAGGATTACTGCATTGATGCCAATGCGGAGGGAGGAAATCCGTTAGAAGTTCCTAACCCTTGCGCAAACTACCTGACCTCCGATGCACAGATTGAGGTGATGCAAGGCATTGATTGCTATGGAGATTTGGCGGTCGTCGATGTGGCGGTCAACGGAGTAGAGCCAATCACCTACGAGCTTTACAATGCCATCGATCAATCCTTGGTCGCGAGCCAAGTGGATGATGTGACGTTTAGTGGCATTGCAGAGGGTGATTATTACGTTGCCATTGTCGATGGCAATACCTGCCGTGACACTTCCGATACCTTTGGCTTCACGGAGCCGCCCGAATTGCTTGCATCCTGGGAGCTGCTCGAGGACAATGTTTGTGCAGACGCCTTGACGGCTGCCGTCGAACTGACCTTTGAAGGCGGGACTGGACTTCTTGACATTGTGGCCTTCTCAGCTGAAAATGTTGGCTCTGGTCTGGCCCCGAACGGAGATTATCAATGGTTGGAACTGGACTGTGTTAATGGCAATGGAGAATGGGAGTTTCAGGTGGAAGATCAAAATGGTTGCCAAGTGGATACGAGCATTACGATTTCGTGCATTGAGCCACTCGAATTGGAAGTTACCGCGAGCGACATCACATGTTTTGATTACAACGATGGTGCCATCACTGGTTTCATGTCCGGGGGGACAGGGGAGTTGGTCCTTACAGGGTCGCCCGCACTGAATGAGAATATCGCTGGAGTTGATTTTGTCTCGATTGATTTGACCAACGTTCAACCCGCGGATTACCTTCTCGTGGTGACCGATGCAAATGAGTGTTCTGTTTCGGCTGAAGTCAGCTTAGTTGAGCCTGATCCCGTGACCGTTGAAGTGGTGGTCACAGATTTGATTTGTGCCGACGAATGTGATGGGGTTGCAGACATCGAAGCCTTTGGAGGGACAGGAGGTTTTGATTACTCAGTAGTGGATGAGGATGGGATGGAATGGGAACTAGATGCCTTGTGTGCTGGACTTTATTTGGCCAATGCTACCGATTTGAATGGATGTGTAGTTCAAGACACCTTTGTGGTGAATGCGCCGGAGCTGATTTCA
>DLQB01000033.1 GCA_002477505.1 Flavobacteriales bacterium UBA7443
GGATACCGCTACCATTGGAATCACCGATTATGCCCAAGGAGAGCTTGGAGACATCGTCTTTATCGAAGTAGAAACAGTGGATGAAGAGGTGGCCGTGGAGGAAGTGTTTGGTTCGATCGAAGCAGTGAAAACGGTCAGCGATTTATTTAGCCCGCTTTCGGGCGTTGTCACCGAGTTTAACGAGGCGCTAGAAGACACTCCCGAGGCGGTCAATAACGATCCCTATGGCACAGGTTGGATCATCAAAATGAAAATCACGGATACGGCAGAATTCGAGGCGTTGATGACGGCAGAAGCATACGCTGCCCTCATCGGTTAATGCCAAAGGAATCATGAGGGGAGGCCTCAACGAATCGGGCGTGGCAGGGGATTTCCAATTTCGGCATGCAGTCGTCCCCGGTTTATGGGCCTTGCTCATCTTCGGATTGCATGCGATACCCGGGAAGGATTTGCCACAATCCAATTGGCTTGGGGAATTGCACATGGATAAGCTGATCCACTTGATGATGTTCATGTTTTTGAGTTCGAGCGTTTTTATCGCACTCGGCAAGTCGGGTTCCGTGCGGCAATACAAATGGTTTGCGGCAGCAGTCCTTGTGATGTACGGTTTTGGCTTGGAATTTGCACAGGGAATATGGTTCGAAGGCCGAACCAGTAGTTTTGGTGATATGTTCGCAGATGGATTGGGTGTGGGTGCGGGTCGCCTGCTCTTCCGATGGATATACGGATGCTGGAATTAAGCTTCGCCGTTGTTAAGTTCCACGATTCTGCTGCTACAATGCCAAAGTTGTCTTAATTTCGAACCCCAATAGAAAAGCAACATGCTCAGTCGTAAAACGCCTCAAGCGAATTTAGAAAACAAGCGATCGGCATGGCGAGCCATAGGGTTCGTCGCGTCATTCTCCCTGCTGTTGAGTGCCCTGGCATGGACATCTTACGATGTGGCCATCACCCGTTCCCTGGATTTTGAAGCAGATTTGCTCGAAGACGAGGAGATCCCTGTCAATATCGTTCAACCGCCACCACCACCACCACCACCGCAGCAGACAACCGTCATTGAAATTGTGGATGATGAGGAAGAAATTGAGGAAGAATTAGAGATTGAGGACATTGAATTGGATGAGGACACGGAGATTGAGATCATCGAGGATTACGAAGAAGAGGAGGAGGATGTGGCCTTCATGATTGTTGAGAATATGCCGGCCATGGGCGACTGCCGAAAGTTGCGTGGCGACGAGCGGCATCAATGCACGCAGCTTGAAATCATTAAGTACGTTTCGAAAAACACCAAGTACCCTCCCATTGCGAAGGATGCAGGGATCCAGGGAACGGTATTCGTTTATTTCGTGGTTGGAAAGGACGGCAAAGTCCGCGACGTCCGGGTATTGCGGGAAGTGGATTCTCGACTGGATGCGGAAGCAACGAGGGTTGTCGAGAGTTTGCCAACTTTTGAACCCGGAGAACAGCGCGGAAAAGCGGTGAGTGTTCAGTATACGATTCCCGTAAAGTTTATCATTCGCTGAGGCTGGAATCACTCCGAAAGAATTGGACGGCTCGGACACTTTGTTCGAGCCGTTTTTCTTGGGTTAAACCGTCGATCAGTACCCATGGATGGTCCGCGCGATTCTGGAGTTCATCCAAGTAGTGTTGATGCAATTTTTGACGGTCGCTCAAATCTGGCAAACTCCTCAAGGGATCTGCAACCCACGGGATATTCGGCGCACAAATCAAGGTGATATCCGCCCATTTTTCCAGGTCTTCCAGCCCCGGAATTTCGGCATCGAATACCCATCGGCCCCACATTCGAATCACCGTGGAATCCGTATCGGAGATTACTGCTGAAGATTGCGACTTGGACGCTCGCTCTTCGGCTGCCAAGCAGGCGTGCCATTGCGCATTTGCCAATCGTTTCAAATCGGGCTGTTCAATCGTACCCGCTCGCACCCTTGGGTCATTGCGTGCGGATTCAAAAGCCACCTCTGCGCCAAGGGCCTTCGAAAGTGCCAAAGCCAGGGTGGTTTTCCCTGTGGATTCGACCCCACTAATGGCAATGCGTGTGATGACCTTATTCATGGAAAAAAGTCAAACCAGCCTTCAATTGCCAGCAATGTGTACAGTACAAATAACCCCACGGTCCACCTCATTTTTCGGCTGCTATACAACACAATGGCTGCGGAGTTGACCACCATCCAATAGAGCCAATTGGCATGGACGAATTGCAGCATCCAATAGGTCGCTAACAAACTACCCACCGTGGTGAATGCATCCAATCCAGGTCGCCAAGCCCGTCCCCTTCGCTTGAGAATCGTTGTCGCTATGCCCCAAAGGAACAGGGCGCATGCAATGGAAAGCACGTGTTCCTGCCAGTGGGCAACGGGGAGTGGATCGGGCCAAGCTTCCTCAACAGCGACCATTCCAACGCATGCCATTCCGATGTAATACAGCCAGAGAAATGACTCCGCCAACATTTGGCGTTGCCAACAAATAACCAGGTACAGGGTCGACCCCAAGGCGGCAACAAGGAAACTCCAAGAAGCGGCGTTCATGTAGCCAATCGTGTAAGTCAAATTGAGCACGGCTGCAACTGGCTCTCCCCATCGATGCCAGGCTTTCCAGCCGTTTTCCGATGATTGTTTAGACGAAACACGAAAGGCAGGATCGCGCTGCATTATTCGTCAAAATCACAGCGACAAGGCGCGGAAAGGATGAGTTCAACATGACTTGGCAGCCAATTGCGCAAGGCTTCCTGTTCTTCAAGCACCATGTCATTGTGCAGCAAATCCAATCTGTGCAAATTGGGTAAATCGCTCAACGAGGCAGGAAAGTAGGCCAATACATTGTCCCAAAGTTCCAAGGATTCAAGGGCTTCTATTTT
>DLQB01000012.1:0-4613 GCA_002477505.1 Flavobacteriales bacterium UBA7443
GAAGACCCCGACAATACATGGATTGAATTCGTGGAAACCCATAAGATTCCCATCAGTCAAAAAATGAATTGGTACCTCGATACACGGAAGCGCCCGGCAGGAAAAGCCCTTCCCAAATGGATGCTCCGGATGCTACGCTTCAATCGGGTGAAGGACTGATTGCGCAGCTTGTTTTAAAATAGCTGAATCAATCGACTCACAGCATCCACTCGAAGGAGGTACATGCCATTTGGAAAACTTGAAACATCGAGCGTGATATCATTGCCTGTCGCTAAAAGCCTCCACTCCTGCACACATTGGCCTGTTGCGCTGAATAATTGCACGTCCAATGGTCCAGATGGCGACTCATCAAAATGCAGTTGCACACGATTTTTTGCTGGATTCGGATACATTCTCCAAGTGCTCGTGGCATCCCCTTCTAGCGGCACGCCGTCTAACTCCGCAAGCATCCAACTGGAAGCGAAATGATTGTCCAGCCAAGGGGATATGCGGACCAACGCTTCCGCTCCGGCAACGGGCACCGGCCATGGCGCTTCTATACCATAGCGCACAAAATCAACCACGATGCCCGCGGCGTCCTTGAGAAGAATGCGCTCCCCTTCGTTGGCCAATTGGCCTGCATCCCATTCCACGACCTGCTCAAAGGATTCCTCGAAAAAGGAAACATCTTTCACGATCCAAACGGATTCTCCTGGCTCAATCCAAAGCGCATCGACGCATGTCCAGGACACCGCATCTTCCAATCGATAGCCTTGCAGATTAACTGGCTGTCCTCCTTCGTTCTGGACCTTGATCCATTCACGATCGAGGTGCTCGATTCCCGCATAACCGAACTCAACGATGGCCACGTCACGTTCCGTGATCGACCAAGGCATTGCCCATGGAAACGAAGCGCCGTAATTGTCTCCAGGCCCTCCCGCATCAGCAGCTGGAGATCCCTCGAGCAACCCAAAATAGAAGGCATCGGGATGGGCAAATAACGGGTTGGCCATGGCTATGTCATCAAACAACAAGGTGTCGGAATCATAAATCGACTCCAGCACCCATGAGGTAGAGATAGAATCCTGAAAAACAGGCGAATGGCTGCTGTTGGAAAAGATGCTGCTCTCAGCGGTAACCGTGCCCCCTCCCATCCCCGGATTCTTTTCGTATACGCTAACCGCATATTGGTTGCCGTAAAAAGTGGTGTGATCAATTGCTGAGGCTCCCAAGTCCTTCATTGCTACGCCCAGAGCACATTGACTGATGGTCATATCACGAATGATGGCATCGGACGCTTGTCCTATACTGATTCCCTTGTCCGTGCAATGATGGATCACACCTCCCTCAATGAGAATGTTTTGCGAACCTTCTCCCAGATCAATGCCGTCGCTGTTGCTCCCACGAAACGAATGAATGAGGGTGTTGCGGACGATTCCATTGTCCACAACATCGTAATCGATGGCATCCGTATCCGGAGCGTCATTGCCTACAAATACGCACGAATCAATGAGTGCGGAACCGTGCCGAACATTGATCAAATCACCGGTAACGTCAGAGTGCACGATGCAATTGATCAATTGAATATCACTGTATTCGGCATACACCGGATTGCTGAAATTCTCGGTCAGGGTGACGTGATCAAGGGTGACCGTGGAAAACCAAGCCGAAACCGCCGCGCGGTCGTGAACCGGGTGATCGCCTTCCGATGCCCCCTCAATGACGGCGTGACGAATGACATTGGTTTCCGACGAAGCATCAAACTGAATGTTGCCCCAAGGCCCTTCGCTGCTGGGATTGAGTCGAAATCCGACGGGTGCATCGGCCGTCCCTTCGGCAAGCAGCTGACCACGAACCAAGAGACGGGCATCGGTTGGAAACCAAATTTCCACACCCGGCTCCAATGCGAGCGTAGCGCCGTCTTGGACCACACTCGTGCCCGTAGCGAGGTAAGGGGAACAATCGGCTGTGAGCGTTAAGTCCTCGGCAATCGTTTCCGGCAACGCACATTCCCCTGTGGCTTCGTATCGAGCGAAATAGCCCGCATCACCAACCAATGAGAGCTCCAGTGGATTGCTGCTACTGAAAATGGCCTCGAGCGGTGCACTGGTGGAGAGCATCAAATCAAAGCTGATGTCCGAACTCGTGGAGGAGACTTGATGGATTTCTACCGCGATCACATTGGCCCCTGGCAGGAAGCTGAGTTCTATTGGATGCGCATTCCAGTTGGACTCGGCGGCACCGGCAGCCGCTTCAAGCGCAAAGGTCGTGGAGGCGATTTCGCCCTCGGGCATATTGTCCCGAAAAAGCTCTTGCCCATTCAAGTAAACAACCGCTCCGTCGTCGCGACGCAAATGAATGATGCCATTCACAGATTCCGCTGAATCAGCGGCCACGTCGAATGCATGCCGGAAATACGTGGTTATATGCTTGTTTTGATCATCATCACCAAATGACACTTCGGTCACCTCATCTCCGTCTCCGTATCCGAGTTCTGCCGTCCCCGATGACCAGCCACTGGCATCAAAGCCCAAGGTGCACCAAGCAGACCCCAGGTCCTCGCCCGTGTCTTGGTACTGCCAATCCGCCCCTTCAGGGATGATGTCCACCAGGCCTATTTCCGACCAACCCACAAAATCAAATCCCGGCAAGGGTTCGGCGCTTAAAATGAAAGGCATGCCATCAAAATATGGCCCGACCCAAGGACTGTCCGGCATTCGAAAATCGTTCAGTCTGATGTTCCCCGCTCCCGGCGGAAAATTGTCCGTTTGCAGCGTAACAATGTCATTCAGGTTAAATTGTTCCGCCATATCTCCCAGCAAAAAAGGCGATCGCTCGGAAGCAAACACCCGCAATTCGCTCACTTCATCTTCCCAAAACTCCACGTTCTCAATTCCATCTCCGTAAGAAGAAGTTGTACCGCTCCAACGCTCCACGTGGTATGGAACTTCGGCGGCAATCCGCGACTCCCATGCATCAATCACCCGGTGCACCCGCTCCGGATGGAAAGACGTATGCAGGTGATCGGCCATCCGCTGCGCGAAGTAATCTTCATAGACACTGTTTTGCAAAGCGTGACGAATCCACGTCCGGGCGTAATCGTAATTGTTGTTTTGAGGCTGAACGAATGCATTGATTGCATCATTTGTCGAACCCGAAAAACCCCGATCCAAATCGGTAAACACGTACTGCCATTTGCCGTACTCCCTGGGCTTCCATTGAATAACATTGTGGCCCCAACTGCTGTTACTCGCCCAGATCTCTGTGGACCAATAGTCCGCGAAATTCTCCATATCCACCACAGCTGCTACGGCATCAAAATTGCCTTGAATGTTTAAATCGGCGCTGAACAAGGCATCCATCGCCCAAAAAGCGGAATCGATGCCTTCTTCTACCACGCCGTGATCAGCAATCATATCCAACGCATTGGGTTCTACTCCGTGATTTTCTGTCACAAACTCCTCATCAACGCGGGAACGAATATTGTGAATGCCCATGTATTCGCCATTGACAAAAACGATGCTGGGTCGGTATCCTTGATGATCGACGTGGGTGTTTTCTTGCGGAAGGGATTGACTCAATCCGTCACGCATCAGCGTTGAAGCCCAATCCGATCCACTTGCCCGCAACACAAAGTTGTCAAACCTGCTCCGGTTACGGTCATGAAACAAAGGATAATCCAACGTTCCACTTCCGTATCCCCCTCGAAAGTAGATGCCAAGCATCTTTTGCGGCAGTACCCAGCTATTTTGTCCATTGACCTTGACGCCTGCCCGCTCATTGAACACCGCTTCATTATTGCCGTCATTTTCAAAAAACTCCACATTCACAGGCCACTCCCATTCCGGCTTAAAATCTTGCACATAGATTCCGGTATCCGCGTCCCAGAAATAATCGGGGTCAGTGACCAATGAAAAGACCGGCAATGTTCGATCTGCCAATTCCGTGTCCATGAAGTAAGAATGGGTCACAACCGGCCCCGGTATATGCCCCTCTTGAAAAACGCGGGCTCGAATGAATGCATCGCCCTCCACATCCAACGGAAGCGTGTAGAGCGAATCGGACCACTCCGGTGATCGGCCATCCATCGTGAAGCGAACTTCCCCCACAATGGAGCTGAGCGCTACCTGAAAATCTTGATCGTAAAAGCCTCCTTCTTCTGAAAAATGCGGAACAGCAAATGTGATGCCCTCGAATGCCTCAGCGTCATTGTTCGATGTGCCCGGAGTACCCGATGAAAACCACGACCATTGTGCCAATCCATCATTGCTCCTGCCGTAACTCACATCCGATTGTTGCGCCCCAAAAACCAATGAATCCACCGCCACTAATTCGGGCGTGAAAAGAGCCAACTCCTCGCCTTCACTGCTCAATCGGTACGAACAATGCAATTCATTTCCATTCGTATTCGCTTCATCGCACCAGACCAAGAGAAATCCTTCTGCCTCCAATTGCACTCCATTCGGAATGGTCCACTTTGTCGCATCATTCCAGTTATCCGTCAGATACCATCCCGAAAGGTCAACATCTTCGGAACCCGCATTGAACAACTCGACCCAATCTCCCGTATTCTGGAAATCTGGATCTTCAAAAGCAAGGGAATTGGAAGCCATGAATTCATTGATCACGACCTG
>DLQB01000012.1:4624-4842 GCA_002477505.1 Flavobacteriales bacterium UBA7443
GAAACCGCGGTGTTTTGCAACCAAAACAAAAGCGCAACGCCCAAAAGCCAAGGCGCCAATGGATTGTTCGTTGTTCTATACGTGGAAGTAATCAACATCGCTCCAAATTAAAGCTATTTCCCTTTTCTTAAACGCATTCAACAGCAATTCATAGCATAAACAGATCAAGCCTCGTTCCCACGCTTGGGACGATGCCGTTCATTGTGCATGCGACGCCG
>DLQB01000045.1:0-24074 GCA_002477505.1 Flavobacteriales bacterium UBA7443
GGGCCCTGGCTTTCGCTAATTTCATTCGCGCAGCGAGCAGGGCATGGAAAATTGAATGGAAGCCCAAAGAGGATGCGCCGATGGAAGTCCAAAGAAGATTGCTTCAGCTGCAGCACCAACTGCACAAACTGCACGAAAAGGAGGCGTTGGGCTTGCAATTGGAAAAAACAAATCAATCCCAGCAAACCCTCAACCGATACGGCGAACATTTCAAACGTGTTTTGTTGACCATCGAAAACCACCTGATTTACGGGGAGCACGACCATGCAGAACATGTGATCACCTTATTCTCTCGGCATCTTAGGCAACTTCTTCATGAAGGATCTTCCCCCTTCTTATCCCTCGAGGATTCGATTTCACACATCAAAACCCACTTGGAATTGATGGCGCTGCTGACCGGCGAACGATTCATTTGTGACGTGGATGATGACATGCTAGACAAAGCCACGTTGAAGCGATGCACAGAGCGATTTCAATTGGGTCCTTGGGTAGAGGAAAGTGTTTGGCCTTATTTCAGCTTAGCAGAAAGGAGCTTGAGTAGCCTCGATCCAATTACGCTCGTCATTGACGCAGAAGAAGGTCAGGTGACCTTGACGTTCACTGGAAACATCGCGAATAAGGCGGATGGACTTCATCCAGCTCATTTTCGACTGCTCGGCAGCTACAGTGTCAAACCAACCTACCAACCCCACCATTCGGCCTTGGAGCTCGCTTGAATTGAGCGGTAGAAATCTCCCTACAAGGCAGCCGCCAAAAAGGCAATGGCATCAACAAGCGAAAAGCGTTGCTGGTCGCCCGTATCCATTTGACGAATCGTCCATTCATCCATTGAACGTTCCTCCTCCCCCGCCATAATTACGAATTTCACGTTCACGTCTGCCGCGTATTTCATCTGCTTCTTCAACTTCGCAACCTGTGGATACGATGAAGCGCGAATGCCCGATTTTCGAAGTGCTGAAGTCATTTGGATGGCGCCAACCTCTGATTCTTCGTCCAACATCAGAACGAGGACCTGAGGACCTGTGCTTGAAGCAGCCGGAAATAATTGGAAATGCTCAAGAACATCATAAATACGATCTGCGCCAAAGCTTATTCCAACGCCGCTCATGCCCTCCCACCCAAAAATCCCTGTCAAATTCGCATAGCGCCCACCGCCGCAAATACTTCCTACCGGCGCATCTTTCACTCTGACTTCAAAAATAGCACCGGTGTAATAATTCAAGCCCCTTGCCAATGTGGGATCGAATGAAATACACGATGCAGGCACGCCCGAATCCTTCGCGCTCTGAAGCAACTTCACCACCTCACGGTAGGCCGTTTGGGCTTCATCATCACCGGGAAGCAAAAGTCGCTGAACACCATCCAACCGCACCATCGAGTCATCGGAAGCAAGCAACGAAAACAAGCCCATAACTTGAGAAATTTGGTCTTCATGCATCCCGCGGTCACCAAGTTCTTTTCGGACTCCGTTATCGCCAATTTTGTCCCACTTGTCCAGCGCTACCGTCAACTCTGAAAATTGATCTTCTATGCCCCAAGATCGCGCTAGGCCGTTGAGCAAACGACGATCATTCAGCATGATTTGATACCCTGGAACACCAAGCTTGTCGAGTACTTCGTGAAACAGCAACATCAAATCCAATTCACACAAAATGCTATCCGATCCAATGATATCCGCATCACACTGGGTGAATTCTTGGTATCGGCCTTTGCCGGGTCGATCTCCCCGCCAGACATTTTGCATTTGATACCGCCGAAATGGAAAAGCCAGATCGTTCCTTGCCATCACAACGAACCGCGCAAAGGGCACGGTCAAATCATATCGAAGGGCTTTTTTCGAAATGCTCGAAAGCAGTCCTTTGGAATCTTTCTTCTCCAACGCTTCGGAATCGGCTTTCGCCAAAAAGTCTCCGTTATTGAGCAGCTTGAAAATTAATTGGTCGCCCTCATCGCCATATTTTCCGGTCAAGGTCGAGAGCGACTCCATCGCTGGTGTCTCAATCGGTTGGAATCCATAGCGCTCGAAAGCATCCCGCATGATGGAAAACATCCAATTTCGCCGCGCCATGACAACAGGGCCAAAGTCTCGCGTTCCTTTGGGAATAGAAGGTTTACTCATGACGCGAAACTTAACGTTTGTTGCGACGTCGAAGCTGAATGAATGCGACAATGGTCAAAATGGCCATGCCGAGAAATACGTATTGCATGCTGATTGATTTGTTTCAAGGCGCTAAATTCGGGAATTGATGCAGACGAACGCAATTCCAAGGCAGCTTTCAGGGCACAATGGAGCCATTTATGATTCCTGCTGGGACAATTTTCGCCATGAATGGCTCACTGCTGGTGGTGATGGCGTAGTTGCCGCATGGAGCGAAATGGAAGACCCAAATGGCCGAGCATGCTTTCAGTCCGAACATGCCTTTTATGCCGTCGAGGCACTGGAGGCCGGCCCTATCGCAGGAACCGAAGCCGGCGAATTGATGCTGTTGGATGCTTCGGGAGCACCACGGAAAATTACCGCCCACGATCAGGGAATATTTTCATTGACTCCCATCGGCGTCAACGAATTTTACTGTGGCGGAGGAGACGCGCGAATTACGAGGTGGGAAGGACTTTCAATGACCGGTGAATGGCACTGGAACGGTGCGACTAAAATCCGAGTGATTCGCCCTTCCAAAGCGGGAATTTTGGTCGGCAGCTCATCGGGGGGCGGCATGATAGCACCATCATTGTCCGGGCCACTTGACTTCGCAAAAGCCATCTCAATCGAAGGACACGAAGGAGGGTTGTACGACGCGGTGTTTTTGCCCCAAAAAGCCGTTTGGTTAACCGGAGGGCGTGACGGACATATTCGCGTTTGGTCAACAGAAGGCAAAGCGCTGCTCGCCACTCCAGCGCATGAGGCTGCCATTTACCGTATCGCTGTGCATGGGAATCTTGTCTACACTGCAAGTCGTGACAAAACAGTTAAATCGTGGAACGTCGGTGACTTATCCTTTGTTTCCAAATGGAGCCACATGAATGGTGGAGCAAAGCGGTCGGTCAACGCACTCACTATTGGAGGCACGAACCAAGATCAGTTGCTGTCGGCTGGAGATGATCGTATGATTCGTATCCTTCCGATCAACGCATAGTCCGCCAATGATTACCACGCAATGGGACTTTGACCATGGAGAACAAGCCAATCATTGGACCGACTGAATGGTTTGGACCCCCAAAAACCTCGGTACGCAGACAACGGACTGGGGTGTGGTGATTCCAACACCAAGTGATTAGAACGGTGCACAAATACCGCCTTCTTTTGCGCCTCTTTCCCCCACAAGACGAATACCACAGGTTTTTCAAGCTCACACAATGCCTTGAACAGCCCGGTCGTCAACTCCTGCCAACCCAAATCATGATGCGAGCCCGGTTCACCTTCTCGCACGGTCAAGACGTCGTTCATTAAAAGCACCCCTTGGGCTGCCCAATGGGCCAAGACACCTTGACCCTTCGATAAGCCATCCATAGGCCAAGCGCGCTCCAAATCAGACTCGTACTCTCGTACGATGTTGCGCAGTGATGGCGGCCAATCCACGCCCTGCTTCACAGAAAACGCTAGTCCATCAGCTTGCTCCAAGCTGTGGTAAGGGTCTTGACCACAAATCACGACTTTCACTTCAGCAGGTGTGAGCCCGTGGAATGCTTTGAGCTCGTTTCCTTCGCTCGGAAAGCAACGATATTTCAATCGCTCCAGCCGCAATGCCGCCTCGAGTCTCTTCCAGTCAATTTCCACACCAACTGAAGCTAAAGCACTGGTCCAGATTGAATTAAATTGTTCTTTCATTTTACGCTGCGGCCATTTCGAAGTCAAAATTCGCCTGCATGGGACTCGTTTCCAATCTTCGTTGTGAAAAACATGGGAAACGTCGCAGTAAAAATGCTTTTTTGATAGCATCGGAACAGGTATTTTTGTCCATTCCTTTTCCAAAAAACCGCGTGCGAGCGCTGAAAATTTCTCCCTTTGCCGTTAGCCTATTCATCACTTAGAGAAAAATTAGAAGCCAACCAAGGGAAAAACCTTTACGGCTACCAAGAAGCGGCCATCAACAATTTGATGAGCCGGATGGATAAGTTTCCAGAGCGTTACAACCTCTTGTTTCAATTGCCGACGGGAGGTGGCAAAACGGTCATCTTTTCGGAATTGGCCAAGCGCTACATCCTAGAAACAGGGAAGCGGGTGTTGATTTTGACGCACCGAATTGAGTTATGTGGCCAAACCAGTCGCATGCTCAACGACATAGGGATTCCGAACAAAATCATCAACAGCAAGGTCAAAGAGCTCGAAGAAGAAGACGATCATTGGTGTTTCGTTGCCATGGTGGAGACCCTCAACAACCGCCTGAATGACGAGCGTATTGGATTCGAAAACTTGGGATTGGTCATCATTGACGAAGCGCACTACAACAGCTTTCGAAAGCTCTTTGGGTATTTCTCGGAGCAAATCATTCTGGGGGTCACTGCCACTCCGCTCAGCTCAAACATCAAACTCCCTCTCAAAGACAATTACAACGAATTGCTAGTAGGTGAATCCATTTCATCCCTCGTCGACCAGCAGTTCCTCTCCAAGGCTACCACCTATAGTTACGACGTGAATTTGCGATCCTTGAAGATTGGCATCAACGGCGACTATACCGTGAGCAGTTCTGAGCGGCTCTACGGAAATTATTTGATGCAAGAGAAACTGCTTTATGCTTACGAGGAAAAGGCCAAAGGGACGAAAACCTTGATTTTCAATAACGGCATCAACACTTCTAAGCAAGTGCAAGCGATGTTTGAGGAGGAAGGGTATGATTGCATGCACCTCGACAATACGCACAGTGAAAAAGAGCGCGAGGAAATTCTGGAGTGGTTTGACAAAAAGGAAGATGCCATTCTCAGCTCGGTCTCCATCCTGACGACGGGCTTTGACTCACCATCTGTTCAAACCATTATTCTCAACCGCGCAACCAAATCCCTCACCCTGTACCATCAAATGATCGGACGGGGCTCGCGTGTACTTCCGAAGAAAAAAACATTCAATGTCATAGACCTGGGAAACAACGCTCGTCGTTTCGGTCTTTGGGAAGCCCACATCAATTGGACCGAAATTTTCAAATCGCCCAATTCCTTTATCGAAGGGTTGTACACGGATGAAGAAATCGAAGATGAATTCGTTTTTGAATATTCCGATGAAATGATGGAAAAGCTCCAAGGAGGCCCAGACCCTGATTTCAATATGGCCGAAACCTATGTTGAAGTTACGCGAGATGGAGGCCGACCGAAAGAAGCCATTGAAAAGAGCATTCAGCATCATGTGGAAATCATTCAATACGTCTGCGACGATTTTTGGGATGCCATGTCCCTTGCCAAAGAATTAGAAGGAGACATCACTTACCGCATCCGGCTGTACTCGAAATGCATTGCAAAAACCACTGAGAATTATAAAAACTGGCTCAAGGAAGAGTACAACCGAAAACTTCAAAGTGCACTTCGCTCGGCTTTCGTGACCAGCGATCAGGAAAGCTGATGACATCGATGTTTCCATCTTCGAAGTCAACAGGCGTGAATTAAGTTCTTACAAATACAAAACCGCTCGCCAAACTTCGCTATTTATCCGGAATTTTCGTCAACTGTGATGACGCTGTATTTAGACGCTTTCGGAGCGATTCTTTTGAACCTTGCCTTGATTTTATTTGTTGCCAAGGCGACGTATAATACGCGCACCATTGAAACGCGAAACCCGGCACTCTTTTCCCATTATCGCTTGCCGATTCTCCGATTCTCTTTGGCCGTATTGATTGTTCATTGGTGCTACTTGGTCGTTCTCACCTTGGCCTTCCCCATTGAAGCCTTTGATGCTCTGAGCTCTTCCGTTGGTCCTTTCGTGATTACAGCGCTTGTCATCGTCTGCGGAATCAGCTATGCCGGATTACTCCGGAAATATGACAAACCTCCCAATGTGACGAAAAACGCCTTAATTCAAGAGCAATTGCTCCTCCAGAACGTCTCCCGAACGCAACGAAACCTATCCCTCCAACGGAAGGTTAAAGACGCAAGAAGATTGAATCTGAAATCTCAAATGAATCCACATTTCTTGTTCAATGTTTTGACGGGAATCCAACACTTGCTCATGCGGAATGAAAGCGAAAAAGCCAGCTTGGTTTTTAGCAAATTTAGAAAGCTGCTACTGATGGGATTCCTATCCCATGACCAGGTCATTGGGTCATTGCGACAAGAAATGGAACACATCGACCATTACTTGGGACTGGAAGATATTCGGATGGAGAAAAAAATCGCGGTCCGATGGAAGATAGAACCTGATGTTTATCCCGATCGCACACCATTTCCGCTGTTTATTTTGCAGCCATTGGTGGAGAATGCCATTTGGCACGGCTTGAGCAGCCAAACAGTGTTGGAACCTCAACTCCACATCAAAGTTGCATGGCTTGATGAAGGGCTGGAAATCCAGGTCCAAGATAACGGGATTGGCTTGCAGAATTCAAGCAACAAAAGTGGTTCCACCGGGCATCGTTCGCGAGGAACAGCAATCGTTCATGAGCGACTCAGCCTTCTGCATCACCCAGGTTCCTTCAAAATGATGGACATGCCTCCCAGTCACCCATTTGACTCAGGTGTCACAGCATTCATTCGACTGCCGCTTTGGAGCCTCGAACCCGAATGGAACGAGCTGGAAAAAAGAAAGGCAGGTTAACCTTTGGACAAAAGCAATCGAGGTTGTGGCTCGATATCCAATGGAAAGGATTTCCCTGTCTCGTTCAATTTGGCTCCTGCCATCGCTATCATCGCCGCATTATCGGTGCAAAACTCAAACGGAGGAATGTGGACTTTCCATCCGCTTTCCTCTTCTTTGGAAAGCAGAAGCTTCCTGAGCCCAGAATTTGCGGACACTCCTCCGGCAATCGCAACTTCTTTAACACCTGTTTCATCCACCGCTTTTTGAAGCTTTTCCATGAGAATGCCCAAGATTGCTGCTTGAACACTCGCTGCAATATCATGCTTATTCGAACCTACAAAATCGGGGTCCTTTTGCTGTCCTTGCTGCAAAAATTGCCAGATTTGGGTTTTCAACCCACTGAAGCTCATATCCAACCCGGCAACTCTAGGCCGTGAAAACTGGAACCGTTTCGAATCACCTTCTCGGGCCAATCGATCCAACACAGGTCCTCCGGGGTATGGAAGCCCCATGAGCTTCGCCACCTTATCGAACGCCTCTCCCGCCGCATCGTCCCTCGTCTCGCCCAACACTTCCATGTCCAATGCACTTTTCACCTTCACAAGCTGGGTATGACCGCCCGAAACGGTCAAGCATATGAACGGAAATTCCGGATTGGACGTTGGTCCTAAAAAATGAGCCAGCACGTGGGCTTGCATGTGATTTACTGGAATTGACGGGATGCCGTGCGCCCATGCCCAAGACTTTGCAAAGGCCACGCCCACGTGCAAAGACCCCATCAATCCAGGGCCGTAGGTGTACGCAACGGCACTCAGGTCGCTTGGCGTGATATTCGCTTGATTCAGCGCTTCGGTCAGCGTTGGAACGATATTTTGAGCGTGTGCTCGACTGGCAAGCTCAGGAACAACACCCCCATATTTTGCGTGAACCGATTGATTTGCAATCACGTTAGACAGCACCTCATTTCCTCGGATTACGGCAACTCCCGTATCATCACAGGAAGATTCGATAGCGAGAATGTAGCGAGGTTGTGGCATGATTTCTGCGCTAAAATACGCAGGCAAATTGCTCAACGTGTATTTTCACACCGCAAACATGGCCATTTCCAGATCCAAATTTAGAATCATACCACTCGCGCTCTTGTTCCTCTTAATAGTGGCAGGTGCTTTGGTTCAAATGCCCAACGTACAGACTCAAGCCATCCGTTCTTTGGTCCTTCCAAAATTGGAGAGCACCCTTGGAATCGAGCTAAGCGTCGGACAGTGCCATTTGGATTGGTGGAATCAAAAACTGACGCTAAAAGGGGTTTTGGCGACGGAAGGCGAGATGGCATTGGTCAGCGGTGAAAAACTCACCATTCAGTGGCATGGCAGCGGGATCACGCCAGAATGGCACCGAATCGACTCCATTAGCCTTGAAGGAACCCGCATACAAACCACGAATTTTAAAAACTGGCTGAGCGTCCAACAAACGCAAGGAGCACAAGAAGCATCTCAGCACGAAAAACCAGATGCAACGCGGGGTTTTAGTGTGGATCACTTCAGTATCTTCAGCCTCAAAGGAGCCGAAGGACAGAACACCACCGTGCTCATCGACGAAGCCCATTTTCAAGACATTGATTATCAAAACAAATCGTTTGAACTGCCCTTAAACAGTTTGAATGGGACTGCCTTTCTCCCCATAACCCTAGCAGGGAATGAAACCTCTTTTCCCGTTCATGTGGAGAACCTCACTTCTTTCGTGCAAGGCAACGATTCAACTTGGTCCATTGAAAGACTCTCGGTGGAAACTTCGCTGTTTCACGGAAATATTGATGCAATGGCGGCATCCGAAGAGTGGCTGGTCCAAATGCAACTCAATAAATCTGCGGATCTCAGTGCCTTAAAGGTGCCGCCAATCGCTCAAGAAATCCTACAGTCCGTCATTAAGGCTCCGGAAACGACCGAAATCAGTGGAAGAGTTTGGATCGACACGAGTACCCTTGCCATCCAAAGCGCCATTGCAGTCCATGGAATCTCCGCAATCGGCACTGTCACTGATTCCCTGGGCTTTGCCCTCGATCCCAATGGAAAGTGGGAATCCACTGGTTCCATCTCCGTAGAATGGCAAAATATTGAGGAAAAATTGACGCCCATTCTTGGCGAATTTCCGCTGCCCGTCCTCGAAAACTGGGCGGACCAAGAACGTTCTTCGTTGCTTACATGGAAAGTGGACCCGTACGACCAGCAATTCCTGCTTGACCTCCCCCTCTCTGCAAACAGTACATTGGAGTGGAGCATGACCGGAACTGAACCATGGACGCCTGAAGCTTATAATGGTTGGATCCAAAATATTGCGCCAGCGCATGGAGATGACAATGCCCTCTCCTGCCGAATTAGTGGTCGATTGAGTGCGACGAAAAACACCCTTGATCTCGAGACCCGTCAAGGCAAGGTTGACCTTTTAAAACTGACTGCCGTTCATCATCCCCAGCATGGAAGCAACGAACAACAAATGGAGGCAACGTGGCAATCTCAAACAAGCACGTTCCCAATCCACGGTGATTGCAACCTGAATTTCACCGATTCAACCTGGCGGTTTACAAGCCACGCCGAATTGGAAGGAATCCAATCCTTAGGATTGCCATCCTCCAAAGATTGGTCCCTGTTCGCAACATTGAATCTCCGTGCTTCTGGCAATCGTCAAAATAAATGGCAGGGCGTTTTGGAAACACGCAACATTAGCCTGTTGGAAAACAATCGACCCATTGCATTCAATCGGCTGGATGCCATCCTCAAGAATAGCCGCGATCGGATTCAATTGGAATGGCACTCTGACCTTACAAACGGCAGTGCTTCCGCCAGCAACGATGCAACGGCATGGGAAGAATGGGTGGCTCACCTCATCAAAACGGACAAACCTCACGCGCCTCTGCCTTTCCTTGAATTCGATGGTTCATTGCTCAATTTCAAGCCCATCAGCCTCATCGCAGGACTCCCTTTTGATCTCGCGCCTCATTCCAGCTTTTCCGGCACATCGGATTCGGACACCTTGCGCATTCTAGGGCAAACTCCCATCCTCGCGGCTTCACAAATAATGGGTCACGCGCTCGAAGTGAATTGCACCATCGCTGACCGCGGTTCTCATTTTCATTTGCAGATCGATTCTGTAGCCTCAGGGGAATCCCCGATTGCATCGGAAGTGACCGCCAACATCACTGTTGGAAAGGAATGGACCGGATCCATCTCGTGGAACGAGGGCAGCAGCGGAAGGAATTCGAATCTTGCCTTTCAATCAACGCCTCCCAATGAAGCGCAAGGAGCATTGCGGTTAACGGATGTACGATGGCCATTCTATGACCAAACCTTAAACCTCGTTCAACCCGCGGATTTGATTCGGTGGGGAGGGAATGAATCCGTAGCAGGTGCAAAAAACCAGGGCTCTGTCGCTCTTCAATCTGAAGATTGGACAATTACAGGCAGGGCATACAAAAACATGGATTCGCCATGGGTTATGGAAGTGGAGTTGGATGCAAAAGAATTCTCTGATTCGCTCGAATGGTTGATTCCCAATACGCACATGGAAGCCATATCTGCACGATTAATTGCGACAGGCGATTACAACAATCCTAAGGCTGCATTGAATCTAACGGCGGAACGCATTGAATGGGAAGGCGAGTCCATCACGGACCTCACTTTTTTTGGAACCGGCTCACAGCAGCAGTCATCCTTTCAAACGCAAGGAAAATGGGGAGATGGACTCGCTAGCGGTTCGGGAACGTTCGGGTGGGCGAATAATCCCTTTATTCGCGCCGATTGGGACGTCACAGGCATTGAACTGAATGGAATCAACAAGCTTTTGCCCAAAAACACTTTGAGACTCAGTGGCGAAGTCGCTGGCCAATTGAAAACAGTTTGGAATGGCAATTCCACGGCGATAACGGGGCAAATCCAAACTGACTCGCTCCTTACTTTCGTTCCAGCCCTCGGAACCGAGTATACCATTGAAGCTGATCTTGGCATCACACCCGAATCCATCCAAATCAACCAAGGGAGCATCCGAGATCGAAGGGGTGCAAAGGCGACGTTGAATGGCACTGCCTACCACAACGCATTCAAGGATTGGAATTTAGACTTCGGGATTGATGCGACTTCCGCTCCTATCGAACTGATGAACCTACCGCCAAAAGAGGCGGCTTATTTTTACGGCGCGGGATTCGGCACCGGAGACATCAACATCGCTGGGTACGGCTCTGAATTGCTCATCGAGGCATCCATTTCGGCCGATTCCGGCACCGATTTTGCACTGCCTTTGGACGTTATCAGTGACGCCACCTACGCCCAATTCATCCAATTCAAAACAACCGAAATCACCCCGAAACCCGCTACCAAAGCAGGCGATTTCTCCAACGTTGTATTGAACATTGGACTTGACCTGAACCCCAAGGCCATTGCTCGGATTGTATTCAACCAAAGCACAGGGGAAGAGATTCGCGGAAGAACGGAAGGACACCTCGATGTACGCGTGAACGATTTTGAAGAAATCGCATTGAATGGATCCTTGCAGATCATGGAAGGAACGTACTTTTTTACCCTGCAAAATCTGATCAATAAAACCTTCAAAATCCAGCCTGGCGGCACGCTTGAATGGTTCGGAGACCCTTATGCTGCGCAAATCGACGTACTGACCTCTTTTGAGACGCGCGCGCGATTGAATCCCTTGCTTCCTGATGAAACTGACTTGCCAGGTCGTGTTCCAGTGGAGCTACTCTTGTCCCTCAATGGCGGGCTGTTTCAGCCAGAAATCGGATTCAACATCCGTGTTCCTGAGGCTGATTCACGCCTAGAGGCTCTGATTCAAGGTGCGTTATTGAATGAAGAAGAAATGCAGCGACAGGCGCTCAGTTTACTGGTCGTCAATCAATTCATTAGCCAGGATCCCTTGGCAAGTGCGCTGGGTGGATTTCAGGGAACCGGTCAAAGTTCCGCTTTCATCGCCAATCAATTGGGCCATTGGATTTCACAAATTGCACCTGGAATGGACCTCGGATTGGATTATTCCAACGACAATCTCAGTGGTGAACAAGAGTTGGCACTTGCGCTGAGCACCCAAATGTTCAACGAAAGATTGCAGCTGGAAGGTGCCTTTGGAGCCCAAAGCAGTGGGCAAATGTCCACAGATGACATACAAATTCAAGATGTGACCATCAGCTATGACCTCGACTCGAAAGGTCAATATCAAGTAACCGGACAATCCAAGAGCAATCAATCCATGATGAATGCCCTGGACGGTTCCAGCACGCAAGGCGTCGGGATTCGCATAAGGCACGAATTCAATCATTGGGGAGATTGGAAAACTGAATCTTTCTCGCGCGACCAGCCTTGATTACATTGCATGAAAATAAAAGGATATGAACCCACTACGAAACGCCGCACTTCTCTTCGCACCCCTGGGACTCTGGTTCTCGGCAAGTGCACAAATTAGCATTGGAAGCTCAGACTTGCCACAACCCGGCGTGACCTATGACGTGGTCAACACGGCCGTGACGGACTTCAATCTCACTGCCATTGACGGAGCGAATGCCACTTGGGATGCATCGGACCTAATTGCATTGGGAGATGCCCCCATTTCACCTGTCGACATCAATGATGCATCCATCACAGCCGCCTTGGTGTTCAACAGCCCCTTCAATTCCGCCTATCAGTGCGATTACTATTTGCCAACCGTTTTTCCGGATTTGGGAGTTGAATTGCCTATTCCGCTCGATGGGTTCAATAATTTTTATCAAACGGATGGCGGACATTTCGCCATTGCTGGAATTGGCTTGAGCGCGGCAGGGTTCGATTTACCTGTGGCTTACGACGACATCGATGAATTTTTCCCCATTC
Organism: Flavobacteriales bacterium UBA7443; assembly: GCA_002477505.1. Taxonomy (GTDB): domain Bacteria; phylum Bacteroidota; class Bacteroidia; order Flavobacteriales_D; family Sanyastnellaceae; genus UA16. The sequence goes on from DLQB01000045.1 coordinate 12,583, forward strand.
CGTTCAGCTTTGAACAATCGTTTGAAAGCTCAGCTGCATTCGAATTGAATCTGGAAGGCATATTGTCTTACGGATTGGATCAAACACGAACTGTCACGGCAGATGCTTGGGGAACACTCATTCTTCCCGGTGGTTCCTTCGAAGTTCTGCGCACCCGGACCCAATTGAATGCGACAGATGACATTTACATCGAGCAATTGGGAGAGCCATTCGAGTTGGAACGGGACCAAGTCATCTACCAATGGTGGGGAGCTGGCACAGGGGTCCCCCTCTTGGAGATCACTGAAATTTTTGGCACTCCAGCATTGGCCACTTTTCAAAATGTCGCGGGATCAAATGAAATCACTTCGTTCGAATCTGCTGAATTTTCAATCCATCCCAATCCGATATCATCCGGCCAAGTGCTGATAATTGGCAGCGCACCTCAATCGTATTCGATTCACGATGCGCAGGGAAGGAAGATTTCAAGCGGAAAATCATCAAGGGTTGAAGTCCCAAGTCACTGGAGCAAAGGAAACTACACCGTAGTTGTCGCAGGTAAAGCGCAGCATTTCGTCATTCAATAGCACCTAACAGAATGCATAACGGTTGAAATTGCTTGGGCTCAGATGATTCCGTCTTCTTCGAAGGAATCAATCTCCATTCCAATGTGCTTGTCGTACCATTGATCCAGCGCCCATCCTTTCGCAATTTGGGGGTTTCTGAAAATTCGGAATGGCACGGTTGGGCGAAACAATGCCCATCGAATGCGATCTCGCATCACAGCAATGGAAGAAGGCAATACGACCGCCCGTGCGGAAACGTTCACCATGGCCTCTTCAGATCCTAACCATGCCAGCGCCTCATGCTCGACCAATGCAGCATTTCTAGGAATCAGGACAAGTACCGGACCTCTATCGTCGGCCAATAATTCCCTTCTGGCTTGTTCGACCCGTTTCATTTGATTCAAATCGAGCACTGCCTCTTCGTGAAAGCGAACCGTGTACAGTCCCATTGAAAGCTCAATGGTTGCATCTTGAAGTTTTGTCGTAAGGGTGTGCTCCATCTTAGAAGGGAAAATCGGATGCGCTCAGTCGCAGTAAAAATCAGAAAAAGGATTCGGAGTACAAAAATTCAGATCATAGGTTGAGGGACCCTCGATCAAATATTCCAGAGATGCCGTTGTGCAACCAATTCCATACACCCCTTGCGTTGAACGTGCAGCGAATAATCCAAGCCCACCGTTGATGTTGGTATATTCCGGACGCTCTTGAATCACACCGGTAATGGGTGAATTGATCTCTAAGTAGGTGGAAAGCTCCTCATTCGCCACCGTCAATTCAAAATCCAACACCCGCGCAATTTGAACTTCTTCATCCCACACTCCAAGTACTCGGGTTACGAATGGATCTGCTTCCAACTTGGTCGCGAGCGTCGTGAAAAACCGCTCTCCGTTCACCTCCTTTTGCAACACGTCTCCTCCTCCATCATCCGGTGCATTCAACGTCCCAATGGGCCACTCGATGATGCGCTCTTCTTCCGACAAAAGGTCCGTATGCTCTTCATCGTTCCATGTGCGCTCGGTCACGTGGATGAGAATCATCGCATCGTATCTGCTCGCCCCTGCCGTTGATGACCATTTGAAAGTCAAATCTGGAAACGTCGTTTGAAACCCAACACTGGCCAAACCCAATTTGAAATTGGTAACTCCCGGGGGGGGTTGCGTGATATTGCCAATCTGTTCCGCAATCATATTGGTTGAGGACGACACATCATCTTCTCCTTCAATCGCAATGGCTAAATCGTATTCGGCGTCCGTATCGAGGCCGCCCTCAGGAATGAAATACCACATTTGCTGCTCTGGACCGAAGAAAATTCCTTCTGCCGATTTGTTTTGAATCGTGGTATCCAAAAGCGCCCATGAACGGTTTTGGCCGTTGACACGCTCGGTGATGCCCACCGATAAATCTTCTGCAGGATACTCGCTGCTATCGGCAATCATTGCCGCATCAAATTGATTACCAGTACCCAGCCATGTTCGATTGACCCGAACCCATTGGGTGTCTTGCTGTGCATCCAGCAACCCGAAGACTACGGCTGTCTTTTGGTAAGGCGCATTGAGCTCAATATCCGTTGAACAGCTGCTCATCGCCAATATCAACAAACCGCAGAACGCTGAAAGACCCGTCAGCGTGGCTTTTAGATTGAGTTTCGTTTTCATGCAGGGGTCGATGGTTTCAGTTTCGGGTACGAAGATAACCCCAAGAGAAAGGAAATGGTATCCACGCCATCCGCATAATCCCAAGGCTGAGGGGATTGTGTCGCACCGAAAGGAACGACCGGCACAGAGAGCCCACTCGGCTGTTCTGGGTTTTTGACAGTTGCGCATTGTAACTGATTGGCATTCAATTCCAAATGTTTATGGAGTGCCGCTTCATCAGAATAAAACTCATAGAACAAGGCACCTACTGGGCTTAAAAAGGCTTTATCCTCCTTGAGCAGTACAAATCCATTCTCAAGCAGCGGAACTTGATTCAGTAACCATACGGCTTTGTGATAATCATAATTGTTCGCGTATTTATTGTGATTCGCTAGATGGGACCATTCTACCCAAACATTGAATAATCGGTCGAGGTCAAACCCCTCCGGCAGATAGAGTTTCGTAACGCTACGGCACCCCATACCAAAGTACTGAAATACGTCATTACCAAGCGCGCGGATGTCCGCTTCTGTTTCCGAACCGTCGAGAATAGCAATGCTGGTGCGTTGGCTTCTCAAGACGCTGGGTAAATCGCTGAAGTAGTATTCAAAATAACGGTTCGTATTCGCACTTCCTGTTGCAATCACGGCGTCTACATTGTTCATCTTCCCTACCACCCATTCCACCTGGAGCTTTTCGCCGTCCGGCAAAAATCCTTGCCAAGCTTGCATGACCGCCGTGATCAAAACGGCGTCCGATGAACTTGCCTTGATCACCGCCTGATGACCTGCAATGATGGTGCTCAACGCATCATGCCAACCGACCAATGGAAGATTTCCGGCCAACACGAGGCCTACTCGTTTCGTTTCCACCGGTTCCTCCGGAATATCGTAGCGACCCAGCCATTCTGCCATGACGGTTGGAGCGAGCATCTCGCCGCATGCCTTCATCGCCATTTTACACGCGTCTTCGGTGAACCATCTGTTCTCTATTTCCGCCTTGGACAACAGGGATTTGTTGTTCGGACCTTCTAGCGGAATCTCGCCTCGCAACCAGGCGCCGAGTTGAACAAGAGCCGTTTCCAATGTGTTCCTCATTTTGGTGTGTATCTTCACGCCAAATTTACGTACCAACCTCAGACCGAAAGAAGCAATGGCCATTATGATCACAGACGAGTGCATCAACTGCGGTGCATGTGAACCTGAATGCCCCAACAACGCCATCTACGAAGGTGGAGCAAACTGGCAATTTGCAGAAGGAACAGGCTTTCAAGGAGCCGGTGTACACCCCACAGTCGGAGAAGTGCAGGCAGAAACCGAGAATGAGCCCGGCAGCATGGACGTCTACTACATCGCACATTCGAAGTGTACCGAGTGCGTAGGGTTTCATGACGAACCACAATGTGCGGCCGTCTGCCCCGTAGATTGCTGCGTCGATGACCCTGATCACGTGGAGTCCGAAGAAGTTCTGTTGGCCAAAAAAGCCTTCATGCATCTCTGAGGGTAGCAATGAAATCCAATCAAACCCGTTGTAAGCTTATGAGGCTCGGCGCAAAAAAATTGGTATTCCTGTTGATCTCGTGCTCAGTCTTCTCCACAGGATTCGCACAAAATCGAAAAGCATCCTCAAACGGTCAGTCCCTGCAGGACGCCACCACCATTCCATACTTGCTAACGTTGCACGAGCGCATCGTTCAAGCCGCAAATGATAGTGTCCGTCTCCGAGCGCACCAGGACTTACTCCAAGAAATGACAGCTGCATTCGAAACAGCCGACTTTTGGTCGCTGGATTCGGATTCATTGGCACAGCGGATTGGAATCGTCTCTTCTGGTGAGGGACGAAATCGCTTGGCAATAATCACTTGGAACGTAGAGTTTGAAGATCGAACAAACAGGTATGGAGGCATTGTGCTGACACGCTCCAGTGACGATGAACAATTGGTGACGCCGCTCACATTCAAAGCTCCTAACTCCCAGCGAAACAAATTGGACCCAAAGAACCGGTACAGCCAAAAAAATTGGCCAGGTGCTATTTATTACGACATTCTGGCTCGCAAGCAGGGCAGTCGGACAGTTTATACATTGCTGGGATGGGATGGCGCGGATGGAACACGGAACCGAAAAATCATCGAGACGCTGAGCGTGAATGGCAACCGCATCAAATTTGGGCTTCCCATCATTGACATCGGGAGAGCATCGGTGAAACGTCATATTCTCGAATACAATGACGCCGTCTCCACGACCCTCAAGTGGCGCGAAGACATGGAAATGATCGTCATGGATCATTTGAGCCCATCCGATCCGGCAATGGCAGGATTTACAGCGTTTTACGGTCCCGACTTTACTTACGACGGATTTTTCTGGCACCGCAACCATTGGGTGTTGAAAGAAGACATTGAGGTGCGCGATACCGAACTCAACGCGCCATGGAACAACCCTCGAAGATGGCGCCAGAGATCGCGCAATTGATTTTGGCTAAGAAGTGTATCTTCGTTCGATGAAAATAAAATTTTCGTCTCACCTCGCGCTCATTCCTGCTGTGTCTATTTGCTTCTTGCTTATCAACGACGCTGCTCGAGCACAAAATGATATTCCCGTCCCTTCCGAGAGTAAAGAATCCCTCAAAGATTCATTGCCGTCTTCCCCACTATCCTTTGAGGAATTTTTGGCCGATTCACTCCGAATGGATTCTGCTCGAAAAGTTCAAACAGAACGCCAGGCAAACCTGAGGAAAGAGTTAAATGCATTGTCCCGGACAACCTTGGGAGAAGAAGTGCTTCAGTGGAGTCACTCCATGGACATCGAAGTTCAACGCGCTGGAAAAACCATTGCCCAACGCTTCTGGTTTGACGCGAATCTGAATGACGGTCCATTTCTTTGGCTTGGGGACACGCTACGCAGCGAAGAATGGCTTTGGTTCAATGCGGAACAACGTCGCATGGCCACCTTGTTTTTGAATTCAGGACAAGGGAACTACATATCCAAGCGGTTGGCTGAAATGAGCAAAATGATGGGCAATGGCACTGAAATTGCCTCAAAGAAGTCCGACCCATGGAAGCTAGAAAAAGAGGGCGCAGAGTCGTTTTACAGCCTTCAAACCGAACAAGGCGAATACCGTCTCACGGTCGGAGAAAAAAATCCAACGCAAGCGAGCGCCACGGTAAACTGGCTCAAATTGCAGCCCATAGAGGGAATTATGTTGCCTGCAGCGGCTAAAAAGCTCCCCATTCAGTCGCTTTCACTCAGCGACGCCAACGGCAGAACAACTTACGCCTTCAAAGTGCTGGTCAACAGGGATTTAGACCCCAAATTCGAGGTGGATCTGTCGGCCATTCACGTCAATGATCCGGAACGAAGCCTGAACGTCATTGCCAAGGAGTGGGCGGAAAAGAATAAAGTGAGAGAGACGGAAGAATAATGCTCGGATGGGCTTCGCTTCTCAGCGAAATGCGCGTTCACCAATCCACACTTCCGTTGCCCCGCTCCCATATTCTCTTGGGTCAGCGGAACGACAACTGCAATCTGGGTAATATGAATCTACACGGCTCCAAATTTGATGCCGCAGCACACCTTGACCAATCCCATGGATGAACACTAATTTTTTCATCCGCTGGCGAATCCCAATTTGGAGCATGCGTTCGAAATGAGACAACTGGAGCTCGAGCATTGTGGTCGGGTCCAATCCCACCTGCGAATCCACAATCGCATGCATGTGCAAATCAATCTCCATATCTGATCGATCACTCGCACGGTCATTCGCCTCCTTGTATTTGGTCTTGAAATCATTCTCCAAACGCTTTTTGTGCTCCGGTGAAACGTCCTGCTGCACGATTTCAAGCACCGAAGGAACAACGCGCTCGTAAGCCATTTTTTCTTCCTTCGCATCTGCTATAATGAGCAGGCGTCCCGATTCGTAGGGGTACTCAAAGCCATTTTCATCTTCCACCATCACGCTCGTCTCTGAAATGACTTGGGTGACCACCCCCTGGCCCACTTCATCCAAAAAGCGAACTTTTGCTCCAACTTGTAGTGCTTTCAATGCCATCTGCGCGAAATTACGCATCCCGCACATTAAACCCGTAGCAATGAGAAGCTCTTTATCTTCATTTCGCCTGATCCGACCCAATGCAATCTCAGCCATTTTTGCCACTATCGCATTGACTTTTGCCCCGCTGGTCAACGGGCAGATCGACATTAAAACGAAACAACTTACCCGCATCGATGACGCGATGCTTCGCGCCGTAAGCTCAATGAATCTGCCCTCTATATCCGTGGCAATCGTTCAGGACGGAACGTTGCTGTGGAGCAATTCTCACGGCCTGTTGGATACACAGACACTGGCAAAAGCTACTCCTGACGCCCGTTACGCAGTGGCTTCCAATACCAAAGCCTTCACAAGTGCCGCTTTGGCGCAATTGGTCGATGCCGGAAAAATCAACTGGGATGATCGCGTCACGGACTACCTGCCCAGTTTCAAGCTCTACGACCCCTACGTGACCTCAGAATTGAGGATTCGGGATTTGTTGTGCCATCGATCTGGACTGGCCACGTTTTCCGGTGATTTGTTATGGTACGGTTCCAGCTGGACATCGGACGAAGTATTGCAAAAAGCCCAATTTCTGAAACCGACGAGCTCGTTTCGAACCGAATTCGGCTACCAAAACATCCTCTTCATCGCTGCGGGAAAAATCATAGAGGTCGTTACTGGCCAAACCTGGAAAAATTGCATTCAAGACTCCCTTCTTTCCCGTATCGGAATGACTCAATCCATTCTCAGCGTAAGTGAGCTGGGAGATGGAGCACCGCAAGCGTTACCGCACAATGAAACAGCCGACGGCGGTCAGGTTCCCATCCAATGGGTAAACTGGGACAACATGGCTCCTGCTGGTGCCTTAATCGCCAGTGTTGAGGAAATGGCCAAGTGGATGATCGTGCAGCTGGATAGCGGCCGGGTTAGCAACCAAACCATTTGGAATCCGCAACGCACACAAGAAATGTGGACGATGCACACTCCCATTCCTGTATCAAGTTGGTACCGATCCAAATTGCCTTCCATGCACTTTCGCGGTTATGGTCTGGGCTGGGAAATGACCACCTTGCACGGCCGGAAAATCGTCGGACATTCAGGGGGCTATGATGGCATGATCTCCCGTCAAATGCTGGTGCCTGAAGAAAAAATCGGCGTGTTTATCGTCACCAATACCAACAGCTCTGTCCCCTGGGCGCTTGGCTACGATATTTTAGACGTTTTGCTCGATCAAAATACTGATTTCAATTTGCTCACCTTCTTGGAAGAAAACAGAGCTTCCGAATCCGAAAAACAAGCAAAGGAAGCCGACATACTCGCGTCAACACGCATCAAGGGCACCGCTCCTTCGCATGCCATAGCCGATTTCGCAGGAACATACACAGACCCCATGTACGGCACCATAGAGGTTGCGGAAAGTGATGGTGCATTGCAGCTTCAATTCATCCAAACGCCTTTGTTCCGGGCTGAATTGAAACATTGGCATTACGATACGTTCCAGTTGAATTGGTCCGAACAGATGATGCTGCCGAGCGGAATGGTTCATTTCTCAGTAGATGCCTCAGGAAAAGTTCAATCCCTCGACGTAGATGTTCCAAACCCCGATTTTGATTTTACTGAGCTTCATTTTATTCGGAATTAACTGCCATCAAACAAAGAATAAATCGTACCTTAATCCACTGTTAATGAAATACTTTAAAATCATTACATCAATGTTTTTATCACTTAAATTTAGGTGGGAACTTCGGAGCTTTATGTGTGTACTTGCGGCGCCAACTCTATTGGTTTCCAATGCTTTTGCCCAACCCGATGCACCAGAAGGCCTCAACTCCGAGGCGCTAAGAACATGGCTCAAAACGGAATGGTACAACCCTTATTTTAATGATTTAGGCTACAACGGTGCACGAACACAAATGTTTGGATACACGGATGAGTTAAACAGTACCATTCACTGTATTTACACGGGTTTTGAGCAACCATCTGAATTTACCACCTACCTCGATCCAATCAATACGGAGCACATCATTCCACAAAGTTTCTTCGGTGGGATCTCTCCAATGAAATCAGATTTATTCAATATTCGCCCTTCCCACGGAAGTGCCAATTCATCCAGAGGAAACTCCCCTTACAGCGAGATCGCCGATGAAAACGCACAATGGTATGGGACCAACGCGAGTGGCGCTTACGTGACGCAAAGCAACGTTCCGGAGGACCCTGAGAATTGGTCAAAACGATCGGGTTCTCTCTGGGAGCCCAAGGAAGATGTCAAAGGAGACATCGCCCGGAAGGTGTTTTACTTCTATACCATGTATCCAACCCAAGCGGGGGAAATATCGACTTTGGGGAATCCGGAAATGTTCTATGCATGGCACTTAGAAGATCCCGTATCTGCTTTCGAAGCCACACGTAATGACCGAATCCAAGAGGTACAGGGCAATGCCAATCCATACATCTCTCACCCCGACTGGGTGGAGACCGCTTGGTTCTGGTCGGGTGCGGTGATCAATGGATGCACCGATCCCATCGCATGCAATTATTCAGAGACGGCGAACACAGACGATGGCACTTGCTTTTACCCCGAAACGGGTTTGGACTGCGATGGCAATGCATTAGCAAGCTGTTCTTTGTTTTTCAGTGAATATGCCGAAGGCAGTTCAAACAACAAATACTTGGAAATCTACAACCCTGGTGTAGCGGAAGTTTCATTGGAAGGATACGCCCTGGCCCATACGGTCAATGCACCTGCCGTTCCCGGGACATACGAAACATGGGTTGAACTCCCAACCACAGCAACTATTGCCCCCGGGAGCGTATTCCGCGTTGTGCACTCACAAGCCACGCTGGAATTGCTCAACAACGCAGATTTCACCTACAGTAGCCTTTCCAATGGTGACGATGGTTTTGGACTGGTTTATGGGACGCCAACCGATTTCGATTTGTTGGATATCATCGGAGATTGGAACGCAGATCCTGGCAGTGGTTGGCCTGTAGCTGGCATAGACAACGCAACAGCTAACCACACATTGATTCGAAAGCCAAGTGTATTGGATGGAAACGACGGCGATTGGATTGCATCGGCCGGAACCAATGAAACAGACTCCGAATGGGTGGTCTTGGAATCCGATGACTGGTCAGATTTCGGGCTGCATTCCGCAGACGGAACTTGCAGCACTGATGTGGAAGTCATCGAGGATGTAGTGGGATGCATGTATGCTGCCGCATGTAATTTCGACCCTGCGGCGACGTTGGACAATGGCGCGTGTGATTTTATCAGTTGCGAAGTCCCTGGTTGCACGTACATGAGTGCATTGAACTTTGAACCGCTGGCCACTTTTGATGATGGAAGCTGCCTCTTTAATGACAATGTAAACACCTGTTCTTCAGACATTAATGGCGATAATCTCATCACGGTTGGCGACCTTCTCTTGCTTCTGACAGACTTCGGCGGAACGTGTCCTTAAGGCCTTTGTTTCGGGCAAGATTTAATGTTTTCAAATCCGTATCGCACCCCGTTTGCAACGGATTGAACCCTTGGCTCAAACGTCATCTGGACTCCAATATTCATGACGAAACTCGCATCAAACAATAAATAATCGTTATTTCTGTCGACGAATTGGTCTTTATCGGCTCCTAGCGCTTATATTAGGAGTCCCAAATTGTCTGACATGAGCCAAACTTGCCTAACCAGGATATTCTGGATTTGTGCGTTTTTCTATGGAGCAGTGACTCCCTTGAGCGCCCAAAGCTATCAAATGTCCATTGATATCGTAGCGGAACATGAAGGAATGGTGGACGAAGCTGATCTTACCGATCACACCACCTACCGCTTTTACATCGAAACCACCAATCCCGATGATCGGGTTTTGTCTGTTTTCGGGAATTCTGAAAAACCCACAGAAATTTTCGCGCCAGGCGGTTACTTCAACAGTATTTATGCATCCGGACCAAGTGCATCCGGAATTCCGCTGGCCGGAATTGCCCTCTACCCATCGTTAGCTTATGACAGTTATGTCACCATCGGAATAGAACATGAACCCGATGCTACACTGGGAGAAGCTGCGATTGAAACCGAGGAAGACATCAATCAGCAATGGGTAAGCAACCTATTTTCTCCATCAGCTACTTCAGGTGAAGATATTATCATGACCACAGATTTGGGAGGTGCATGGTCAGCACCAGAAACTTCTATCAATGGTTTATCAGGAGATGATTTGAAAGTATTGGTGGCTCAATTTACCAGCACTGATTGCTTGCAAGGGACCTTCCATGCGATGATTCAACCGGCCGATGGTTCAGAATCATTTGTACTCGCGCAGCAATTCAATTGCACCGAATGCGGACCCATTGGCTGCGGCGACGAGGCTGCGTGCAATTACACTCCAGGAACCCCATCTTATCCCGGGTCAGACTTGGATTGCGAATATCCTGAGCCAAATTATGATTGCGCTGGAGCTTGCCTCAATGATGCGGACAGCGACGGGATTTGTGATGAACTTGAAGTACCAGGATGCACCGATGCGCTCGCATTGAATTACGACTCCAATGCGACAGATGACAATGGTTTTTGCGCCTATGCTGAGGATTTGAATTGTGCAGATGAATCTGCGTGCAATTACCAACCCTTCGCAGGTCCCGGATACTGCCTACAAATTGAGCCATATGCCGTGCACTCCGGAATGGTCGGAACAGACGATTTGAGTGGATACACCACATACCGCATCTACGCTTTGTGCGAAAACAATGATGATTTTGTCTCGAGCGTGAGTGGCGATTCTGAGTTCCCAACCGTAGTTGGAAGCTCAGGAAGTCTTTTTCAAAGTCCGTTTGGCGGTGCGTTAGGCTCCGATCAAAATCCGTCACTTTTTGCGTTTTTACCAAGTTCAGCATTCGACAGTTATGTCACCATTGGACTCACTGAAACGGCAGGTCCAGGCGAAGGGAGTATCAATACCATCACATCAGAATCCAATCCATGGAACCTTGATTTCGAAGCTGGAGAGACCCTCACCATCAACGACGATATCGGAGGAGGTTGGTACATCTTTAATGGCGAGAGCAATGGAATTGCAGGCGATGACTACCGAGTCCTGTTGGCGCAAATCACAACCGACGGCGATCTTTTTGGCAGCATGTATGTGCAGTTCTTTGTGAATGGATCACCGGCCGTTGAAGTTCGAGAATTGATTGATTTTGCCCAAGCCTGCTATGGTCCCGAAGAATTGGCTGCTTGCGAATATCCGGAGGAAAGCGTTGACTGCGATGGCAACTGCCTAGCCGACACCGACGG
>DLQB01000045.1:24110-24257 GCA_002477505.1 Flavobacteriales bacterium UBA7443
GACGAATTTGAAGTCGCTGGATGCCAAGACGAAGCAGCCTGTAACTACAATGCCGATGCCACCGACGACGATGGTTCGTGCTTCTACAACGATGCCAGCTACGACTGCGATGGAAACTGCCTTGTCGACACCGACGGTGATGGAATC
>DLQB01000049.1 GCA_002477505.1 Flavobacteriales bacterium UBA7443
CCAGTGGTTTTGGAGCTGCGTGAATTGGAAGTCGGTGTGGACTACGCGTTGGTGATATCGACCAATGCAGGGCTTTGGCGCTATGCTCTTGGAGATATCGTTCGCATGACGGAATTGCATCCGTTTCGGATGCAAGTTGTTGGGCGCACCACATCGTACCTGAACGCCTTTGGGGAGGAGGTGATGGTGGCGCAGGCGGACAAAGCTGTGGCTGAAGCCTCTGCCTTAACCGGCGCGCGGGTCCGCGAGTACACTGCTGCTCCTGTGTTCATGCGTTTGGATCGCAACGGGGGACATCAATGGCTCATTGAATTTGCCGTTGAACCGAAGGGAGGAATGGCATTGTTCTTGGAATGTTTGGATGCTTCCCTTAAGCGACAGAATTCGGATTATGATGCCAAGCGAAGCGGTGGCCTAGCGTTGCGCGAACCGGAGGGAATCGCCGTGGGGAAGGGAACGTTTGATCAATGGCTTCGATCCAAAGGAAAGTCAGGCGGTCAGCATAAAATCCCTCGGCTCTCGAATTCGCGCGAACTGGTCGAGGAGATCGTGGCTTTGTCGCGTGAGAATCAGCCAGCCAACCATTTTGAGCGGTCCAGCGTGAAATAAACGGGCGGTGCATGCCCATGCACAATGGGACGTTTATTCCCTGTTGGGTTTCTGTTGAAAACCAATGTTTCATTCCGCAGTGATAAGGCCTAATTTGCACATTGAACGAAGCCAAGATTATGCACATTGCTATAGCCGGAAACATTGGGTCGGGAAAAACGACGCTCACTACCCTCCTCGCGAAACACTACCGCTACGAGCCTCATTTTGAGCAGGTAGATGACAACCCGTATTTGAATGACTTTTACAAGGACATGCAGCGCTGGTCCTTTAATCTACAAGTGTTTTTCTTGCGCTCTCGATTTGCGCAACTTGCTGAATTGCAGGAGAGCGGGAAGAAGGTGATCCAGGACAGAACCATTTATGAAGATGCCCACATCTTCGCGCCAAACTTGCATTCCATGGGGTTGATGAGCAGCCGGGACTTCAAGAATTACCAGGATCTTTTTGAGTTGATGGAGAAATTCATTTCGCCCCCGGATTTGATGATTTATTTGCGGGCTTCCGTTCCAAAACTCGTTGAAAACATCCAAAAGCGGGGAAGGGATTATGAAGAGGCGATTCGCTTGGACTACCTGAACCGGTTGAATGAGCGCTACGAGGCTTGGATTAGCACGTATTCAGCTGGGAAGCTGCTGATCATTGACGTGGACCAAAACGCTTTTCACGAAAAGAAGGCTGACCTCGGTAAAGTGATTGAAAGCGTGGATGCAGAAATGCACGGTTTGTTTGTTTGATGGCGATCGAGTGGTAGCCATACCCCGCATGAAAGCGCAAAAAAAGGGAACCCAATCGGGTTCCCTTTTTTTCTTCTATTACGAAGCGAACAGAGGTTCAAAAATTCATTCCTCCAGGTTGACTTGCAAATTCGAAGGAGCTTCCATGGTTTGCTCCATTGGGGTAGCTTCGATTTGACCGTGTCCGCCATTTTCGCTGTGGTCGCTCAGGATCGGAGCGATTACCAATCCCACCAGGCAGGTGAGCTTGATCAAAATGTTCATGGAAGGTCCGCTGGTGTCCTTGAAGGGATCACCAACCGTGTCTCCTGTGACCGCTGCTTTGTGTGCATCCGAGCCTTTGTAGGTCATCTCGCCGTCAATTTCAACACCCGCTTCGAATGATTTTTTCGCATTGTCCCAGGCGCCACCGGCGTTGTTTTGGAAGATGGCCCAGAGGACACCGCTCACCGTTACACCGGCCATGTAGCCGCCCAGCGTTTCAGCCGCGTATTGTCCATCAACGCCGAAGGCGAGTGGCAACAGACCAATGACCAGTGGGAAAATGATGGTCATGGCTCCTGGAAGCATCATTTCACGCAGTGCTGCTTGGGTTGAAATGTCGACACACTTGCTGTATTCGGGTTTGCCCGTTCCCTCGAGGATTCCCGGGATTTCTTTGAACTGGCGCCGCACCTCTTTGACCATTTCCATGGCCGCTTTACCGACAGAATTCATGGCCAACGCCGAGAAAACAACGGGGATCATCGCGCCAATGAATAAAGCCGCAAGGACATTCGCTTTGAAAATGTTGATCCCATCGATGCCGGTGAACTCAACAAAGGCAGCGAACAAAGCCAACGCCGTTAGCGCTGCCGAGGCAATTGCAAATCCTTTGCCAATCGCAGCCGTTGTGTTTCCGACTGAATCCAGGATGTCGGTGCGTTCACGCACTTCATCCGGCAACTCACTCATTTCGGCAATTCCACCCGCATTGTCTGCAATAGGGCCAAACGCGTCAATGGCCAATTGCATTGCCGTAGTGGCCATCATGGCACACGCTGCAATGGCGACACCATAAAAGCCAGAGAATTCGTACGCTCCAAAGATGGCAGCGGCGAACAATAGGATTGGACCAAAGGTGGAAATCATTCCCGTGGCAAGACCGGCAATGATATTTGTTGCAGCGCCTGTCGCTGACTTCTGTACGATGTCCAAGATGGGCTTCTTGCCCAATCCCGTGTAGTATTCTGTCATGTATGAAATGGCGCCACCAACGGTCAAACCGATGAGAACGGCATAAAAGACATTGATGGAGCTGAAGGTGCGGAGCCCTTCTCCAAAGAACTCCATGCTCATCTCGCTGGGCAACATCCAATCGATGAGGAAGTAGCAAGCTACTGCCGTCATGATAATGCTGCTCCAGTTTCCAATGTTGAGTGCGCGTTGCACTTCTGGCTCTTTCGCGCCGTCGTTGACTCGAATGAACAGGGTTCCGAGGACGGAGAAGATGATTCCCAATGCAGAAATGATCAAGGGAAGGAGAATGGTGGAAATGCCTCCGAAGTCATCCGTGATATTGCCTCCCATGTC
>DLQB01000132.1:0-2710 GCA_002477505.1 Flavobacteriales bacterium UBA7443
CAGCGGGAGTATTTGATGCATTACCACGCCAACGTGCACCGTGGGGTGCATGCTCTTTCGCAACAGGCCACAGATGCTTTTGAACGCGCGCGTTCAACGGTGCAATACCACATCGGGGCGGCGAATTTGGAGGAAATTATTTGGGTAGCGGGCGCCACAGATGGCATCAATTTGGTTGCGCAATCGTGGGGCCGCGAACACATAGGCGAGGGTGACGTCATTTTGATCACCTACATGGAGCACCACGCGAACATTGTGCCCTGGCAAATGCTGGCCAAGGAAAAGGGAGCCCGGGTAGAAGCGGTGGCGATTTTGGAGGACGGAACACTGGATGAGGACGACTTTCAGAAAAAACTGAAACTTAGTCCAAAGATGGTCGCGTTCATGCATGTTTCCAATACGCTGGGGACCATCAATGACGCCAAACGGCTAACTCGAATGGCCAAAGCAGTGGGAGCGACGGTTTTGATCGATGGCTCTCAAGCCCTTCCCCACATGATGGTGGATGTGGTTGAATTGGATTGTGACTTCTATGTTTTTTCCGGCCACAAAGCGTACGGACCGACGGGCATTGGAGTGTTGTATGGCCGGAAGTCGATTTTAGAGGCCATGAATCCATGGCGTGGAGGAGGCGAAATGATCGATGTGGTCAGTCTGGAAAACGGCACGACTTACGCGGGATTGCCACATAAATTTGAGGCGGGCACGCCGCACATTAGCGGAGCCGTGGCGCTTGGGGTTGCGTTGCAATGGTTGACCGGCGTGGGCCTGAAAAATGTGATGGAACACGAAACCGTCTTGTCTGCTCAAGCCCGCCATCAGTTAGGAAAAATTGATGGAATGCGATTCATTGGGTCAGCGCCTTTGACTTCGGGAGCGGTAAGTTTCATCGTGGAAGGCGTGCATCCGTATGATTTAGGAACCTTGCTCGACCAACAAGGAATTGCGGTTCGAACAGGACATCACTGCACCCAGCCCATTATGGATCATTTTGACATTCCCGGCACGGTACGTGCTTCATTTGGTGCGTACAACACCCTGCAAGAAGTGGACGCATTGGTGCAAGGCGTAGAACGCGCCCTGAAAATGCTGCGCTGATTCACATCAATCACCACCGGATTCATGAGCAACATACTCCAAACACGGCAAGAAGAGATTGTAGAGGAATTCTCGTTTTACGAGGACTGGATGGAGAAGTACGAGCAGCTTATTGAAATGGGCAAAGAATTGGATGCTTTGCCGGATGAACATCGATTGGACGAGCATCTGATTCGGGGTTGTCAGTCACGTGTGTGGCTCGTGGCGGCTAAGAATGACGATCACAATGTGCGGTTTTATGCAGACAGTGACGCGATCATTACCAAAGGATTGGTCGCTTTGATGGTGCGCGTTTTGGACGGATTACCGCCCAAGGAAATCGCGGAATCTGACTTGTGGTTCATCGAAAAAATCGGATTGGATAAGCACCTGAGCCCTACCCGGGCAAACGGCCTGCATTCCATGGTGCAGCAGATGAAGCGTTATGGCGTGGCATTTCAAGCGAAGTAAGAAAAGCAGCATCATACTCCTGTCAAGTTGTGCGTTCTTGCAGGTTATCACAAATTTTTCGGAATAGATGCCGCTTAAGCCAGGAAGGCTCAAAGATTAGACATCAAAAGCGGCGATAGGGTTGCAATCCGATGAAATGTATCGGCGCGAAGCCTTATTATTTTGCGACGCTCGACAATCCTGTTATGGCCTCATTGATTTCCTGAATTGCGGCTTGAAAAGCATCCATCTGATCGTCTTTGATGGGCGTGGAAGGCGGGAATTCTTCCCGCAAATGATCCACCTGCTTTCCGTTTTTCCAGAATCGAAAACAAACATGGGGTCCGGTGGCGAGTCCCGTAGACCCAACATAACCAATGACCTGACCTTGCTTTACCTTTTCACCTGGCGCTACTGCGCGGCGAGACATGTGCAAGTACTGCGTTTCATAGGTGTTGTTGTGGCGAATTTTGACATACTTGCCATTGCCTTTGGTGTAGCTTGATTTGCTCACAACTCCATCGCCCACGGCAATGATGGGGGTTCCTTGGGGCGCGGCGTAATCTGTGCCGTAGTGGGCCTTGGTTTTCTGCAGAATGGGATGAAAACGCTTGAGGTTGTAACGGCTGCTGATGCGGCTGAATTCCACCGGCGCCTTCAAAAACGCCTTGCGCAGACTTTGTCCTGCAGCATCGAAATAATCGTACCCCTCGCCTTGGTCGTATCGGAAGGCGGGCAGCTCCCGACCTCGGTGTTGAAAATGGCAAGCAATGACCCGGGGCATTCCCATGGGTTCGCCGTTGACGTAGGTGCGTTCATACATCACATCGAAACCGTCGCCTTCTTGCAGCCGCGAAAAATCAACGGTCCAAGCATAAACATTGGCCATGGCGAGTGCAAGAAGAGTAGGAGCGCCGAGCCGTTCCAGGTCAACGTACAATGAATTTTCAATGGTGCCAATGGTCCGGTGGATCAAGGTGTCTGCGGGGAGGCTTTCCAAGGTGACAGCGTAGGGCTTTTGTAGGTCGAAGCGGGCGTATTCTCGGGCGTTTCGTTGGTAGATAAAGTGGGATGCTTTTGCCGTAGAGTCGCGGTCGTACGCAATCCACCAAGGTTTTCCACTGCGCATGTTGCGGACGTCATATTCATCCTCTGTCGCTTGGGCGAGCCGTGTGATTTGTCC
>DLQB01000132.1:2752-4898 GCA_002477505.1 Flavobacteriales bacterium UBA7443
TTCCCACAGCAATCCAAAACGCACCAACGGCTCAACAGGAAGCGCCGGAATCTCGGCGTTTTCCGCCGTTGGATTGGCGCCATTTCCACAACCCAATGCGAAGAGGATTGCAGCGCAACCAACAATTTCACAGGTAAAAAGCCGTGCAATCATTACCGGCCAAACACTTCTTTTTCCACCCAGCCCTTGCCCCAGTCCGCTTGTTCTTGTTCGCTCCAAAGCTCGGGATAGAAAATGCGTTTTTGGAAGCGGGGCGGCAGGTACTTCTGCCAATTGGTTCCGCCGGTAGCGGCGATGTCTTCGGGGTTCTTTTGCAAGTACCGAACGGCGCTTTTGTAGTGGCTCAATGGCCAGTTGATGTTCACGTTCACATCCAACCAACGCAAGGCGAGGCGCAATTCGTCTGTTTGTTGCCCCGGCCCGAGGTTGTTCCAAAAGGACCGAAGGTTGCCTTCGAAACAATTTTCGGCCAGTTCCATGAGCGTGTCATCGTATTTCTGCTCAAACTGCCGCAATGTCAACGTCTTATTACCGGAAGCCAATTCAACAGCCCCAGCTTTCCAGTAGATCTTATCAAAAAGGTCGACGAGGTCCCCTGGAGTGTGATTGGCGTGTGTTTCGCGGAATTCTTCCTTGAGCAATCGGTCAAAACTCGTGGAGTGGATTTCGATCATCCGGTATTGGGCACTTTGGAACCCGCTGGCTGGGAGCAATGACATTCGGAATTTCAGAAATTGCTCCTTGTCCATGCCGTCAACCATTATTTCAAAGCTGTGCGTTAACGCTTCGAAGTACCGATTCACGCGGTTCACTCGTTTGAGCATCACGTTTGAATCCATCCCTTCCGCGTGCTGAAGTTGCTGGAATTCATGCAGCGACAACTTGAAATACAGCTCGGTGATTTGGTGGTAAATGATGAAGATTTCTTCATCCGGAAAAGGCGTAATGGGATGCTGCAAACTCAGCAGGGTGTCCAGGTTAATGTAGTCCCAATAAGTCAGATAATCAGCATGTAGCAGGCCATCGAGGTAGGAGTTCAAATCCTGCCCCATGGCAGCGTATTTCGCTTGCAATGCTTCCAGCTTATCTAAGATGGACTTGTCGAAAGGGGGGGTATCGGGCATGCAACCAAATTCGGGAAATTCTGCTCAGTTTGGCACGAAACCCAAGGGACTTCTCAACCCTGATGCGTTGGTCAGTTCCATCTTAATCGATCCAAATAAGATGCGCGTTTCTGCCAGCAACGGGATGCGATTGGCGTCGTTCGTAATGTATACCGCGAGGTCGTCTGGATTTTTCCAAATGCGTCCTGTTTGAATCACGGGATGGATCAGAGCGCAGTTCCATTTTTCCCCTTTCCACTTGATGTCCTCGTTGCCTGCATACACGGCCTTGAGCTGAAACCACTCCTCATCCATGAATAGGGGCACCGACACCGTATCTCCTACAACAAGAGCGTCGAATGCGATTCCCCGCAGCGCATAAATTCCGCTCACCATGTCATGAACGGCTTCATCTAGTTGGTGTTGGGTTTGTTTTGGTTCGTTCTTCCCTTTAAATGCAATGGCATCCACTTGAAAGTTGACCTGATCAAAGGTGTAATCTTGGTGAAGTTCATACCCGCCTTCTTTGATGTCCCGTTGGAAGTGAATTGGAAATCCGGAGTCGGGGTCGATGTTTGACTGGTAATGGTCATCCACCTTGAAAAACCAACTGAATGCGCCGGTGCTTTTGCCCTTGGCGTCAATCGTCCAGCCACGGCGCTTTTTTGAGGCTTTTACGGCTATTGTGGCTTCCGCCGCGTCCAACAACCCGTAATGGAATCGGTAGGTCAATTGTTCCCCAGGCGCAAAAGCCAGAGGACGCATATTTGCTGTGGAAGCCGAATCGCATTGACCAGAGCCGAAAAGACTGGCAGACTGGAAGAAAAGAAAGAGCATCGGCCTGATCATGCTCATGAATAGCAAGGATTGAGCCAAGGTTTTTCGCCGTGCCGTTTTCAACCGAGCACTGCCATGCATTTCAACTCAATGGCAATGGGGGTGGGAAGCCGATTGATTTCAACGGTTGTTCGGCACGGTTGTGTCTCAGGGTCCGGGAAGTACTCGGCATAAATGCGATTGAATGTGCCAAAGTCCCGGCGCAT
>DLQB01000185.1:0-310 GCA_002477505.1 Flavobacteriales bacterium UBA7443
GGAGAATTCCATCGGTCGATGTGATGGGGCATGGTGCCGCTCATCATGGCCAAGGTTTCCGACACTTCGGTATTGAAATTCAATGGCTGGAACATGGTGTTGATCAGATCGGCGTATCGGTTGATGAACCGCAGTCGGAAGGTGTTGTTCAGCAAGACTTTGTCGAACATGTTGCTGTGCACAGTGGGATAATTAGGGTTCCTTGCCCAATCGATGAAGTTGTCGTTGACGCTGGCTCCGAAGAAGCCAAACCCTGCATCCGTATCGTACATCAAATACCGCCAAGGCTGATCTGGCGCTGCGCGGAAAG
>DLQB01000185.1:502-1842 GCA_002477505.1 Flavobacteriales bacterium UBA7443
TCGAGAAAGTCTTGGTCGGATCCAGCGAGTACAGCGGTCGGTGAAAGGAGATCCACATCGTCTTTTTCGACCAACAATTCATTGGCGATGAAATGCTCGTCTGTTTTTTGTCGCACGCCGTAGAGGCCCCAGAATTCTCCGTTGAGGTAGAGGATGGCTGGGCGCCAATTGCTCGCTAAGATGTTCGTGCGTCGTGCCATGCGCGAATACATCGCATCCTGCAATTTGGTTGCCCAGCTATGCTGACCGCCATTGCGCAAATTCAGATTGTTGTAGGAGGTGATTTCCGGTGTGTCGTCAAAAATGGGGTAATCGAAATCGCCGGTATACTCCCCTCGAAAATCGAGGCGAAACGATCGCTGCGGTTCAGCCCTTGACCAGCCCCCGTGGATTTCCAGGTCCAGGTTCTCCTTGAGTTGGGAAGTTCCGCTTGCGTCGAAGTACTCCAGCCGGGCAAACCGTGACCAAGGCTCCCAAAAGTTCGCGCCGAAGTAAGGGTAATCCGGACCTGCATTTGGACCGTCAACATAGATGCCCGTGTTCCAATCCCACAAGTGATCTTCATCGGTGATGATGGAAAAGGTCGGCACTTCGGGCGTGAATTCGTCAATGATGTAAGTGAAGTCATTGACTTCGCTTGGAATGGAATTGCCCTGGGAATCCCACGCCCGAACACTCAGCACGGTGGTGGCATCAAACTCCAATCCTCCTTCAGGGAAAACAGGATCCGCATTGGTCGGGTAGTCCCCATTTGTGGTGTAGCGCACCGTTTGCTCTGCACTCGGATTGTCAATTTGTACGGCGAGCGGTGAGTCGTACCAGCCAGATGGGTAGGTGGCTGAGACTTCCGCTTCGAACCCGTCGAAGCAGACGCCATTGTTGGCCTCGCCGGGCGATGGGTTTTCGAAAATGCACCATTCGGAGAGGCTGCCTTCCGGTCGCCCCACGGACAGTCCATAGACAAGGTCAGGATGCAAGGGTAAGGCATCCATTACTTCACCATCAGCATCATACCAAACCACCGATTCACCCGGGCTTAGCTGAAAGGAGGTGTGCAGCAGAGCGTCATACTCTGCCCACCAGGCGGGCGGGCTGGGCCAAGAAGTGTCAAGGCCATCCTTGCGCGTCAATCCCAAAAAAGGTCGAATCGAGAGGTCACTGGATTCAGCTCCGCTGTTGTGCACTTGGACGGCAAACACGTTATCACCTTCTACCAACCAGGAGTTGAATTCTGTTGCATCGAACAAGGATTGTTCAGGTGCGTTGCCTTGGTAAAGATTGGCTTCGACCCACGTATTGGCGAAATCGTTGTAATTGCCCATTACTCCAGACATACTCGC
>DLQB01000185.1:1912-3961 GCA_002477505.1 Flavobacteriales bacterium UBA7443
ATAACCCCAGTCGAGCGGATCGTCGATTGAAAAGGTGCGCCGTAGGAAAATGACATCTGCGTCAACGACCGTAGCGTCGTCTCCATCGCCATAACCAAAGCCTCCAGGTGCGGTATCCCAATCGCTGTCATCGAAACTCGGCAACCGCCAATTGGTGGGGAGATTGGACGTCGGAAGCAAATAGTGCCATTCGTCGGAATCCAATGCAGGGCATTGCCAGTTTTGAGGAACGTACGACTTGTCCTCGCCAGAAGCTAGTATGAGCAACCGCTCACCCGCTTGCAATTCCAATGCGGGCAATTCCCAAGCTTCTTCGAAGTCAAACGAATCGTTGATGCGATGCCCCTGGAGATTTACAGATGCTGCCCCATCATTGCGCAACTCAATCCAATCGTGCGTCGACCCATCTTGAAGTGTCCACCCATCGTTTGCAGAAGCTTCAGAAACTGCGAGTTGCGCGTTCAGCACATTCCAATGGGATGCGCTGAGCAAGATCAAGCTGAGTAATATCAAGAAGAACAGGCCCGCGGATAATCTCATATTCAAAATTAATCCAAAATCAAGTTGAAAGTTGGATTCATCCCTTTATGATAAATAAAAACGCAATCCTCGATTGAAAATTAAATTAAACGTTGCATATTTCGAATGCTAAATCGAAATGAAATGAAAAACTGGAGAAGGCTTACGTTTGCTTGCATTGCAGTAGCTATGATTAGTGTAGCGGCAACGGCACAGCGCAATTGCGGCTCAATGGATGTATTGGAATTGCAATTGGAAGAAGATCCCAAACGGGCCTTCATGATGGATCAAATTGAAACGCATCTGCTCAATATTGAAAACACGGGAGTCCGTGAGGTCAATGGAGTCGTGAATATTCCTGTTGTGGTCCACGTGATTTACAATAATTCTACGGAAAACATTTCGGATGCGCAGGTTCTTTCTCAAATCAACGTACTGAATGAGGACTTTCGAAGGACCAATCCCGATGCGGATGATACCTGGTCGCAAGCCACGGACTCGGAAATTGAATTTTGCATGGCAACTTCGGATCCATTGGGCAATGCCACTTCGGGCATCGTACGCACCTCGACTTCGGTGAGTGCGTTCGGCACGAACGATCAGATGAAATTCGCGAGTTCAGGTGGGGCAGATGCTTGGCCCGCCTCGGACTACTTGAACATTTGGGTCTGTGATATAAGCGGTGGAATTTTGGGCTATGCGCAATTTCCAGGAGGTTCGGCCACAACGGATGGCATTGTCATTGACTACCAATACTTCGGAACCATTGGAACGGCTTCTGCTCCCTTTGATTTGGGAAGAACCGCTACGCACGAAGTGGGCCACTGGCTGAATTTGCGCCATATCTGGGGCGATGGCGGCTGCAACGTGGACGATTTTGTGTCAGACACACCAGCTTCCAACTCGGCCAATTACGGTTGTGCATTAGGGAACTCCGCTTGTGGCAGCGTGGATATGGTTCAGAATTACATGGATTACTCCGATGACGCATGCATGAATTTGTTCACACTTGGACAGCGGAATCGCATGCGAGCGTTGTTCGAGAGTGGTGGTTACCGGTCGAGTTTGCTGAATTCATCGGCTTGTGGTGATGTGGTTGCTCCGACGTGTGATGATGGTCTGCAAAATGGAGATGAGGAAGGGATTGATTGTGGAGGCTCCAATTGCGAGCCTTGCATCTGCGAGGGTGTCGAGGTTACAATGACTTTGAATTTTGACAATTATCCTTCCGAAACGTCATGGCAAATTACCGGTGGAGGTACCGTATTCGCTTCGGGTGGAACGTATGGTTCCCAGCCGCAGATGTCGACATTAAACATCACGGAATGTCTGCCCGAAGGTTGTTACACCGTGACTGTTTTTGATAGCTATGGAGACGGACTTTGCTGTTCTTATGGTGAGGGTTCTTATTTCGTAACGGATGAATATGGCAACGAACTGGCATCAGGAGCATCGTTCAGTAGCTCTTCCTCTGGTAATTTCTGTGTGACAATTGACAACGGTCCGAATCCGACGTGCGACGACGGCATC
>DLQB01000007.1:0-210 GCA_002477505.1 Flavobacteriales bacterium UBA7443
CGCCATTGCCGAGCCGTGGTTGAGCGCAGCGGTCCCCGAAGTGGTAATCGCACAGGCCGGCAATCCCGATTGCAACGCCATCCCGAGCGCGATGTGCGCCGCGCTACGCTCGTCGAGGGCCACCGTGATTTCCAACCCCAACGCATCCGCTGCGAGCACGAGCGGAGCACTTCGTGAACCTGGGGAAACGACCATGCGTTTCAACCCCAA
>DLQB01000007.1:230-2886 GCA_002477505.1 Flavobacteriales bacterium UBA7443
GATTGCCAGGTAGAAATAAGCTCATGGGCTCCTGGATGATCCGTCGTCCTCATGGCGCGAAAATAAGGCGGTTTGGAACGGTTAACGATTCAAGGTGGTGCGAATCGTTTCAATTTTTGCCCGTGTCTCCTCCCATTCTTCCCATGCATCAGAGCCGCTTACAATTCCACCGCCGGCAAACAAGCGGAATCCGTCCGAAAAACAGGCCATGCAACGCAAATTGACATAAAAAATGGATGTGTCCGCCTCGCTCCACCCCAGAAAACCCGTGTAATATTCACGCTCCTCGCGTTCATGGTCAGCAATGAATTTCAAGGCCGTTACTCGCGGTGTTCCGCCAACGGCTGGGGTCGGATGCAGCTCTTGCAACCACGTGGATTCGTCCGCTTTCGAGGAGAATAAAATTTGGGATTCCAAGTGTTTGATGGATCCATAATTGCGGTCTTGCGCGCTACGCTGATCGACGTTCGTTGCTCCTGCCGCTTTGAGACGACCTGTGATAAAATCCGTCACCATCTCTTGCTCCCGATACTCCTTTTCCGTCCAAGAGGCGTTTAAGTCCAATTTTGTACCCGCCAAGGAAACCGTCTCAAAGGCATCGCCCGTGCGCTTGAGCAAAAGTTCGGGCGATGCGCCAAGCCAGACGCCCGCCTCTGGATGTGCGAGCAGGTACACCATCGCATCCGGATACATCTGGCATTTCGATTCGAATACCGCTTCAGGACCGAGCGATGTGGTCCAAAATTCCGAACGACTGAGAACCACTTTTTCCAATTCACCCCGATCTATGGCGGCCAAGGCCGCATCCACCGCCTCAATGTGATTGGCCTGCATTGATCCCTTTTTGGTAGGTGAATCCTGCAAATGCAACGTACCCTTTTGAGGAGACGAAACACGGCGTTTGTTGCCACGGATCCTTAGTTGAGGAGCGCCTGGTGACGGAGTGAACGGAGAAAATTGAAATTCCGTTTCGCCTTCATCGTCGGCCTCCAACGTCCAGATTTCATCCGCAGCCGAACCGGGCATTTTCCACCACAATCGAAACGCACTGGAAGCTTTACTCATCCTTCTTTCTCAGCAGACGCTGAGTCATTCTTTTGGGGGTGAGCGATGATCATCACCGTCAGTCGACTCGTACAAACCAATCGCTCCTTGTCATCTTTAATCTCAATGGTCCAAACGTGCATCTTCCCTCCACGGTGAATCAGGTTCGCCTCGCCATGCACCCATCCTGACCGGACCCCGCGTAAGTGGTTCGCATTGACCTCAACGCCAACCGCGGCCTTGCCTTGATCAGCGACTAGAAAATGTGAGCCTACTGAACCGAGCGTTTCCGCTAAAACCACGCTCGCTCCGCCATGAAGCAAACCATACGGCTGATGGGTTCTCGCATCTACAGGCATTCGTCCGGTGACCCGCTCTGCCTCAACGGTGAGCACTTCCAAACCAATGGCGTCTGCAATTGTTGGTACTTCGTTCAGATTTTCCTTCTCCATGAAATCATTTTCGTCCGAAATTTACGCCATGCACGACTCATCTCCACCTCAACCGCGAATCCTATTGGCGGAAGACGACCTGACATTGCGCCGAACAGTCAAACTCAATTTTGAACGAGAAGGTTGGTTTGTCATCGAAGCAGAAAACGGAAAAGAAGCACTGCAACTGGCAAAGGAGAATCACATCGACGCTGCTGTGCTCGATGTCATGATGCCCAAGATGGATGGCCTTGAAGTTTGCCAGGCACTGCGCGTGGAAGGTTCCGATTTGCCGGTGTTATTCCTGACGGCCAAGAACGAAGGCACAGATCGTGTCGAGGGATTAAAGGCCGGCGGGGATGATTACCTTGGCAAACCGTTCCACTTGGAAGAACTGTTGTTACGTGTAAAGCGTTTGGTTCGCCTCAATGGACCGGCTTCTGAGTCCGTAGCGTCTGTTTACCGTTTCGGAACGGAATGTTCCATCGACTTTGACGCCTATCAGATCACCACACGGGACGGAGAAATCAAGCGTATCACCAAGCGGGAGGCGAGCTTGCTCAGGCTCCTCATCTCGCGTGCGAACCAAGTGGTCAGCCGGGAGGAAATCCTCAAAATTGTCTGGGGCTATTCAGCCCTTCCCAAAACAAGGACCATTGACAACTTCATCGTTGCGTTTCGGAAATACTTTGAATCCAATCCCAAAAAGCCGGAACACTTCACTTCCGTGCGCGGCGTTGGCTACCGATTTCTTGTTGACTAAAAAAAAAATAACTCCAAAAGGCAACCCTTGATGTTTATCCTCGTCTTAAAGGCATAACACGGTCTGAGAATACTGTGTTGGTTTCAATTTCTTGCAGGTTATGAAGAGGGACTCGAAGGAGTTCCTCTTTTTCTTTTTAGTCGATTTTACTGCATTTGCAGCCGCGACGCCTTCACCGCAGCGAAGCTCATTTTACTTTCACGTAGACCACCGATTTCGTCTCAAAAAATGGGGAATCGAACCACTGCGCGATGGGGATTACCTCCGTGGTTTGCACCACTTCACCCAATTCTTCTTTCAAATCACCTCCTTTCAAGGCCAAAACGCCATTGGGCCAAGGATTCAAAGACCTGCCGCTAATCTTATTGACGACCCATGGCAAAAAACGATCCAGTCGGGTGACCGCGCGGCTCACAAT
>DLQB01000121.1 GCA_002477505.1 Flavobacteriales bacterium UBA7443
GTTCCTGTGCTTGGGCTGATCGAAAACATGGCTTTTTTCGTTCCACCGGACATGCCCGAGAAGCGCTACGACATTTTTGGTCGCGATGGAGCGAAACGCCTTGCGGAGTCCTTGGAGACACCGTTTTTGGGTGAGTTGCCATTGATCCAATCCATCCGAGAGGCGGGCGATGCGGGACGTCCTGCTATGCTGCAAGGAGATTCTCCCGCGGCCGCTGCTTTCCGAGCGGTGTTGGCTAACTTGCTCCAAGTTTTGGGGAAGAAAACCGATTGATGGCATCGCCGAAAGACATACACGAACGCGTAGAAGCTGCATTGCAAACGCTGCGGCCATATTTGGAGGCGGACGGTGGCGATATCAGCTTGGTTGAGGTCACCGATGAGCTCCACGTCCGAGTGGAACTTCATGGCGCCTGTGCAGATTGCCAAATGATCCATATGACCATGAAAGGAGGGGTGGAACAGGCCATTCGCCAAGCCGCTCCCGAAGTAGTGAAAGTCGAAGCGATCAATTGGTCGGAATAGGCATGGAGAACGGGTTTTCATTTTTGCCGAACAACAGGTACCTCGTCGTTGTTCATTCATTAATTTTGCGACCGTTCAAAGCAGAGCAATTCAATTTTAGAACTTGATTTCAGCATGATCCAAACCGACATCCTTATCATTGGAGCTGGTCCTTGTGGCTTATTCACGGTGTTTGAAGCCGGCCTGCTTAAGCTGCGTTGTCACTTGATTGACGCGTTGCCTCAGGCGGGTGGCCAATGCAGTGAAATCTACCCGAAGAAACCCATTTATGACATCCCGGCATACCCGTCTATTTTGGCAGGTGATTTGGTCGATAAATTGATGGAACAAGCGGCTCCGTTCGAACCGGGTTTTACGTTGGGTGAACGTGCAGAGGAAATTGAGAAAGACGAAGAGGGCCAATTCATACTGACAACCAATCGAGGCACGAAGCACCGCGCTCCCATCATCGCGATCGCGGGCGGCTTGGGATGTTTTGAACCGCGCAAACCTCCGGTGGATGGCCTGGCGAATTTTGAAGATCACGGGGTAGAATACATCATCAAGGATCCAGAATTTTACCGTGACAAGAAAGTCATCATTTCCGGTGGTGGCGACTCCGCGCTGGATTGGGCCATTTTCTTGGCGGAAGGTGTGGCGAAGGAGGTCACATTGGTGCATCGACGCACCGAATTTCGCGGGCATTTGGATAGCGTTCAGAAAGTCATGGATCACGCGGCAGCCGGCCGCATTCGATTGATGACCAATGCCGAAGTGGTAGAGGTGCACGGCGATACTGATCTGCAATCCGTAGTGGTCAAGACCAAGGAAGACGGAATGCATACGTTGGCGACCGACCATTGGGTTCCGTTGTTTGGGTTGAGTCCCAAATTGGGTCCCATTGCCGATTGGAATCTGAACATCACCAAGAACGCCGTGGAGGTCGATACCTTTGATTACAGCACGAATGTTCCTGGGATTTATGCGATCGGAGACATCAATACGTACCCGGGCAAACTGAAGTTGATTTTGTGCGGTTTTCACGAGGCCACTCTCATGGTTCAGAGCGCATTCAAACGTATCTATCCCGACAAGAATCTGGTGCTCAAGTACACCACGGTGAATGGTGTGAATGCCTTCTGATTGAACCTGAAGAACTTTTGCAAGCATGGAAAACACCATTCGCATCCAAGTAGTAGATCGAGAAGGTCAAGTGCATGACCTCGATGGGCCCACAGACATGGGCATGAACATGATGGAATTATGTCGCAGCGCTGAGCTTCCGGTGGAAGGGACATGCGGCGGAATGGCGATGTGCGCCAGTTGTCACATGTATGTGGAAAGCGGCCACTCGTTGCCTGAAAAATCAGACGATGAGGAGGACATGTTGGACGAAGCGTTTTTTGTAGAGGACAACAGTCGGTTGGGGTGTCAAATCCATTTGGCCAATGACCTGGACGGGCTCAAAGTGAAATTGGCTCCGGTCGGAAACTGAAGCCCGGACATTCAGCATTTCTTCGCACAGATGCGTCCGTGCAGTATTCGTCCGTGCAGATGGGTTGGCTTCCCGCGAGGTTTATTGCAACGCAGGCACAGCGGCGCTGGCGGGATTCCCATGGTGCAGCCACTGTTGCACCACCGGTGACTTGCTAATGGCTTCAAGGCTTTCCAAATGACGCAATCCGTGGGCGTCCGAGCAAATCATGCGCGCCGTTTTGCTTTCAACCAAGCGCTTCGCCACCTGGTACATTTCGGGACCGTAGGCTCCTGCGAGTGACGCGGCATTGACAGTGATCCAAAAGCCACGATCGGCCAACGCTTGAATTTCTTGGGGCATTTGATGCCAATACGGATAGCGCTCGGCGTGCGCCAAAACACCGGTATACCCTGCCATTTGTAATTCGAACAGCACATGGTCGTGGTTCATGGGAGGTTCATGGAACCCAAATTCAAACAAGACACACTTGATTTCACGGCCATTTTCATCGACGCCAGGAAACCAAAGGAGATCGTCGGCTGCGATGCAATGCTCAAAGTGATCGTCCAAGAAGTATTCGGCGGCGAGGTGCACGTTGAATTCCGGCCAACGCGCCGCGACGGCATCTTTTAATTTTTCAAACGGATCGCGCAGGGTGTGGATGGAATTGGGGTAGATGTCGGAATGTATGTGCGGGGTGATAACCGATTGGCGGTATCCCATGGCCACAAGTTTTTCGATCATCGCCATGGATTGCTCCAGAGACTCGGCGCCGTCGTCCACTCCAGGCACCATGTGCGAATGCACATCGGTCACGAGGAATTCGCCAATGCGCATGGGTTGAGCGCTGAAGTCAGGCGCCTCGGCACGATTGGATTTGGGACGAAGGCGATTGAGCCAGCTCATTCTTCGTCTCGGTTGCTGTACATATTTTGATAATACTGCTGGTATTGTCCAGAGGTCACGGAGTCAAGCCATTGCCCATTGCTCAAGTACCAATCAACGGTTGCCGCCAGGCCTTTTTCGAAGGTGATGGATGGTTTCCAGCCCAATTCTTCCTCAATGCGCGAGGCGTCAATCGCATAACGCATATCATGGCCTGCTCGGTCTTTTACATATTCAATCAGGCCTTTCGAAGTGCCTTCTGGCCTTCCCAAAGCTTCGTCAACCAAGCGAATGAGTTCGTGCACCAAATCAATGTTGCGCCATTCGTTCAAGCCCCCGATGTTGTATGTTCGGCCAAACGCACCGTTGTGAAGAATAACATCAATCGCCGACGCGTGATCTTCAACCCACAGCCAGTCCCGAACGTTGACCCCTTCGCCATAGACAGGCAAGGGGCGTTGGTCTCGGATGTTGCGAATCATTAGTGGGATGAGCTTTTCAGGGAATTGAAAAGAACCGTAATTGTTCGAGCAGTTGGAAATGACCACAGGCAAGCCATACGTGTGATGCCAAGCGCGGACGAGGTGGTCGCTCGACGCCTTGGAAGAACTGTAGGGGCTGCGCGGGTCATACGGTGTGTCTTCGGTAAATAGCCCTTCAGCACCCAAGGATCCATAGACCTCGTCGGTAGAGATGTGGTAGAAACATTTGCCTTCCATGTCGCTTTCCCACGCATTTTTAGCCGCGTGCAGCAAGGTGGCAGTACCAATGATGTTGGTCTCGAGGAAGGCCATTGGATTGGTGATGCTCCGGTCCACATGGCTCTCGGCAGCGAGGTGGACGACAGCATCAAATTTGTGCTGTTCAAACAAGGATTCGATCAAGGCGCGGTCTTGGATGTCACCTTTGACAAATGCATACTGCGGTGCGTTCTCGATGTCCCGTAGATTCTCGAGGTTTCCGGCGTACGTCAGCAAGTCCAGATTCACAATTTTCGCTTCCTCGTGGTTCTTGAGCAACGTTCGGACCACGTGCGAGCCAATGAAGCCGGCACCGCCTGTGACGAGAATGGATTGGAATGTGCGTTTCATGCGTTCGTTCAAGGTTAAAGACTCCAGTAATTCAGGCGTTCGATTTGGCCGCGAAGCAGCCCTTTCAAATCCGCAAGAACCCCTTTGTCATCTTTCATCAGTGCTTCAAAATCAGTTTCGGTCATCCCGCGGTATGGCTCGTGACTCACGGCGAGAATCACTGCGTCGTAGGCTCCCATGGTTGGGCTTTCGGACAGGTCGAATCCGTATTCATCTGTGACTTCGGCTGGGTTTGCGAAGGGGTCGATGACGTCCACTGCAATGCTGTAACTCTGCAATTCACGAATGACATCCACCACCTTGGTATTGCGGATGTCCGCCACATCTTCTTTGAAGGTCAATCCCATGACGAGGATGCGCGATTCCAGCGGATTCTTGTCTTGCTCGAGCATTTTCTTGACAACCTGTTTGCCAACGTGGGCGCCCATGGCATCATTTACGTGCCTGCCGGAATTGATGACCCGCGCGTTGTATCCCAGTTTGTTGGATTTCCACGTCAGGTAATACGGGTCAATGCCGATGCAGTGTCCGCCGACCAGTCCCGGAGAGAATTTGAGGAAATTCCATTTCGTTCCTGCGGCCTCCAAGACTTCATACGTGTTGATGCCGATGCGATCGAATATGATGCTGAGCTCGTTGATGAGCGCAATATTGACATCGCGCTGCGTATTCTCGATGATTTTGGAAGCTTCTGCTACTTTGATGCTTGAGGCACGGTGTGTCCCCGCCTTGACCACCAATTCATACGTTTTGGCAATGTCTTCCGAACTGCTCTCATCCGAGCCACTCACCACCTTCACAATGGTTTCTACTGTATTGACCTTGTCCCCCGGATTGATTCGCTCCGGGCTGTAACCTACTTTGAAGTCTTTGTTGAAGCTTAATCCGCTGACCTCTTCGAGGACAGGAACGCAATCGTCTTCTGTGCATCCGGGGTACACCGTGGACTCGTAGACGACATAATCGCCAGGTTTTAGCGCACCTGCGACGGTCCGTGTTGCTCCGAGCAGGGGCTTGAGGTCAGGATGATTGGATGGATTGATGGGGGTCGGGACCGCGACAATGTGAAACTGTGCACGCTTCAAGTCTTCCGGATCCGCCGAGAATGTGATGTCACATCCTTCGAAATCTTTGGCTTCCAATTCTTCCGACGGATCGATTTGATTGCGCATCATTTCGACGCGTTCGGCGTTGATGTCGAATCCGATGACCCGGA
>DLQB01000122.1 GCA_002477505.1 Flavobacteriales bacterium UBA7443
AATTTCGTCAAATATAAAGATTCCCAATTCGGAGTGACATGGAAGGTTCAAAAAATAATCAAGACATATTCACCCTTTGCTGTGAACAAAACAAGGGGAGCTTGAGCCCCCCTTGTCTTTCAAAAAAAACTTCGTTCAATCAGTTCTTGAGAAAAGCCTTGGCAACGACACCCTCCTGGGATTGACATCTCAAAACGTACATTCCATTGGACCATTCCGAGGTATTGAAGGTCCAAGCAGTTTGTCCTGCATTGACGATAAAGTCCTCCATGATGCGACCTGCCGCATCTGTGATCACAAATTGAGCATTCACAGAAATGGATGGAAAGGACAATACCAATTGCTGATTGAATGGATTGGGGTAAGCTTCGAAGAGCGTCGCGTTCAACTCATGAACATTGACAATACAAGTAGAACACTTGTTGAAGCATACTGCCTCCAAAATTTCCGCTTCACCGCTGCGCTCATGAATGCGGTTATAGGCTCCAAATCCGTTCGGAAGGCCACATCCGTCAGTCTCAAACGTTGCAATTTCCTCATTGTTTTCGTCCAATTGAACTCCTGACTCTTCAATGTAATCCACACCTTGGTCTCCCATCGAAGGATCGCCATTGACAAACTTGTATAAGATTGTAGAAGCACCCGAAACGTTCGCTGTTGTCTCATACACGCCATTCGCATCATCGTCCGTCAATTGCAACCCGCCCATTTGCCAGTTGGGGTCAGTGAAATTACCGATGACCCAAATGCCCCCAGCATTGACCTCTTCTTCAGACATATCAACCCGAAAGGTCACATCCGCTGGGTCTGGATTCTCAACGCATTCTGCATCGCATGAATTGTAGCACACTTCGTATACTAAATCCTCCGTTCCGACAGAAAGCAATCGATTGTCAGAGCCTTCTGCAGCGCAGTCACCAATCACGAGTTCGTTGTCCACATTTCCATCTCCATTGCCACTCCAATCATTCCCATTGACGAACTTGAATTGAATGTCGCCCGCTGCAACAGGCAATACCACCTCCCAAATGCCGTCTCCATCATCATCACTCAAAGGGTTCGCATTGGGCGACCAGTCTTGGAAACTTCCTGCGATATGCACTCCATTGACGGAAACGGTTTCCTGGGTATTCATGTCCACGCGAAAAGTCACATTGGTTGGAGAAACACATGTTCCACAATTGTTGAAACAAGGCGCCGCTCCGGTAAGGGAATCACCATAAAGCACCATATTCAAATCACTCAATGGGTGTATCCGATTGCCAAAACCATCGGCACAAGCCTCGCCTGAGAGATTCTCATTTGGATTGGACCACGAATTGCCATTGATGAATTTGTAAACCAGTTGGCCTTCTTCAATGGAATCCGCATGGAATGAAACCATGGCTTCCCAAATCCCGTCTTCGTCGGCGTCAAGCAAGGAAGTCCCAGCCGGGTCCCACCCTTGAAAGTTGCCTGCAATGTGAACGCCATTGGGAGACACGGCACTTTCAACGCTCATGTCAACCCGCATTCGAATGGTGGACATTCCACAAGCCGCGCAACTTCCAAAGCAAACAAGACTCGACGCCTCAGTCGCATCCTCCGCAATGATCATGAAGCGATTGTCATTTCCTGCGACTTCCACTTGGCAGGTTGGAGGTACATCTTCGACCGAATCCCAGCTCATGCCATTGATGAACTTGTATTGGTGAGTACCTGGAGCCAAATCAAGCGTGACCTCCCAAACGCCATCCATGTCATCATCGCTCATCGGCGTTGCCATGGGATCCCAGCCTTGAAATTCACCAGCGACGTGAACTCCGTCAGCTGATACCGTTTGTTCGTTCATATCGACCTGCAGGGTGACCGAAACTTGCGCATGAACGAGTGTTGTGAGCATTCCGAAGAATGCGAGAGTGTATAGTTTTTTCATGGAAATAATTTTTACCATTGGATATGTGTGTACAACAGACACGAAGCAAATGTAGCCGGATACATACAATTCCAATTAAAACAGACCAAAAACTTTTCAACCTAGCTCACATCACGCCATTGGACTCCAATTCGAGGGGCGCCCCACACCAAATGCCTGAAGCGGATCTAACAAATCTGAGTTCCACGGAATGGAAATGCCCTTTCGGTGGTCAAAGGAAACCATGACGGTACTTGCAAATGCGATCAAAACACGCTCCTCGCCCACCATTTTGAAAATTTCGTACGCTGCCTCCATGCTCTTCGTACCCACACGTTCAATCCAAGTCACAATCGTCACGTCGTCTTGAAAAAAAATGGGTTGGCGGTAATTGACTTCATGCTTCGCAATGACCATTCCAGCCGAATTCCAATCCCATTTCTTCCCAACGATTTCCTCGAAAAACTGTATCCTACTTTGCTCGAAATAATTCAAGTAAGTAGCGTTATTAACTATGCCCGCAGCATCGATGTCCACAAACCGAATTTCGGGCTTGTATATGTGCGCTTCTGGCAAATGGTTTACTTTCATGCGATAAAGGTACACGGCTCGTACCTTCGAGGCATGATTGAATTGGATCAACTTTATAAAATCATCTGGTCACTGCTGCTCTTGGCTTCAAGCATTCAATTTGGAATGGACACCGCATCGGTCACCCACTTCTCCGCAATGATTGCAAGTGCCTTGCCACTGGTGGGAGTTTTGGGTTCCGAACGGAAAAAGCTGGATCAAGGTTTTCTGTCCATTTTGATGATGACCATTTGTTCGGTAGCTGCGGCCATCGCTTTGGCACAATGGAAGGTGCTGGGAAATGGTGCGCCCCATGACGTACTCATTCCGGTCGTTTCAGGAATCGTGTGGATTTTACATGCCCAGCGAAAAAAAAACCACCAGAGCAAGTCTTAAAGGCTTGTAATTGGCTAGCATTGGGGGAAATCACCTATGCTTTTCAACAAAATGCATAGGTTTATCCACGAAATGGCCTGTAACCCTTGATATACTTGAATTTGCTCCTATATATTTGACGCAGTAGTTCAAATCATTAAACCATATACCATGAACAAAGCAGAATTGGTCGATGCAATGGCAGCAGGAGCCGGCATCTCAAAAGCAGACGCGAAACGCGCTCTGGATTCTTTCATTGACGCAACAGCTGGAGCCTTGGGCAAAGGAGACCGCGTATCCCTCGTTGGATTCGGTTCATTCTCTGTCACTCACCGTGCAGCGCGTAAAGGACGTAACCCACAGACGGGTAAGGAAATCACAATTGCAGCAAAGAACGTTATCAAGTTCAAGGCTGGTGCTGAGTTGAACAGCAAGGTATAATCACCTTTTGTTCTTCAAAAAGGCCCTGCGGTTTCCGTGGGGCCTTTTTCATTTTAGCTGTCTACCCTTAGAATAACCCCCATGGATCCGCGGTTTGCTGCTTTGCTTCCCTTTTTGAGCGATGAACGCGTCAGTCGCTTCAATCACGTGCTTGAATCGAGAACCCGGCATATTTGCCTGGTTCTGGAAAATGTGTATCAATCCCGAAATGCAAGTGCTGTGATGCGCACGTGCGATGGCGTTGGAATTCAAGACGTCCACCTGATTGAAAACATCAACCCATGGGTATTCAATCGACACGTTTCTAAAGGCACCCCTTCCTGGCTGACATTGCATCGTTATCGAGAGGCAATCAACCCGACGGAGGCATGCATTGAACAGCTGCAATCGGACGGATACGCCATCGCGGTAACATCCCCGCACGTGGACGGCCAAGAAGTTCACGAATTGCCCATCGACAAACCCATTGCCTTGGTCATGGGCACGGAATTCGAAGGCGTCAGCAACACCTTTCTCGCCGCTGCGAATCACCACGTTTATATCCCCATGACTGGATTTGCTGAGTCCTTGAACATCAGCGTTGCTGCAGGCATTATCATGCACGATCTTGCGCGCCGTTCGCGCACCTTGCCCGATACATCTTGGGCCCTCTCCGAAGCGGAAAAAGACATCCTGCGCGCTGAATGGGCGATGAAAACCGTTCGGAAATCGGACGTCATTCTGAAACAACTCAAAATTTGCCTCCACACGGGCAAATCCCTGCCTTAACCTTTGAAAACTCACGCGCAATAAATCGTCGATTTCGAACGACCTTTACCGGCGATGAAAAAGGCAGAAGCTTTACAGACGGGTTACCGTGATTTGCTGCGAATGGCATTGCCCATTTCAGCGGGAACGGCACTGCAATTTCTCGTGCTTCTCACCGACAACTTCTTTCTGGCGCGACACAGCGAGGCTGCAATCAACGGCGCTGGCAATGCTGGATTGGTATACATGACGTTGGAAATGCTTGCTGTGGGAAGTTCCGCCGCCCTCCAAAT
This sequence comes from Flavobacteriales bacterium UBA7443, assembly GCA_002477505.1. Lineage (GTDB taxonomy): Bacteria > Bacteroidota > Bacteroidia > Flavobacteriales_D > Sanyastnellaceae > UA16. Next base: position 4,321 of record DLQB01000122.1, read on the forward strand.
CATCATTGCACGAAGAATTGGCGAAAATAACCGCCCCGAAGCTTTACGAACCCTTCGAACCGGACTGCTCATTCACCTGGGGTTAGGAATGTTTTTATTCGCCCTTGGCAGTTCACTCAATCAAGGCCTTTTAGGAAGCACCATTCAGAATCCAAGCATCCGCGCGGTCTTCGAATCCTATTTCGGCATTCGACTTCTCGGGTTTGTCCCCTTTTCGATGCTACTCGCACTGAATGCATTTTATACGGGAACGACTAAAACACGGCCGATCTTGATTGTTGCTGCCGTTACTGGCGTCATCAACATCGTATTGGATGCCGCTTGGGTCGAAGGCTGGTTTTGGACGGAGCCCATTGGCGCAATGGGGGCCGCTTGGGCTTCATTGGTGGCAGAATCTTCAGGATGTTTGGTTTCGTGCTTCATCCTCGTTCGAATCGTTCCAGACCTCTTCAAATCGCAGGCTCTCTTGGCACGAGCGAAGATGAAGGTGTGGTGGGAACTGGCGTACCCGCTGATGGGCCAGTCTTTGATCACCATTGCCACTTGGACTGCCTTCTTCTTCTTTGTGGAAAAAGTCGGAAGCCTCGAACTGAAGGTTTCGCACATTACCCGGAATTTCTTCATGCTCGCCTTTATTACGGCGCAAGGCATTCAGCAAACCACCCGCACGTATGTGAGCGGATTGATCGGAGAACGGCGCATATTCGAATTAAAAACAGTCTTGAAGCGATTGCTGCTGCTCAATGGCGGCGGCATGCTTCTCCTGTGCCATGGGTATATTTTGTATCCCAAGCTTTTGTCCAGGGCTTTCTTCAATGATGCAGTTGGACTCGAAGCAATGCAAAAAACATTATTCGTGGTCTTCGTCGGGGTTTCCATCTATACCTTCTCGGGCATCATGTTGTCCACCATCCAAGGAATGGGGAAAGCCAAAAGGGCTTTTAGAATTGAATTGATCGCCGTCACCGCCTACATCGCATTCGCGGCTGCGCTAACCCTCATTTGGCCTCAACCCATTTGGATCATTTGGTTGGTGGAATGGGTGTATTTTTCGAGCATCGGACTGGGCAGTTGGCTCTATCTGAAAAACTTGAATTGGAATGATTTGTCCCCTGAAATCAACAAAGCAGACGCATCATGAGTAAAGCTTTTCCAAGTGCACCTTTGAAGAAGCCATTGCGCCTTGCATTTTTTGGCACTCCTGAGTTTGCCGCGGTATGCTTGCGTGAATTGAACACCGGTCCTCACCCAATCGTGGCGGTCGTGACAGCTCCCGACAAAAAAGCGGGACGCGGCCAGCAATTGAGGTCATCCCGTGTGAAGGAAACGGCGAATGAATTGAATTTGCCGCTGTTCCAACCCACCAACTTGAAAGACACTGATTTCGCTGACTCGTTCCGAGCATTGGACTGCGACCTGGCGATTGTTGTGGCCTTTCGAATGCTCCCCGAATCCATCTGGAATGCACCCCGATTCGGTTCCATCAACCTCCATGCTTCGCTTTTGCCACAATTGAGAGGAGCCGCACCGATTCAATGGGCGATTCGACACCGTCTCACTGAGACCGGCGTCACGACCTTTGCACTGCAGCATGCCATTGATACGGGGGATATTTTGCTTCAAGCCAAAGTGGCCATTGCTCCTAACGAAACGGCGGCCTCCCTGCACGATAAGCTATTGGAACAGGGAAAAGCGCTCCTATCAAAAACCATCGATGCCTTGGCCCAAGGTGAATTAACCCCTACTGCGCAACAAACACTCGCATCGAATACACATCGACTAGACGCTCCCAAACTGGACCGCACGAATAGTCGAATCAACTGGTCACAAACCGCTGAAAACGTGGAGCATATGGTTCGCTCACTGACGCCATATCCGACGGCTTTTTGCCGCACCCCTTGGGGCGATTTCAAGGTTTTATCTGTCCGGCACACCGATTTCGAACGCACCCTACCAAAGCCCGGTGACGCTTGCATAGCCGACAAGAGACTGTTCATCGCCTGCACGGATCGCTGGCTTGAACTCTTATCGATCGTTCCCATTGGCAAACGAGCCATGGAAGCCAGCACATGGATCAACGGTCTTCAGCCGGAAAAAAGGGAATCACTCGGAAATTGGAACGAGCCACAACGCGACCAAGGCTGAAAGGGGATTATTTCATTCTTCGAATGAAATCCAAGGCATGCGTTCGCTTACCGTCTCTCCAAATTCCTTCCTCGCTCAACGTATCCATTGCCACCTCGCCTGCAGCGTGCAAAATCGTCCGCTCATCTTTCAAAATGCCCACGTGGATGATTCGCCCTTCATCGTTGTTGAAGAAAGCCAAGTCTCCACTCTTTCTTTCGCTCCATGCGATAGGCTGGCCTTCCTGTGCTTGTTGACTCGCATCCCTCGGCAACCGTTGGCCACATAGTAAAAAGGCCACTTGCATTAAGCCGGAACAATCGATGCCCGAAATGCAACGGCCACCCCAGCGGTATGGAGCCCCTAGAAATGAGCAAGCCGCATCCAATGGATTTTGATGGACCTCAAACAGTTCATCCAATGAAAAAAGTGGGGTTACAGCAATGCCTGTAAGCGACCAGTGAGACGCTTCATCCAAATCGACTACTGAGCCGGCAGGCAAATGAATCACACCTCCATCTTTGCGGACCCACGGCGACGTGGGAGCTTGAATGCGGAAAGGCTTTAATGCTCGATTGCCCTGCTCATCTGCATCAAACCTTCGCCATTGTTTTCGATCGGACCAACCGCGATATCCATCAGCCACCAATTCAATTTGAATCCAATCCTTCTCCCCTGTTTCCAGTATGTACGCCGCCTCTCCGGCTAATGCTTCTGAGCACATTTCCGCAGCGTCAGCAGGTTTTGTTCGAATCGGAGCGCAAGGCACCGACAGGACCAGTAATTCTTTCTTCGGTTGCATCACAACGTTTCGACCATGAGGGCAGAAGCGCCACCCCCGCCATTGCAAATGCCCGCTCCACCCTTGGTCAATCCTCGGTTGCGAAGGGCATGAATAAGGGTAACGACAATTCGGGATCCGCTTGAACCCAGCGGATGACCGAGGGCCACCGCACCGCCATTGACATTCACCGAGTTTGGATTCAATTTCAATAGTTCCATATTGGCGATCCCTACTACTGAAAATGCCTCGTTCAACTCCCAAAGATCAACATCGTCCTGCTTCCATTGCGCCTTTGAAAGTGCCACTGGAACTGCCTTTGCGGGAGCAGTAGTGAACCACTCAGGCTCGTGAGCTGCATCCGCACAAGCCACAATTTTTGCAATTGGCTTGAGTCCAAGTCGACTGACAGCCTCTTCAGAAGCCAAGACCAAGGCACTCGCACCATCATTCAGGGTAGAAGCATTTGCTGCTGTGATCGTCCCCTCTTTTTGAAAGGCGGGACGCAAGCCTCGAATCTTGTCCATCCTCACCGCCTTGAACTCCTCGTCCTCTGAAACCTCAATAGCATCTCCACGGCGCTGCGGCACCTGCACAGGAATGATTTCCGTTTCAAAAGCGCCTGCTTCCCAGGCCGCTGCAGCACGCTCATAACTGGCAATAGCGAAATCATCTTGAGCTTCCCGTGAAATATTGTGTTCTTTGGCACACAACTCCGCACAATTTCCCATGTGCGTCGAATTGTAAACATCCGTCAGTCCATCGAGGAGCATTCCATCTTTCATTTTCATATCCCCGAACTTGGACCCCGTTCGGCCTGAGAAATAGTGCGGAACCTGACTCATGTTTTCCATACCTCCGGCAACAACGACATCGGCGTCGCCCAACGCAATGGACTGGGAAGCCAACGCGATTGACTTCATGCCACTCGCACACACTTTATTGATGGTTGTGCAGGGTACCGAATCCGGAATGCCTGCGGCCATGGCCGCCTGACGAGCAGGAGCTTGACCCAATCCCGCCTGCAGCACATTGCCCATCATGACCTCTTGTACTTCACTCGGTGCAATGCCTGCGGCATCCAAAGCGCCTCGGATTGCAACGGAACCCAGTTGAGTTGCAGGGACTGTTGATAATGACCCGAGGAAGCTTCCCATGGGTGTTCGGACGGCAGATAGGACGTAAACGGCTTTGCTCATTTCAATGGTTTTACCCTGCGAATTTAACAGGTGTTGGATGGAGTTCGCCATGAAATACAAGTTTTGGCATGGTGATTGAACACCCCAAGACGTTAAGAACCTGGCAATCTGCGCCAGAGAATTTGGTTTAGGTTAAGTGAAGCATTGGGAAACGTCCCAGTGCTTTTCTTGTTCCTGATTGAAAATCAGAGACATAGCAATTTGCCATTGCATTTTATCGTATGTCATTGAAACATTTCGCCTTCACCCATCGTAGGAAATGAACGATTCTTACTATTCGAAATCATGTCCATAACCGGTATTCCCATCCCCCATGCGCCCAGCGCTTTGGAACAGTACAAAACCTTAATCAGGCACGTACATGGTGAACCGGTAATGATCCGGAGAGCAATGCGAATCGCATTTCGAAGCTTGAACCCGAAAGACTCAATCGAATTGAGGGACTGGCTGGAAGGACGTTATCAGCTTTAATGGCACCATGCGAAACGCAACCCGATCGGTTGCGTTTTTTGCGTCATTCATTTTCTCGCCGATCCCGGCTGTTTTTGTGGCCTTCTGTCTTCGCTTTTTTCTTCGTGCAGTTCACGCTTCCAAGCGGGCACTGCTTTCGGCCCTTTGCCCCCTTTCATCAGGTTCAAAAACTCTTGCGGAACCCGTGACTTGATGACCACCTTTTCGCCATCCGGCCCCTCAAGATCAACACCAAAGAGATGAAGCCCAGAGCGCCCCATTGGGTCCGGAATTTCCTTTCCTTTTCCAAGCAAATAACATTCCAAGCGACGAAGCCCAGACATTAATACGGGCACTTGGTCGAAGCCAACGGACATCTTCAACATGGTGTGGGAAGCGGTAGCACGCATCGTCCGGTATTCAAATTCAAATTTATCCTTTCGCTTTCCATCCGCATCCTTGGAATAGCAGAAGAGCACGTCGTCTGCTGGCAAGTGGCCCTGGATAATCACGTACATCCGTTTGGTGAATTGGTCCCAATGATCTTGCAGGTGCTTGCGCCAGCGCAAGTCCTTCGCAATGATGCAGACGCCCGAAGATTCTTTTTCGATCCGGTTGACGAATTGAATCGCATTGAGATTGGACCGGTTGGCCTCCATCCATTGCTTCATCCGCGTGTAACTCGTCTTGACTTGTGGTTTTGGCGAAGCAAAGACCATTCCCGCAGGCTTGATGTAAGCCAACAAAAAGTCATCCTCATAAACCACCTCATACGGTGGCTTTTCCTCTTTGGTCTTATTCGATTTGTTCGTCGAAGTTCCACCCAAATCGAAGTCCTTCGGACCGCTTTTCTTGCTCAGTGAAGTCCAGGAGACCATCGCACCGGCCTTGATATCGGACGAGGGAATCCGCAACGCATTTCCATCCACCGCTACCGCACCTGACTTAATCGCTGTCCGGGCGCGGGTCCTTGTTGCGTAACCTGCATTTTCCATCAAGAACTCCAACAGCGTGCCATCCGACTCCACACGTTTACTTTCCATGGTGCGAAGTTACTTCATCGGTGCACAATAGTCACGCCGCGCGCATCCATTCCAACCATCAAGCTTCCGCCGGAGTTGATGAACTCATGGTGTGAAAGACCTGCTGCACATCGTCATCTTCTTCCAAGCGTTCGATAAGCTTCTCCACTTCTGCTGTTGCTTCCATGTCGAGCTCTTTCGTTGTGTTGGGAACCCGCTCTAATCCGGACTCTACAATCTCTGCCCCATCATCTTCCAACTTCTTCTGCAAAGAGCCAAACGCTTCGAAACTGCCCGTGACAATGAATGCATCTTCATCCACCTCAATCTCTTCTGCTCCGAAATCAATGAGTTCCAATTCCAACTCCTCCTGGTCCAAGCCTTCCGCCTTGATTTTGAAAAAGCACATGTGATCGAACATAAACTCCACACTACCTGACGTGCTCAAGTTGCCATTGCATTTGTTGAAATGGCTGCGCACATTGGCCACGGTGCGGTTGTTATTGTCGGTAGCCGTTTCGACGAAAACGGCAACGCCGTGCGGCGCATACCCCTCGAAGTTGACCTCTTTGAAATCGCTGGTATCCTTGTCGGTTGCTTTCTTAATCGCCCGCTCCACATTATCCTTTGGCATATTAGCGGCCCGGCAATTTTGCAAAACTGCACGCAACCGAGGATTCATATCGGGTTCTGCACCGTTTCCTTCCCGGATGGCGATGATGATGTCCTTGTTTAGCCGAGCGAATGTTTTGGACATTGCTGCCCATCGCTTAAACTTTCTTGCCTTTCGAAATTCAAATGCTCTTCCCATATCAAAGGATGTGTTCTTAGCAAATATCGCAAAGAGAATGCAACATCTTTCCATACCTGCCGGTTATTCTCTAACATTGTCCTGAACATATTTTGAAGATTCAATCCATGCATGCCGGCCACTTTTCTTTTTCATTTTGCGCCATTGCTTGGATAGCCTTGGCCTCGGGAATGGCAGGTTGCAGTTACAACACCGAACAACCTTGCAGCGACCGAACCGCAACGTACAATGCAAGCGTAGCCGCAATTTTCAATGCCCAATGTGCGGGCTGTCACGGTGGAGAGAACCCCGAGGCTGGCCTGGCTTTGGACAACTACCCATCATCCGTTGATGCGGTTCTTTCGGGCGACGTCATTGACCGTATAACAAGAGAAACCGACGATGCGCTCGTGATGCCTCCCAACGGCAGTTTCCAAATATGCGATATCGCTCTGATTGAGCAATGGGCAGAGGCCGGTGCGCCTGAATAAGAATGAAAGCCATGAAAGTTATTTTAATTGCAACGATGCTGGTCGCAAGCAATTTTTGCTCGAGCCAGCAATGGATCACCCGAAACGGTACCGTCGAATTTTTCTCCGCCACCATTGTCGAAAACATAGAGGCAACCAATGAAATGGCCTCGGGACTGCTCGCAAACGACGGGCGTTTTGCTTTTCGTGTGCCCATCTTAGGCTTTCGCTTTGAGAAGGCGCTGATGGAAGAGCATTTCAACGAGAATTACCTGGAATCCACTCGCTTTCCCAATGGAACATTTGAAGGAGCGATCGCAAATTGGAGCGACGCGTTTCAAGACGGACAATCGCACACGGTCAAAGCCCAGGGTATTCTAACCATCCATGGCATCGCCATCGAGCGCGAAATTGAATCGACTCTGAAGTGGGACGGCACAGCTTGGATCGTACAATCTGAATTTACCGTCCTGACAGCTGCGCATGAGATTCCCATTCCTAAGATGGTTCGAGAAAAAATCGCAGAAGAGATCTCCGTCGATGTACAAATGACCCTCTCGCCCCGATGAAGACCTTTTCCACGCATTTGATCCTCTGCTGCTCTCTAATCTTCATCGGTTGGCTCGCATTGTCCGTTAACGAAGTTCGAGGGCAGAGTCTCTTGGATGAGTTGGGAGCAAGTGAACTCGCCGTGCATCCTGTCTATGCAACGTTCAAGGACACGCGAATCATCAATGTTCAAAGCAACGAAACTCCCGGGCAAAACGTCATGCATTTTGTCATTGCCCACCGCTTCGGGCAAATCAATGAAGGAGCTTATGCTTTATGGGGATTGGACAATGCTAGCATGCGCATGGCGCTTGACTACGGGTTGACCGATCGGCTGTGCTTGGGCATCGCACGCAGCACGTTTCAGAAGACCTTCGAATCTTCGTTGAAATGGAAAGCTTTGCAACAAAAGTCCGATGATAGCGTGCCATTGGGCATCACCTTTTACGCAGTGAGCATGGCACGCGGTGATTCGACGTATGCCGAAAGTGCCGACAACCGCACATTTACCAATCGGCTGAGCTATACCTACCAAGCCATTATATCTCGGAAATGGAGCGAAAAATTTAGCACGGCGATTGTTCCTTCATTCACCCATCGCAACCTCGTGGAATTCATCGACAATGCCCACGATCAGTGGACCCTCGGTGCGGGTGGCCGCTACAAACTGGCCCAACGAGTCAGCCTGAATTGTGAGTACCACTTCTTGCTCAAAGGATTGAAAGAATCTGCACAAAATAGCTTGTCGCTGGGAGTGGATATCGAAACCGGCGGGCACGTTTTCCAGCTGCACATCACCAATTCAAGGGGTATGTTCGAACGGGCATTCCTGACCGAAACGACAGGACGGTGGCGAGACGGTGCTTTGTTCTTTGGATTTAATCTGAGCCGAGTTTTTGACTTTTGATTAAAATGGCATGAACTTTGTCACTGAAAGAATATCAATGAAAACTTCACGCCTCACCTTTCTGATCATCGCATCACTGATTCATTCGCATGCCATGGCATCTAATTGGATGAATGCTCAAAGTGATTCAACGCAAACAAAAAGCAAATCGGAAAGCGAAGGCTATTGGGGTGGCATTTCATTGAGCGCCGCCTCGATGGCTCAATTCCAAGGCAACCTCGAAAATTACGATGCTACATGGGGGGCACGCCCTGATTTGGGGATGGTCACCGACAATGCGCTGACCAGTTGGCGCATGGAACTGAATCCCTTCGAATACCGACAGCGCATTCTCGGCGAATTTGTAGGATTCACCACAGGATTAGGGTTTGATTGGTGGCACTTCGGGGTAGACAATGAGCATATTCTGCAGCTCGATGAAAGCACGGAAATGGTCACGGCTCAGGCAGTGAGCAGTGACTCCTTGAACATGCAAAAAAACCAATTGAATGCGGTTTATCTCCGCTTGCCCTTGCTGGTCAGCTTGAGGACGGCGCGATCTGGCAGCAAAGGCCTGCATGTTGAGGCAGGGCTCGTTGGCGGATACTTATTGGGACGCTCGTACGAGTATGAGTACAAGATGAACGGATCAACGAGCAATTTCAAAGAAGACAACTTTCCAATCAATCCGTTGCAAATCAATGCACGCATTGGCGTTGGGTTCAAGAACGTCAGCCTTCTCGGCGAAGCTTCGCTCCTGCCGTTTTTTGACGAAGTACAAACTGACGCGCCTACGATGCATTCATTCTCGCTCGGGCTGCAATTCGCCTTCAACGATTGAAAAACGAAAATTTGGCTGATCTGCTTCAGCCAGCCGAAAGCATCGGATGTTCGTTCTCCCCGCGTTAACGCAAGATCATAAATGACCCGCGCATCGTCTCTTTGTTGGGGACCGACAAGATGTAATAGTACGTGCCTTCCGAAACTCCTTCTGCTCGCCAATTGTTTCCGTAATTGAATCGATCCAAAACAAGGCCTCCCCAACGGTCATAAATCGTCAGTCGATTGCCTGGAAATGACTCCAAGTATTTGAATTCCAATTCATCATTGATTTCATCTCCATTCGGCGAAAACACATTGACGAGCTCGATGTCACATCCGACAATTTCCAATTGGACTTGATCCGAATCCCCACAAAGTCCTTCCAAAACGTGTGTCACTTCCAAGACGCCTATGCCGGCAGCCATCAAGTCAATCGTCCCTGATTCGGACACACAACCATCGCAATTCGCACTCCAAACACCATTGGGCCATTCCACACCCGGTTGCAGACCTTCCAATGCTAAGCAAACCCAGTCCGGCAAATTAATCCCAGCATCCCGTTGAGGAGCCACGACAACCTCAATCACATCTTGGTCCGTGCACACATCATCAATGGTGTACACAATTTCGTAGATACCTGCGCCGGATGCGGGATCAAATGCGTCCCCGATGAGGCAATCATCACAATCCGAAGACCAGACTCCCCCCACACCTGCCGCTTCGAGTGCTACCAAATCTCCTGATTCGCATAATTCGGGCAGTGGAACAATTGAGGCGTCTACAGCAGGGGCAACAACAACCGAACCTTGAATGGATTGACTGCATGGGTGGTCAAAAGTGTACTCCACATTGATGAGTCCCAAATCATTTCCTGCAAACAAGCCCGAATTTTGATTCAAAATGCAATTGGGGCAATCAGAAGATGACCATTCACCATCAGCACCATCGCTGTAAGAATCGGGTATATCGGCATCAAAAGTAAACTGCAAATCCACCTCACTGCCTTGGCATATGGCGTCAACCGCATCGAAGGTTCCTTCTAAAACAGGCCGCACGTCCACCGTCCAATATGCCGTATCCGCGCATGCGCCATTTGCAATCGTATATTGGATTGGGAGCATTCCCACAGGCGCACCGCCCACATCAAACAAGCCCGCAGAATCCAGACAAGCCCCGCATGTTGAAGACCACGTGCCACCCTGCACGTTTACATTGAATTGAAAGTCATCCGCCGTTTCACAAAAACTTGCCGGAATATTGGACGCTCCGATCGCGACACTCTGATTGACCGATACCTGAATCTCATCCCCGACGGGACAGTACGAGTCGGGCGTAAAGGTCACCGTGTAGGTGTCTGGCTCACTCCCTTGGGCATTGAACACGCCCGACAAAGAGTCGATGCATCCATCGCAATTCGAAGTCCAATAGCCGGGAACATCGGCCACGTAAATTGCACTGTCATCTTCGCATAAAATGGAAGGGCCAGCAATGCTGCCCTCCAGCAATTCGGACACACCTACATCGATGGTGGTAACACCGGGACATACGCCCAATGTTGTGAATGTCACTGTATTCAATCCGTCCTCTGCGGTTTCGGCAAAAAACACTCCTGTATTGGCAATGATGCAATCGCCGCAACTAGCGGACCACGTTCCAAACGGCGGCGTCGCATTGAAATCAAATATCTCATCGTTGCACAATGCGTCAGAAGACGCCGTAAATACAGGCTCCGGCGTGGCACTGATGAAAATTTCAGATGACTCCACATCGGCAAAGCACGAACCGTCTAAGACGTGCGTAATTTGCAACCACCCGCTTCCAGCAATGCCCGGATCAATGGTCAATGTCTCTTCGTCAAAGCATCCATCACAATCCACTTCCCACTGCCCTGAACCTTCTACCGGCGTTAGCACAAATGGTTCACCTCCGCTGCAAATTGGCGTTTCCCAATCGAATTCGGCGTTGACATCGCTCACTGCAGTAACTTCTAAATCATCCGAGACCACCTGGACGTAATCCTCAGGCAAAGGATCTGGGCCGTCATATTGATCAATGCAAAATGTTCCCACTCCGGATTCTCCATCCTCCAATGTGAAAGAACCTATTTCGTTTCCGTCAGGATCGGTGATGGTCAAATCAGCCGTCCCCCATCCGTTCCCTCCAGAATCAAACATCTGCACGGAATAACAACCATTTTGAAGGCAAACTGCCCCTGTGAAGGGCGCATCATCCGCCAACATCGTCGCTCCGTTTTCAGAAACAATCGCCCAATCAATTTGATTGTTATTGACGGACCCACCCGCAGAAGAGACCACCACATCAAACTCGGTGCAAAAGGATCCCACCGGCAATTGAGAAAACCACCCCGTGACCGTGGTGGACTGTCCGCTGCAAAAATCCAGACTGTTTCCAATGCCGAGGAACGTGTCTCCCTCGTACCACATCGTCGTTCCTTCCACCACTTCACTGGAAGCAAAGCGCCAAGCTTCATTGCTTGCACTCCAATTTCCTGTATTGAATCCCTCCGGCGAAAGGCCTTGCGTGCCGTTGGCATTCTGAATGCCAACCGACGCATTTCCCCAACCACAAGTGGGGCGATTGCCCAGGTATATCTCGATGGCATCGGTCCCCTCGTAAAGTACGATTTCGGCGCTGACTTGATTGCTCGAGCAAGAATATTGGCATACCGCATTGTAAGAGACAACAAATTCACGGCAAGGCGCCACGCCGTATGTATTGTACCGCACATTCCCGCAAGTCGAGGGATTCAAATCGCTGTACACCGGCATGATGCTATTCAAGGGCATATTGGCGCCAGGGATTGCACCGGGTGGATTGTAGAGAGCGTTCTCCGACAAATCAAATG
>DLQB01000174.1 GCA_002477505.1 Flavobacteriales bacterium UBA7443
CGGCGCGGCTTCATCCAACGCCTCAACCCTTTTTTTACAGCCTTGATCTCGGATTTGATGACAAAGATTTCCGTCAAGTCCACTTCTTCAGCCGGCTTCCGAAAGTCATCCCACATGGCCTTTTTCAAGTCCGCTCGCCGCCTCCAAATCTCCGCATACAAGGACTCAAGTCGCTTGATCCGTTGCTTGGCATTTAGCTTTCGTTGGTCCGCGGAACGTTCGCGAAGCGCGTCGAAGGCTCGGTTCATCTGCTCAACAGAAGGCGACGATGGCAAAATTGGCTGAATCATTGTCAATATTTCTAGTAAACTAACACGTTCTGCGGTCAAATTCCTCTGAAATTTTCAGAAATTCGACGAATGAATGGTCATTGGGATGAGCGTTATGCCAAAACAGAAGGAGCTTATGGCAGAAAACCCACCCCCTTCTGGGTCCAAGAATTATCCCGGTGCAAAGGCCATAGCGTTTTACTCCCCTGCGAAGGAGAAGGACGCAATGCACTGTGGGCAGCTCAGCAAGGCTGGAAGGTGCATGCTGTTGACTCCAGTGCGGTCGGCATGGCCACATGCGATCGATGGTGCAAAGCCGCTGGCGTTGAAGACCACGTTCAAACGCACATTGAAGATGCCCTGACATTTGAAGGAGATCCCGAGGGCTATGATGTGGTCGGCCTCTTCTACGCGCACATGCCGGCCCTCTTGCGCCGGACGTTTCATCAAAAAGCAATCGCCTGGCTAAAACCCGGAGGAAAACTGGTCCTAGAGGGATTCAGCATCGACCAGTTGGGCTTGACATCCGGAGGTCCAAAAAAATCAGAAATGTTGTTTCAAATGAATCAATTAAAATCCGATTTCAACGAACTTGCCATCGAACACCTCGCACCCAAGCAAACCCACTTGGACGAGGGGCCTTTTCACCAAGGAAAAGCCGAAATCATTCAATTGGTGGGCACCGCTCCCATTCTTTAATTCCAGATCGAATCGCATGCACCACCCATTGAGTCTTTTGATCGCTGCGAGCGCCGTTGCCACTTCGCTCGCTTTTCTGTCGCCGCCCTCCTCCCTTCAGGAAACCTTGCACTCATCTTCTGAAATTGACCTATCGGCGCTTCAAAACGGGGACAAAGGCGCAGAACTTTACGCCCAATGGTGTGCGAGCTGCCATGGATTGAATGGACGGGATTTCATCCAACGCACCTGGAAACTGGGCAGTCAACAAGCGGACATTGAGCGCATCATTCGCAACGGCTACGCCCTTTTGGGAATGCCGGCTTACGGCCAACTATTCTCGCCGGATGAGATCAAAGACCTTTCCAACTACCTCTTAGCAAAAGCGGGTGAATCGCCCAATTTCAGGGCTTCCCCACCTCAGTTGATTCAGGCGAGCGATCTTCAATTGCGTGCAAATGTGATTGCATCAAACCTGGGCACCCCATGGGGCATGGATTTCTTAAATGACTCAACGTTGTTTTTTACCGAACGAGAAGGAAGGCTTTGGGTGATGAAATCCGGTGTCAAGCAAGCCATTGCCGGCATTCCCGATGACATTCACGTCAAAGGACAAGGGGGATTGCTGGATGTTATGGTTTGGAACGATGACGCGCAGCGCAGACCCTGGATTTACCTCACGTACAGCAAAAATCATCCCGACGACATCAAGCTTTCCGCCACGGCCGTGGTGCGCGGTGAATTGTTGGTCACCGATGAAGGGTTTAGCGTGCCGCATTGGGAAACCTTAATGGTCGCAGGGCCTTATGCCAAAACCCACCGACATTATGGAAGCCGGCTGGCCATGGGGCAAGACGGCATGCTGTACGTCACATGCGGCGAACGCGGGATGCGCGATGTGCATCCGCAAACCTTAACAACCGCTCCTGGAAAAGTGCACCGCTTGCACCCCGATGGCTCCGTGCCGAATGACAACCCATTCGTCGATGAACCCGGCGCCATTGCCAGCATCTGGTCATGGGGACATCGCAATCCGCAAGGCATGTTCGTTCATCCTGAGACTGGAGAGGTTTGGACCCATGAACATGGGCCCAAAGGAGGAGACGAAATTAACATCCTTCAGAAATCGGCCAATTACGGGTGGCCAGAAATCACCTTCGGACGGAATTACAGCGGAACCATCATCACACGAGACACGGCCAAAACCGGAATGGAACAACCGTTGCACTATTGGTTGCCTTCCATCGGAGCCTGCGGAATGGACATTGTTTTGGGCCGCGGATGGCCCCGAAGTTGGCAAAATAATCTGCTCGTCGGATCGCTGAGCTTTGAATACCTCGAACGCCTGGTGATTGACGCTTCCGGGCGCGTCACCGACAGGGAACAATTGCTCAACGGCGTTGGACGCGTGCGCGACATCGCTCGGAATTCGAACGGTGACATCTACGTTGCCGTGGAAGGTGCGGGAACTATTTTTCATTTGGAACCGATACTGGAGAATTAAAGCATGGCCCAGAGAAAAACCTTCCTGACCTTGTTGACTTTGGCGCTCGTGATGAGCCATACAAATGTTCATGCCCAAGCATTGACCCCCAAACTCACCGCAGCCGAGGAGACCGCTTTGCGCAATTCAGCCGCACCTCCGCAAGACACGATCTTATGGTCAAGCAAGGGCCTGATCAATATTCATTTCAGCCAAGTGCAACTCAGCAATTGGGCAGC
>DLQB01000100.1 GCA_002477505.1 Flavobacteriales bacterium UBA7443
TTGAAGCAATCGATGGCTTGTTTGTGCTCTGTGATTTGGCTGTAAATCGCCCCCAGTGTCATCAGGATTTCTTCGTTGTGGGGCTCAATGTTCAGGAGGTCCTTGAGCAATGGAACAGCTTTGACGGGTTTCCCACTATTGGCCCAAATCTGTGCCTGCCGCAATTTCAGCCCGAGATGACCCGGATAAAGCTGACGTGCGTGGCGCAAAGCCATTTCGGCTTTCCGGGTTTCTTTGACTTGGAGGTAATGCTCAATGAGCCCTTCTAATTCGTTCATGTCAAAGAAGGCCTGGTCTCCATCGCGGACCATGGCTTCAAACTTGCGAACCAAGTCCTTGAGCGCCGGCTCGTCTTGGTATGCTTGTTCCTCTCCGTTCATAACATCAAAGCTAAGCCGAGGAGATGAGAGCGTTGCCATTTCACACAGTCCTTTTTTCACATCCTGCATGGATTAGTCCACGAAAGAGGAATAACGGAGGTAAATTTGTTCCATGTTAATCACATCAATTTCAGGGATTCGTGGCACGATCGGCGGAGAAGAAGGAGCGGGGCTTACTCCTCAGGATATTGTCCGGTTCGGGACGGGTTACGCCGGTTGGGTCAAGGCTGCTTCTGGCGAAGCCAGTCCAACGGTTGTGATCGGCCGGGATGCGCGTTTGAGTGGTGAAATGGTTCGGGACTGCTTGGTTGGTACCCTCAACGCCATGGGAGTCAACGTGCTGGATTTGGGATTGAGCACAACGCCCACGGTTGAACTCGCGGTGCCCGCAGAAGGAGCGGCCGGTGGAATTATACTCACGGCCAGTCATAACCCCAAACAATGGAACGCGCTCAAATTGCTGGGGGCCAATGGGGAGTTTTTAAACGCAGAGGAAGGAGAACGGGTATTGGCATTGTCTGCAGAACGGGCTTCTTACGCGGAGATCAATGAAATTGGCATCACCGAGCACATGGCGGGTTGGATGGAAACCCACGTGGATCATGCACTGGACCTGGAGTGGGTGGATGCGGAAGCCATTCGGTCCAAGGGACTCAAGATCGCCGTTGATGCAGTAAATTCAACCGGAGGCATCATCATGCCCATGCTGCTCGAAGCATTGGGTTGTGAGGTCGTCGAAGTCAACTGCGAACCCACCGGGCACTTTGCCCACAATCCGGAACCGCTTCCAGCACATCTCGAAGAATTAAGCCGTGTGGTGGTGCAAGAACAGTGCGACTTGGGGATCAGTGTGGATCCCGATGTCGATCGGTTGGCGTTTGTGTGTGAAGACGGAAGCTGGTTCGGTGAAGAATACACATTGGTCGCTGTGGCGGATTTCATCTTGTCCAAAACGCCCGGAAATACGGTGAGCAACATGAGTTCCACTCGAGCGCTGCGCATCATCACCGAAAAGCACGGTGGCACCCACACGGCCAGTGCAGTGGGAGAGGTGAACGTGGTGGAAGCCATTCGCGCAAACAATGCAATCATCGGGGGCGAAGGAAACGGCGGCGTGATCTATCCCGGTTCGCATTGTGGTCGTGACGCCGTGGTAGGCACAGCGCTGTTTTTGACCCACCTGGTAGCTTCGGGTTTGCGGGTTTCCGCATTGCGAGCGAGTTACCCGGATTGGTTCATGTCCAAGGATAAGCTGCAGCTGCCCGATTCGGATGTGGATGCGGCATTGTCCAAATTGGTTGACGCACATCCGGAGGCTGAAGTGAATACCCTGGACGGTGTCAAGTTTGACCTCGCCGAAGGTTGGGTTCATTTGAGGAAATCGAACACGGAGCCCATCATTCGCGTTTATGCTGAGGCCGAATCGATGGAGGCTGCCAAATTGCTTGGTGACCGATTCAAGGCGGAATTGCTCGCCTTGCTGCAGGCTTAATCGGTCCTTCGAAAGAAGATTCTTGCATCGCACATTGTTGGTTCATCTGAATTGGTGCATTTTTGTGTCCATTACTTTTCCAGATGGACGTGTACCTCGATAATGCGGCGACCACAGCAGTGGCTCCCGAAGTGGCAGAAGCCATGATGCCTGTGTTGCAGGAGGCATATGGCAATCCGTCTTCGAGCCACGCGATTGGGCGAAAGACCCGCGTTATCATTGAGCAAAGCCGACGGTCCATTGCCAAACATTTGAATTGCCATCCCAGCAGCATTTACTTTACATCTGGCGGCACAGAGGCCGACAATCTAGCGTTGCGCGGAGCGATACGTGATCTCCAGTGCGAACGCATCATCACGTCAGATGCAGAGCACAGTGCTGTCATCAAAACCGCTCAATCTTTGGAGCGGTCCCACGGCATTCAACTGGACTTGGTTCGTCACCACGAAGATGGTTCGGTGGATTTGAATCATTTGGAGCAATTGTTGGCCAGCGGTCCAAAGACGATTGTGAGCCTCATGCACGCCAACAATGAAGTAGCTGTCGTGCAAGATCTCAAGGCCATTGGCTCGCTTTGCCGATCGAACGGAGCTCTTTTTCACTCGGATACCGTTCAGACGATGTGCCATTATGCCTTCGATTTGGAGGCCTTGCCGGTGGATTTCATTACGTGTTCTGCGCACAAATTTCACGGGCCGAAAGGCATAGGCTTCTTGTACATCAAGAAAGGCATTCAGTTGGGAGGACAAATTGAGGGGGGAAGTCAAGAACGAGCAGTGCGCGGGGGCACGGAATCAACCCACAACATCGTTGGCCTTGCTGCGGCATTTGATCTTGCGCACTCAGACATGGAGGCACATGAAGAGCACATTCGGCATTTGAAAGCCACCATGGTGACTGGACTGCGCGCGTTGTTTTCAGACGTTCGGTTCAATGGAAACTCAGATGATGCGAGCCGGCTCTACACCGTATTGAATGTTTCTTTTCCGCCGCACCCCAAATCCGGAATGGCGTTGTTTTTATTGGATTTGGAAGGAGTGGCTTGTTCGGGAGGCAGCGCATGTTCCAGCGGAGCTACCTTGGGCTCGCACGTCCTGCGATCGCTGAAATTCCACGATCCGAACCGCGCTAGTTTGCGGTTTTCTTTTGGCCGTTACAACACAATGGCTGACGTGGAGTTCGCCTTAGCAGCCATCAAGCGGGTCTTCTCCTGAGCTTTCCTGGGGCAATGCGAACGCCATTGCACCGATGTTTCTGAGCGCAATTATTTCATAGCTGGTCTTATCGAACTAACTTAGTCTTGTCTTCTCACCATGGTATTCAATTCCGCATTCAGCTCGTTCATCCGCAAACGCATGTACTCCATTGACTTGGTGCGCAAGCAGCCGGTTGATGTGCAGCGCGCGCTCTTTGCCAACCTGTTGCACGAGGGAAAGCATACAAGTTTCGGCCGGGAAGCGGGATTCAAATCCATTCGACATTGGCGTGACTTTAAGCGAATCGTGCCCATCAGGACGTACGATGAATTCAAGCCTTGGATTGATCGGGCGAAGGCTGGAGAGTCCGATGTGTTATGGCCTGGAGTCACACAATGGTTTGCAAAAAGTTCCGGTACAAGTTCTGACCGCAGCAAGTTTTTGCCGGTGACGAAAGCGTCGCTGGAATCGTGTCATTACAAGGGCGGTAAAGATTTGCTTGCGTTGTTTTGCGACCAACGTCCTGACGCAAAATTATACGATGGCAAACACCTCATTCTTGGCGGTTCATCTTCCTTGGATCCGCTGAATACAGGCTCGTACTCGGGCGACTTGAGTGCCATCATTGTACGGAACTTACCATTTTGGGTGGAAGCGAGAAGA
>DLQB01000151.1 GCA_002477505.1 Flavobacteriales bacterium UBA7443
TTTTGCCACTTTCGCCTCCGAAGCGTTATCCCCTGCCGCTAGCTGATACCACTCCGCCAACTTGGGCCCGATGGATGACATGCCTTCGCCAACATACGCCGCAAAACGCCACGGCTGCGTCATGCCATGCGTTGGTGCCCACGTCGCATTGGTCAGGAGCAATTCCACCACTTCTTTGTGGACTTTCCGGGAAGAAAAGCGTTCGGGTGAAATGCTTCGACGGTCCCGCATGAGCTCGGTGACCTCTGATAAATTGTGCCTCATGACTCTATTCTCTGTACATGTCAAAGGTACTCGTGAAATTCCGTGCATCATCACCGATTCAATCGTGGCGCGTAGGCAAATATTCCCGTAATTTTCTCCCATGCTTCGAATTCCTTCCCTCCTCCTATTTTTCAGCTGCGGTGCCGTCACTTTGCACGCGCAAGCGGACAGCGACAGCTTGCTCGTGCGATCCATTTACGATGAAGCGCTCGGACACGGTGAAGCGTATGAAAACCTGCGAACCCTCACCAAAGAAATTGGTCACCGCTTGAGTGGTTCGCAAAGCGCCGCAGAGGCGATGGATTGGGGCAAATCGGTAATGGAAGCTTACGGCGCCGATCGCACTTGGATCATGCCTGTGACCGTCCCGAGTTGGACCCGAGGAACAATCGCGGAAGCATCATCCATAGGAGCGGATGGCGCAGCGACGGCATTGCACATCACTGCCTTGGGCGGCTCCGTTGGCACACCCAACAACGCAATCGTTGAAGCTCCCGTCATCGTGGTCAAACGATTGGACGAATTGAATCCGGAATCCGGAGTGGATGCTACAGGTAAAATTGTCCTTTTCAACCGCGCCATGGACCCCGTTTTAATCAATACAGGCGCCGCGTATGGCGGTGCGATTGATCAACGGGGCAACGGTGCCAGCGCTGCAGCCGCGTCAGGCGCAGTAGCCGTGCTCGTCCGTTCCTTGACCCATGCGTTGGACACGCTCCCGCACACGGGAGCTTTGCGGTACCGTGACGATGCACCCCGGATACCCGCCGCTGCCATCTCGACAGTCGATGCTTCATGGCTCGCGCACGCTTTGGAATCCGACCCTGCTATGAACGTGCGCCTGCAATTGAATTGCGAAGCCTTCGAAGATGTCGAACAAGGCAACGTCATCGGAGAATGGACGGGCACGGTCAAACCCCACGAAATCATCACCATCGGAGGGCACCTGGATTCATGGGACATCGGTGAAGGAGCCCACGACGATGGCGCGGGTGTGGTTCACACACTGGAAACCCTGCGCATTCTCAAAGCCATTGGCTATGAACCCCAGCGCACATTGCGCTTTGTCCTATTCATCAACGAAGAGAACGGCAACCGCGGAGGAAAGGAATACGCACGGCAAGCGGGCATCGAAAACGAGCAATCCAAATTGGTGCATGTCGGCGCTATGGAAAGTGATGCCGGTGGATTTGTTCCACGCGGATTTCGGATCGACGCGAGTGATGCTGCAACCGATGTCGTGCGCGGCTGGCGTGCCTTATTCGACCCCTACAACGTGCATTTGTTCCGCCGTGGCGGAGCGGGGGTGGACATTTCACCGCTCAAAACATTGAGTCCGCGCCCCACCCTGCTCGGATTAAGCCCGGATGGGCAGCGTTATTTTGATTTCCATCACAGCAGTCAGGACATCTTTGAAAACGTCCACAAACGCGAATTGGAATTGGGTGCAGCTACATTCGCTGCAGCGCTTGTGCTACTGGATCGGCACCTTCCGTCTCCCGAATGAAATGACCAACGTCACTATTCTGGGCAATTGCCGAACATCACATTCAACAAAATCAACAAATCAGCAATGGTGATGGCACCGTCATAATCCAAATCTCCTACGCATGGATCGGGGTCCGGAAGGCATGAAGAAGAAGCCTCGTCCCATACCGTGCCCGAACCACAAGCATCGGGGCTTGACCAACATGAAAAGCTGCAAGAGCCATCTTCAATGTTTGCTTCAGGATTATAATTACAAGCCGACGCATATGTGCAGCCATAGCATTCATCCTCGCACTGTTCCTGCCCTGTCCAAAGGCTAATCGGAGCTGCGTCTTGCACCAACAGCCAGTGTTGATTGATCTCCAATTCCGTATAAACGGTTGGCAAGCCAATGGGCCAATTGACTACCACAGAATCCAAGGACGCAGCAGCTCCTATCCCAAAATGCTCCCAATGGCTATTCTGGCCCAAATAATTTTCACCCGCAAAGAGCATGCGACTTTGAGAAACTCCCTCGACCCAAACCTCAATCGTTGCGCCCACAGCATCTCGGTTGCTAATGCTGCCTTCGAGCCAAAATTTCACCCAGTGATTTTCATTGGGCTCTGCCCGCAAAACTTGAGCGTATTCGCCGACACGGTTGGACACCAAATCCGGAAACCCATCTCGGTTGTAATCCCCGACCGCGGTGCTGAATGACAAGGTGTTCACGCTTTGAAATAGTGCATCTTCCGATTCTGAGAAAACCCCCGCCTCGTTCAAAAAGAGCTTATCGGGTTCATCGTACACTTCTAATATTTCCGGATAATCGGTGAATTCACTGTAGCCATTTGCAACGTGCA
>DLQB01000026.1 GCA_002477505.1 Flavobacteriales bacterium UBA7443
GGCATCCACTCAGGATGATGCATGAAATTCAAGTCGTGAAATACCGGAATCTGAGGCACATGAGTTCGCCGGCTGAGCATGCCGTCTGTCGAAAGAAACACATCCGCGCTCCAGCGTTTTAGCTGGCGGGTAACAGAATAGTCAAACCAAGCGTCGTACAAGAATGGACGGCGCGCCGGCGGCAACAGCCGAACTTCCGACGCATTATTGCCATAGCAAAACTCGGTTGAGGGGGCGCGGTCAAAAATCAGCTGAAATTCGTGTTCCGGATGAGCCGAAATGAGCCGTTGGTAGCATTCGTGGGTAAACCACCCGATGCCTTCCAACCGGCCCGGAATCAATAATCGTGCGTTCAATGCGATGCGCGCCATGGTTGCGAAGATAGGTTGACAATTCTCCGCTGCATATGCCGTTATTTGCATGCAGCATCCATGGAAATCGGTTGAGCATCTCATTTTGAAACAATTCCTCAAACATTTGTCTTGGTTGATGATTCTCAACCTCGCTGTCAAACCGGCTTATTTGCTGATCATTGACACCAAAATTCAGGACTTGCTCGGGCCGGAAGAGTTTGGCCGGTACTTTCCGCTGCTGAGCCTTTCCATCTTGCTCAACATCCTCTTAGATGCAGGGTTAGCGAATCATATGACGCGCCTCATCTCGGGCAATCCGAATGAGATTCATCAAGCTTTCCAACGAGGCTGGCGCACGAAGAGCGTGCTCTTCCCGGCGTACTTTGTTCTGCTCATGTCGATTGGATGGCTACTGGGCTGGAGGGGTGAATCACTGATTTGGCTGGCCTGGATCGGGATCAACCAGGCGTTGCTTAGTGCCATCCTATACATCCGTGCAGGCCTGCAAGGCATTGGCGCTCATCGCTCCGATGCGTGGGTATCGGTAGGCGATCGGAGCATGCTTTTCCTCTCCATGGGAGCGCTCATCTTTTCATTTGAACGATTCGAGCTTACATGGCTTTTAATGGGCACCTCTGTGGCGTTATTCCTCACGTGCATCATTGCACTTTGGCGACTGAAGAAACAAGCCTTGTTCGTCGACCGGTTGCCGTCACCACTCGGGGATGGATCGGCGAGAAACATACAAGAAGACCTAAAATCCGGATGGCCCTACGCCCTCCTGTTTTTATTGATGATGACGTACCATCGGGTCGATGGAATCATGCTCGAACGGTTGGCGCCTGACGGCGCGATTCAAGCCGGTTGGTACGCAATGAGTTACCGGTTCTTTGAAGCGGCCAATATGATTGGCTTCTTGTGTGCGACATTACTGCTCCCCTATTTCACACGCATGCTCGCGCAACGTGCAGATGTGCGACCGCTTGCCCGTTCCATGAGCAGCGTGTTGCTCGCAGTCGGTGCTTCCATTGCTTGGGCGTCGTGGTTTTTCCCCGAAGCATTTCTCGGTGCATTTTACGATTACGAGATTCAAGCAGCTGCAGGAATCCTTCCTTGGCTCATGATTTCATTCGCTGTTTTTGCTCAAGGCTATGTTTTCAGCACCTTGCTCACTGCCAGAGGAGATCTGCGTGTTTTGAATCGCATGGCGGCCGCTGGTGCATTGCTCAATATCACATTGAATGCGTGGTGGCTCAGCCAGGCATCTGCCACAAACGGCGGGATGGGTTGTGCCATTATTAGCGCCATCACACAAGGAGCGATGGTCGGAGGCCAGATTTATTTCTCCTTGCGCAATCACCCTGGAAGGCAGTGGTGGAAGCTGCTCCGCGCCCTGCTCCTGCATTCATTGGCCTGCTTTGCAATATGCAGCCTTCTAGCGCGTTGGGGAATCAACCCCAAACAAGCACTTTGGATCGCTCTGATCGGATGCCTCGCAGCTGGCTTGCTGCCGGGCGTCATTGATTTCCGATCCATGAAGAAGATGCTGTCCGAGAAGATGAATACCTTTGCCGACTCGTAGCTCCAATCCCATCGCATGAATTCAACCGATTCCACGCTCAACTCCACTCACTTGCTTCGCTTCATCTTCGACCGACGCAGGACCTTTTTAATCATCGGCACCATCGCGGCGGCGCTTTCATCTGTGGCTGCAATGCTGATGGAAGAGCAATTCAAATCCACGGTCATCATGTTCGCAACGCCACAGCACTCCATTGGCGAGCAATTCTACGAAGAAGTCAAACGAAACGATTTGTTGGAATATGGCGAAACAGAAGATGCGGAACGCCTGCTTCAAATCCTCAATTCCGACCGAATTCGCACCCGCATCATCGCCAAATACGACTTGTGGAAACACTATGACATTGAGCGGTCCACGCCAGGAGCTCAATCCCTTTTGGGCAAGGAATACAACTCCAACGTCGATGCACGGTTGACGCGCTATGGGTCCATCGAGGTAGCAGTCTTCGACCGAGACCCCCGTCAAGCTGCTGATATGGCGAATGACATCGCTTTCCTTGCGGATTCAGTAGCCAATCGCCTTCGGAATGAACGGGCTCAGGAAGCCTTGGTTTATGCGGGTTCGTCGCTGAATCAGGTGCAAGATGAAATCGAGCGCATGGAAGAGCAACTCGGCCGACTTTATGAGTTGGGGATCTACGACTTCGCCACTCAAATCGAAGGGTTGAACGAACAGTATGCCACTGCGATTGCAAAAGGTGCGACCGCGAATGCAGAGAAAATTCGAAAGCAAATGGCCGAGATTTCAACGCATGCCAACGATTTCAACAAGCTGACCAACCTCATCGAAGCGGCCTACGAGCGGGAAGCAATTCTGAAGAAACGATTCGAATTGATGAAGCTTGATGCCGAAACGCAAATGCCTTCTGCTTTTGTGGTGGACTACGCCACTCCTGCTGACAAAAAAGCCAAGCCCATCCGTTGGTTGATCGTCGTCATGAGTGTGGTGAGTACTTTGGCACTTGCTCTGCTCATCATGCTCGGTGCAGAAAACTTAAAGGAGCCACAGGCGGCATGATTCCAACCGCGAGGATACCTCGGTATTTTTATCCGGCCACAGGAGCCTACGCGGCCCTGCTCGCCCTCGCTTTTTATTTCGAATTTCCCTGGCTCGCCCTTTCACCACTTGTGATTGGCGTCGGCTGGATGGCGTTTCATCGACTGGATGCCTTGATGCTTTTTTTGGTGGCTTGCGTTCCCCTGAGCCTCAGCCTGGAAGATCTTGAACTTGGTGGAATTGGCGCTTATCTGCCAACTGAACCGTTGCTCGCAGGTGTTCTCGTATTGTTTTTCTTCAAGTCCGTTTCCGGTTGGCCGGTTCACCCTACCGTACTAAAGCATCCCCTTTCCCGCTGGGTGCAATGTTCGCTGTTGTGGATTGGAATAACCGCAATCGTGAGCTCCCATCCTCTCGTTTCTTTCAAATTTCTGGCGGCAAGGCTTTGGTTTGTGGTGGGATTCTTTTGGGTCCTGGGAGAAATGTTCCGGACGCAAAAAGCGCAACGCCATCAATTTATCCTGGCTTATGCATTCCCACTTTGCGCCGTCATAGTCTATACGCTCGTGAGGCATGCTGGCTTCGGCTTTGAAAAAGATGCCGGACACTGGGTCATGAAACCATTCTACAAGGACCACACGTCATACGGCGCGGTACTTGCCATGGTAATTCCTCCTATGCTCGCGCTCCTCAGCTGGAAACGGTTCTCCGCCTTTGTGAAAGCGATGATTGGTGTCGCACTCGTCATCTTATGCCTAGGGTTAGTCTTTTCCTACACCCGCGCGGCATGGGTGTCGCTTGCAGCTGTGGGGGCACTTTGGGGCCTAATGAAGGCGGGCATACAACTCAAAACACTCTTAATCGTGGGCTTCGCAAGCTTGGCGTTTTTGTGGTTTGCACAAGACTCCTTGCTCATTCAATTGGAGCGAAATCGCCAAGATTCTTCGGATGATCTAACGGAACATGTGGAGTCCATTTCCAATGTTTCAAGCGACGCATCCAACCTCGAAAGGCTGAATCGCTGGAATGCGGCCTTAGCGATGTTTCAAGAACGGCCATTGGTGGGCTGGGGACCCGGAAGTTATCAATTCGAGTACGCCCCATTTCAACGCTCCGAAGATCAAACAATCATTAGCACGAATAATGCAGACGGGGGCAATGCCCACAGCGAATACCTCGGGCCATTGGCGGAACAAGGTGTACCTGGCTTAGTGTTCGTTCTCGGGCTCTTGGGTTTTTGTTTGCACTTGGGCTTCAAGCTGCACCGCCAACTGAATGATTCAGAGCAAGCGCGACTGGCGATGGGGGTTTTCCTCGGACTGATGACCTACTTCGTGCACGGGGTGCTGAACAATTACCTCGACACAGACAAAGCGAGCGCCCTTTTTTGGGGGTTTTTCGCGCTGCTTTTGGTCTGGGATCGAACCCTAACGGACAAAGACGAGCAAAAAAGTGCAGCTGCCTCCTGAGGCAAGCAATCAGTGAAACCGGACGACCATGAGGGCCGTGTCATCAAAACTGGGCTCCTCTCCCTTGAAGCCCTTGACGGAGTCTATGAGCGCTGTTTGAACATCCTTCACCGGCATTCCCCGTCTTTCACGAAGGATGTCTTCCATTCGTTGCATTCCGTACGGCACTCCTTCCTCATTCTCTTGCTCCACCAATCCATCGGTGAAACACACCAAAGTGGAATCACGATCAAGCTGCACAACGCCTGTTTCCAATGAAGGAATCTCCCGGAACATTCCCAATCCCACAGATCCCAACTCCAACTGCTGCGTCTTGCCATCTGCGAGCATGATGAGAGGTGGATTGTGTCCGCAATTCACGTATTGAAGTTCGCGCTTCCTGCGGTGATAAACCGCAGCAAACACCGTAATGTACTTTTCTCCCTTGGCATTCTCTGAGACCCGCTCATTCAAACGATTGACGACGCTTACCAAATCATCAGGCTCGTATTGAAAGCTCGCACGGAGGTTGGCTTGGAAATTCGACATAAGAAAAGCCGCGGCAATTCCCTTTCCACTGACGTCTGCCATGCAAAACACCATGCGATCTTCGTCCACGGTGAAAACGTCGTAATAGTCTCCTCCAACTTCCAAATGAGGCTTATAAAATGCCGCGACATCCACATCGCGATCGGTCGGCCATTCGGTTGGCACGAGCATGGATTGCATGGTTGCAGCGAGCTCCAATTCTCGGCGTGTAGCTTCCTGACTGGCGCGCTCCAATTCAAGCCGCTGATTTTGCAACGCTACCACCAAAACATTGGTCAGTGTTTGGATAAAATTCAAGTGCTTCACCACCGGACTTACTCCCTGTCCCTCTTGCGTGTCGCCCGCCAGGAGATAAGCCAATGGCTGGTCATTGTGGAGCACTGGAATGACCACATCAAACTGCTCTTTCCCAGCAGTTGAACTTAGAAAAACCTCCCCCTTCTGTTCAAAAAAAGCAGCGTCTTGGACTTCGGGAACATCTCCCTCGATCCCATTCACCAGAAGGCAACGCCAATCGCCATCAAACGCATAAAGCACCAAGCGATGAATCCCGAGGTGCTCTGCTAGGCTCGCACGGAACTTATCAAGCAGGTCCTCTTCTGAGGCCCGATCGTTGATTCCTTGGGTGACATCAAGAAGAGCGCTCAGTTTATAGTCCTGAAGTTCTAAGCGTTGCTCCAAACGTTGAATGCTGTGCGCCATCTTTACTTTTTAACGCGCTCGACGTATTCTTTTTTGCGGGTGTCCACTTTCACGTGATCCCCAATATTGATAAACAAAGGCACGCGAATCTCCACTCCGGTATCCGTGGTTGCTGGTTTCAGGGTATTCGTGGCAGTATCGCCTTTGATTCCTGGCTCTGTGTACGATATCTCCGCCTCGACTTGGGTGGGCAACTCGCAGCTTAGCACACGTTCTTCGTCCGCTTGGAATTGAATCTGACAAACCAATCCATCCTTCAAAAATTCAGGCGCATTGATCGCGGATCGTTCCACTGGAATTTGCTCGAATGTCTCGAGGTTCATGAAATGGTATTGATCGTCATTGTACAGAAATTGATATTCCCGCACTTCAATCCGCACGGGGTCAATTTTGACCCCCGCATTGAACGTATGATCCACCACTTTCCCCGTGCTCAAGTTCTTCAGTTTGGTGCGCACGAATGCCGCACCTTTTCCGGGTTTCACATGAAGGAATTCAATGATTTGCCACAATCCATTATTGTGATTGATGACCAATCCATTCTTAATGTCTGAAGTTGTTGCCATGTTGGAGATTTAGGCGAATATACCATTACAAATTAAGCATCAAACGGAATTGAATTTCACTTTGTGCATAGGCCAATGTCGAAAGACCGGGCAATCGCTCGGTTGGATTTCGTTCATTGCTCTTGAATCCGATCAGTTGGATCTTCCATTTTGATTTGAATTTTCGAGTGATCCGAAATGCGGCTCGCGTCCCGTGGTGATGCATGCCATGCATCCGAATGCCATCAAAGGCAGGCGTAACGAAATACCCCACCTGGCTCGGCTCCATTTTCCATTGAGCGATACTTAATTTCACATCGTACCCACGGACTTCTCCTCCCCAAATGCACGCCCAGCCCAAACCATCTCGGGCACGATCAGGGCACCATTCCAATCGAATGTTTCCCGCGTACGCTTCATCCTCAAACCTCCAGCGCAAGCCGATTCTACGATGGGAAGGCTCAAGCGCTGAATGCACGGACTCGAGCTGCCATCGGATGTGCAGCTCAAATCGGTGCTGATCGATCGAACTGGAAACAGCACTTGCTCGCACCGTTTGTCGGAAAGCGTTTTCAATGGACTCGATTTCCATCAAAAACCGCGTTCGCAAATCCCCTTCACGGAGCAACCACTGCATGCCCATCGTCACCTCCTTTTCATCCCATTGATGAGGCATCTGCTTCTCGTGATCAGGGATTGCTCCGTTTATAAGTTTAACCATCCCAAATCCATCCCAGCCCCTGCCAATGGACCTTAGCCACGTACTCTTAAAAGCCTGAACATCGGTCCTCGGGGCGCATTCGAACGACCATTGCCAGCCCTTACTCGTACCAAAAGCAAAAGCACTGCCCAGCCAAGAAGCCGCTGCACTTGCACCGGGGGCTGCGGCCATCCAGCCGCGCTCACCGACCAAACCAACCGTCCCCCATTGACATGGCTTCCATGCCACAACTGCCCAACGTGGCTGCCGAACCATTCCATCGCTACTGATACTCAACGACCAACCACCCAGACGAGCAGAACAAGCCAATCCGGTGCGCATTCCCGAAGAAACATTGCCCCATGCCGGCGCAAAATCATAATGCACCGGAACCGCAAAGGCAGGGGACAAAAGACTTGAAAACAGCATGGCTTCTTTCTGAATCAATCGATTGCCCCAGCCCAGCTTGTGGGTTCCCAAAAGCAATCGAACATTGCGAGCAGGGCGAAATTGAATGTATCCCGTCAGTCGATTTTGGGTCCTAGTTTCTTGGCTCGAATGCCGCAATGGACCATCCCAACGCATGGCCCATTTTCCGGGATTTTTCAATCGCAAGGATTGCGAAGACGCCGTCGATTTTGGGTTGATTCGCACATCGAAACTGGGGGCAGAACGCTTGCTCATAATGGCCGAATTCTGTCCGGTACATAGCGCAATCCATGGCCCGGCGCGCAGCAGTTGCTGTCGGGTCTCCAAAGACAATCCTAAAATGGCTGCAACCTCTTCGGGGATAATGGGCCTCCCTTTCCGCTCGATGTATTGGATAATATATTCTCCTTCAGAAGGCAGCCAATCCCCCAAAAGAACTTGCTCTGCGACAAACGAACGAAAAGCTGCTTCTTGGCCTTTGCCTTCCAAGCCTGCATGCAGCGCACACCCCAATAAAATGCATAACCCGCGAATATTCCTGCCTTTCATTTTCGAAAATCCATGCGCCAACTCCACAGCCAAAGCCCCAGAAAATTTGAATGCGTGATTCCGATCCATTGGCGTCTTTTGCCTTTCTCCCACCCCGCATCGAGTCCGAACGAAAGCGGCAGGGGTTGGACCCTGAGTCGCATTGATTTGCCTTTGGTCAGCGCCCACATCCACTGAATATGCAATCGAGAAGCGGGATGTCCCCACAGGAAAAAAGCTGAAAACGCCCCCTGCCTGTGCCGCTTGGTCCACTGAAGCCCTCCATCAAACTCGCCACGTTCTTGAACCCCCAACAGCTGTCCTTGATTGGTGCCACGAACAAAAGCAGCCAACTTGGAGCCATCTGCCATTCCCCGATTCACTTGCAAAAACACAGGGAAATCCATCGAAAATGCCGTTCCATTTGACCATGAATGAACCCCAAGTCCCAATCCCAGTGCAATCGCCCAGTCCTCATCAAGGGGAAGTGAATAAGCCAGTAAAGCCTTGCACGTCGCATGCGTGGAGATGGAAACGAACTGAGCTACGGCCCCAAATCCACGGTTGGTCTTTACGGAAGCGAAACCGTGATAAGCCGATTGCAGAGGCTGCAAATCGAACGCAAAAGTGCTGGGCTCCTGGAGGGGGAATAGTGGGGGAATTCCCGGTAATTGTGCCCCCACACTCCCCGTCTTTAACACAACCAAAATCAACACATGCATCCGCACATCATTCCGATTCCTCCCCGTTTTCATCGCCTCTTTTCCTTCCCATTCGTGCCGCTGACCTGTGCGGTTTAGGAGTGCAAGTTGCTCCAATTAGAGGCAACAAATGGGTCGGATTCACTTCCGAATGAAGCGGGTTTGCAGCTGCTCCTCAATTCTCGCTGGAGAAATCCAGCCGATCTTTTTCAAACGCTTCCCGAATCGCTTTGGGTAGCGCCTGCCAAGCCATCCCCTTGAGCTCGGGTACTTCTCCTTGAACAGTGGACCACACGCCCTCAGGCTTTTGCAACAGAACGATATCCTTGATGTCTCCCGCGTCGAAGTCGATGCGCATCGCGCTGCTGACCGACTGGTTGAAAGCCTCGCAGGGGTTCGGCTTTTCCGTGTCGAAATAAATTGACTCAGCATTGCCCGCCACCTCCACGGAATTGAGCGCCCCGTCCGTGAAATAGGCATCGAGATTGCGTCCCGAAATTTGTTGCATGCACATTGAGTCAATGTCAAAAATCAATCCCGAATGTCCGCGTGCAGAGAGCTTCTCCGGTTGGTTACCCTTCAATTGCCAGGTCATCGAATCCGCCTTCAGCAACCAGCCTTCGAGCCATGTTAGCGGCGTGCCGAGCAAGTCAATCTGTTCGGTTGAATCGTTCCAGAAAAGTTCCTCGCAGGAAGCAGCTGCTTGGCCCTGAATCAAATGAACACCGGGCCAAAGCCGGGTCCAATTGGATTGGATTTCCATGGAATCTGAGATCAGCCAGAGGGTATCCGCGGAAGAAGCATCCATGTAACGTGCCATTTCGCTTCCGCCACCTCGCATGGATACAAGGTTTTCTCCCGTTGCGCCTTGCCGGCGCAGCGCATCAGAACCCCAGACTTTCCAAACGCGTGCCGTGTCTTGTATTTCGACACGACCGATTGCAGACAACGGCTCCAAAGAGTCCGTTGGCACCTCCAATCGATCGGCCTCGAGCCACACATCATCTTGTCGAACGCGCGCCTTCGAACCTGAGCCAGCTTCCTCGGATGCAAACCATCCTGCCTCCTGAGCGGCATCAAACGCACCAAAAAAACAACTCAATTCCAACCCCCCCGACTGCTCAAGCACATGCGAAAATCCATGAAAGAAGAGTTTTTCGTTTTTCTCGTCCCAATGAAGCGAATCAGACGTAACCACCCAGTCACCATCATCGATAAACACGTTGCCGCCCAATTCTAGCATAGAATCATCTACCTTGAACAGTCCACGGTCAAACGTGGCCGTTCTTGATTGTTCTTGCATGGTTCCGCCGCTCGGAAAACGAACCCATTTGGTGTCCAACTCATAATCAACACGAGTTGCCTGGATTTCTCCCAATTCACTTTGCATCCGCACTTGTTCACCAGAGGTGGCCGTTGCTATGGCCTTGTCAGCTTGTGGATTCAGCAGCATGTTTTCGGCCAAAACACGCCGATTGCCGTCGTTCAAACGCACATTTCCCATGGTACGAAAACGACCGTCTTTGAACCTTAAAGCGCTGTCGCAAGCCAAGGTAGCATCGCCATATCCGAGCAATACGGCACCAATTAACCGCTGAACATCCGGCTGACGCTGGTCACGTAAAATGGCGTCTGCCTGTAGAATTTTGATTCGTGTTTCGCCGTCATCCTGCGCCCTCACTGCAAAAACAATCAAAATCGCACAAGCGCAAAGCCCCCACTTCAACCCCACAGAAGAAACACTTTGAAAATTCATGCGCCTGCAAGTTCTATCGAAATATCCGTATTCCTACCTTTGCACTCCTTTCTGAAGGGCGGGTGTGGTGAAATTGGTAGACACGCTGGATTTAGGATCCAGTGCCGCGAGGCGTGTGGGTTCGAGTCCCTCCACCCGCACTCTTCAGAAAAGAAACCAAAACTGAAACCGCTTGCAACTTGGTTATTCACAAGATGAAAACGCCAAAACCAAGCCATTCTTACACCGACACATGCAAATCGATCGGAACAACATTGACGAGCTCACCGCTCGATTGACCTTGACCGTTGAGCCCGCTGATTACACGGAACGCGTTCAAAAAATCCTCAACGATTATAAGAAGTCTGCCCAGTATCCTGGATTTCGAAAAGGCAAGGCGCCCATGGCCCTGATTCGGAAGCAGTATGCGGCACCTGTTTTGGCAGATGAGATGAATAAAATCATCTCCGAAAACCTAAGCACCTACATCCAAAAGGAGAACATCGAAATTCTCGGAAACCCGATTCCCGAAACAAGCACCGAGGCTTCGGGAAATTGGGAGAAGCCGGAGCAATTTGTCTTCACGTTTGAGATTGGATTAGCGCCACAGATCTCCCTGGAATTCGGACGAAGTGCAAAATTCATCCGTCACATCATCAAGGTGGATAAGAAAGCGATTGAGGCGGCAACAAAAGATCATTGCAGGCGCCACGGCTCCATCAGCGAACCTGAAGTAGCATCTGACAGCGACCTCATCATGGGGCACTTTGTGCAGCTCGACGCTTCCGACCAGCCCCTGGAAGGCGGCATCGAGAGCGATTCCAACATTGCTTTGGAGCACCTCACGGACAAAAAGTCGCGCAAACTACTTACCGGGGCAAAAGTGGGCGATACGTTCACATTGGATCCGCATAAAATTTCTCACGGGCACGATGATTTGGGCAAAATGCTCGGCATCAGTCACGAGCAAGTTCATGATTTGAAGGGCAACTTCAAGTTTGAGGTGAAGGAGATCAAACGCCTTGCGCCGCATGATAACAATCAAGAGTTGTGGGACAAGGTGCTCGGAAAAGACGTGGTGGCCACTGAAAAAGAATTCCGGGAAAAAGTTTCTGAAGAATTGCACAGTCAATTTGACCGCGATGCCGAGCACGTCTTCCGCCGGCGATTCGTAGTTGATTTAATTGAGCACATGAAAATTCAGATGCCCGATGCATTCCTCAAGCGCTGGATTCAGATGAACAACGAGCAGCCTCTGACCGAGGAACAGATGGAAAAGGAATACCCGAATTACGCCGAATCCATGCGCTGGCAATTGCTTCAACAAGCGGTCATGAAGGATGCCGACATGCGCGTCAGCGCTGAGGAGCTGGAAGAAGAGGCCAAACGCGTGATTGGTGCACAGTACGCTCAATACGGAATGCCATTGGAAGGTGAGATGCTTGATAATTTTGCGAAAAATGCGCTTTCCAATGACGAAGAGCGTCGGCGGATTGCCGACATCATCATTGAACGGAAGGTGGTGGATGAACTGAAGCCGAAAGTGACGATCAAGGAGAAGTCCGTCAGTTTTGACGACTTTGCCAAGCTGGCTGCGGAAGTTCGCTGAATCGACCGATTTTATGGAATGAGGCATATGCGTGGAATAACGCGTTCATAAATGCCGGTATTCAGGCTGCAAAAAGTAAGTGTATACGATGCCCTGTGATGTAATTTTGACGCATGACTGATCGCAACGAATTCATCAAGTTCGCCTCCAAGGATCGCGGACTGAGTAGCCAAACCGTGAGGGACTTCATTTCCCACGCATATGACCAACCCAATGACATGACTCGAACGGTCATTGAAGAACGCCAGATGCCCTTCCGAGAAGTGGATGTCTTTTCTCGGCTCATGGCAGACCGCATCATATTCCTAGGAACCGGGATCGACGATTACATCGCCAATGTCGTGCAGGCGCAACTCTTGTTCCTGGAGTCTTCTGATCCGACCAAAGACATTCAGATTTACATCAATTCGCCCGGCGGATCCGTGTACGCGGGGCTGGGGATTTATGATACGATGCAATACATCCGTCCGGATGTCGCCACCATCTGCACTGGCATGGCCGCTTCCATGGGTGCCGTGTTGCTCTGCGCGGGCGCCGCGGGAAAACGAACAGGCCTCAAGCACAGCCGGGTGATGATTCACCAACCACTTGGGGGCGCTAGCGGTCAAGCTTCAGACATCGAAATAACTGCTCGCGAAATCCAAAAGTTGAAAAAAGAACTTTATGCCATCATCGCCACGCACAGCGGCCAAACAGAAAAGAAGGTCTGGAATGATTCCGATCGCGATTACTGGATGATTGCGTCAGAAGCCAAGGAATACGGCATGATTGATGAAGTGCTGGAGCGGAAATAATTCCCGAAAACAAATACGATGAGTTCCACCCCTATCAATTGCTCCTTCTGCGGAAGAGCCAAGGAAGAAGTCGATGTGCTCATCGCCGGCGTCACCGGACACATCTGCGACAATTGCATTGAACAAGCAGACAACATCCTTCAGGAAGAACGAAAAGACACCCCAGAAAGGGCCGATTTTCAGCTCAAACTCCCAAAGGAAATCAAAGCCCACCTCGACGAATACGTCATCGGTCAAGAAGAGGCGAAAAAGACGATTAGTGTTGGAGTCTACAATCACTTCAAACGCATCGTTTACCCCGCAGCTGATGACGCGGTTGAAATCGACAAATCAAACGTTATTCTGCTCGGAGAGACGGGGACGGGAAAAACCCTCATTGCTCGGACCATTGCGAGAATGCTAGATGTTCCATTCTGCATCGCTGATGCGACGGTGCTTACTGAGGCGGGGTATGTCGGTGAGGATGTTGAAAGCGTGTTGAGCCGACTACTGCAAAGCGCTGACTTCGACGTGGAAAGGACCCAAAGGGGCATCGTCTTTATCGATGAGATTGATAAAATTGCTCGGAAAAGTGACAACCCTTCCATCACCCGTGATGTCAGTGGAGAAGGCGTTCAACAAGCTTTATTAAAACTTCTTGAAGGGGCCGAAGTTAGCGTTCCGCCTCAAGGCGGCCGAAAGCACCCGGAACAGAAGCTCATCACCATCGATACCAAGAACATTTTGTTTGTTTGCGGCGGGGCTTTTTCGGGAATTGAGAAAATAATTGAGCGCAGAATCAAGCGATCTTCCATTGGATATCAGCAGGAAGTAGCGCATATCGACGACGAGTCCTATTTGCAATACGCGGCACACGCGGACCTCAAATCCTTTGGGTTGATTCCTGAACTCATCGGCCGATTTCCCGTTCTGACTCACCTCAAGCCATTAGACGCCTCGGCGCTCCGAAGGATTCTCACGGAGCCGAAAAACGCCTTGTGCAAGCAATACATACAGCTGTTCGCTTTAGATGGAATCGAACTCAAGTTCGAAGCATCAGGGTTGGACTACCTCGTAGAAAAAGCAGTCGAGTACAAGCTTGGCGCACGGGGTCTTCGCAGCATCATGGAGGCTGTCTTAAACGAAGCCATGTATGAGATGCCCGGAGGAGAAAAGAAGAAGCTAATCATCAACCGGAAATTTGCTGAGAGTCGCTTCTCAGGCGATAAAAATTCAGGGTTGCGCGTGGCCTAAGACTTCCGATGGCGAGGAAAGAAACACCGCTAATGAAGCAGTACAATCGGGTGAAAACCGATTATCCTGATGCGCTGCTTCTTTTCCGAGTCGGGGATTTCTACGAAACCTTTGGAGAGGATGCCATCAAGGCATCGAAGGCGTTGGACATTGTCCTGACCAAACGCGGCAATGGCAGCGCTTCGGAAATTGAGTTGGCTGGATTTCCCCACCATTCGCTCGACAGTTATTTGCCAAAATTGGTGCGATCTGGTCATCGTGTTGCCGTGTGCGATCAACTCGAAGATCCCAAAAAGGCGGTCGGCATTGTGAAAAGGGGGGTGACTGAATTGGTCACACCCGGAGTAGCCTTTCACGATCAAGTATTGGATTCAAAAGCCCACAATTATCTGGCGGCCCTCCACTGGGACAAAAAATCAGCTGGCGTGGCGTTTTTGGATATTTCCACCGGTCATTTCGCTATTGCAGAAGGCGACAAACAACTGGTTGATCGCCTATTGCGGGCCCACCAACCCTCGGAAATTCTTTGTTCCAAACCGCTGCAAAAAGCCTTTGAAGAAGATTTTGGGAAAGACTGGCACGTGAGCCGATTGGACGATTGGATTTATAAAATTGATTATGCCACGGATCGGATTCACAAACAATTCGAAACCGGTAATCTCAAGGGATTTCAACTGGATGAATCCCCGCAAGCAGCGATTGCCGCGGGAGCTGTGCTGCACTATCTGGAACACGCAAAGCACGATCGACCTCGGCACATCAAGCAAATTCAAACCCTGCACGAATCGGGAACGCTTTGGATGGATCGATTCACCATCCGAAACCTGGAGTTGGTGCAGGCCAATCATCCCGACGGTCAATCCCTCGCTGAGACGATTGATCGAACGGGGTCACCTATGGGTGCTCGGACCCTCCGCCGATGGCTCCTCATGCCGCTCACGAAAATCGCTTCGATCGAACAGCGGCATAACGCTGTTGACGCCTTATTCGATCAGGATGAGCTGCGTGAAAACATGCAAGGTTTGTTCCGAAGCATGGGCGACTTAGAGCGATTGGCCTCCAAAGCAAGCACCGGTCGAATCAATCCGCGCGAACTGGCTCAATTGCGGCTGGGAATCCAAAGCGCCCACAAAATTGCACACGCTGCTGAAGGCGTTGAGCCCCTATTGCCATATCTGGAGCGCATGTCTCCCTGCGATGAATTGCTCCAGCGCCTATCATCTGAATTGGTAGATGAACCCCCGGTGAATCCAACCAAGGGACAGGTCATTCAATTGGGTGTCAATGCGGAACTTGACAGCCTGCGCACGATCAAGTCCGACTCAAAAGCGGCCCTGGATGCGATTTGCCAGCGCGAAACGGAACGCACAGGAATCACCTCATTAAAGATTGACTACAACCAAGTTTTCGGCTACTACCTCGAAGTCCGAAACACCCACAAGGACAAGGTTCCTACCGAATGGATTCGGAAACAAACACTGACCCAAGCGGAACGTTACATCACCGAAGAATTGAAGGAGCTGGAGCAGAAAATTCTCGATGCCGACAGCAAAACCAGTACGTTGGAATGGCAATGCTTTCAAAATTTGGTCGCGGCAACCGCAAACGAAATCGCTGCCTTACAGGAGAACGCACAGGTCATTGGTGCATTGGATGCACTGACGGGGTTGGCTCAAATTGCAGAGGAATACCATTACGTCCGGCCCCGCATGTCCAGCGATCACAGCATACAGATCGGCAACGGGAGGCACCCTGTGATTGAACGAACGCTGAATGCGGGGGAACGTTACGTTGCCAATGATATCACGTTGGACGGAGAACAAGCCCAGATCCTGATGATCACGGGACCGAACATGGCCGGAAAATCTGCATTGCTTCGGCAAACGGCGCTGATTTCCTTGATGGCGCAGATGGGTGGATTTGTTCCCGCCGCTTCCGCCACACTCGGCGTGCTCGACCGCATTTTCACGCGCGTGGGTGCCTCGGATAATATTTCCTCCGGTGAATCGACCTTCATGGTGGAGATGAATGAAACCGCAGCCATACTGAATAACCTGACCGATCGCAGCCTCGTTCTCTTGGATGAAATCGGTCGTGGCACCAGTACATATGACGGAGTGAGCATTGCATGGGCCATTGCAGAACACCTGCATCAACAGACTGAGCGACCTTTGACACTTTTTGCGACGCATTATCACGAGCTCAATGCCATGCAGGATCGCTTTAGCCGCATTCGAAACTTGAATGTCACGGTCAAAGAAGTCGATGGCAAAATCGTCTTTCTTCGAAAGCTTGCGGCAGGGGGAAGCAATCATTCATTCGGTATTCATGTTGCCCAATTGGCAGGCGTGCCAAAATCCATCGTGCGGCGCGCCAAAGCAGTACTCGCTCAACTCGAGAGCAGTCGTCAAGGAATGGAAGGCGACGAAACGCCAGCATTGCGCGTTCAAGAAGCGGCCACTTCGCAATTGTCTGATGTTCAGATGAGCATATTTCAGTTAGACGACCCTGTACTCGAGCAAGTCAGGGAGCAAATCTTAGACCTTGATCTGAACAACCTCACCCCGGTTGAAGCTTTGCTAAAACTCAGTGAAATTCAACGCGTCGTTTCTGGAATGACCAATGCCTCGGAAGGCTCAGAATGATGCCAACAACAGGTCAAGGTCTTTGAAAGGGAGCGCAGACTCAGCGGCAAGGCCGTGATGGGTCACCTGTCCGTTAAACATGTACACCCCTGACCGCGCGAATGGATTGCGGCGGATAGACTCTTCGACTCCCCCATCAGCAGCAAAATCCAACAACAAAGGCGCCATGATATTGCTCAACCCCTTGGATGCCGTCCGGCTCACCCGGGAAGGCATATTGGGAACACAGTAGTGAATCACATCCATTTCCACGAAAGTTGGGCGCTCGTGTGAAGTCACGCGACTGGTTTCGAAACACCCTCCGCGATCGATGGTGACATCGATAACCACGGAACCGCGCTGCATACCAGCCACCATCGGCTCTGAAACCACCAAAGGAGCGCGCTGTCCGGAGCCCCGGATTGCTCCAATGGCGACATCTGCCGTTTTCAATGCTTCCTGAAGAACAGAAGGTTGAATCGTTGAAGTCCACAAGCGCTGACCCAGCGCATTTTGCAGTCGAATCAGGCGGTGCGGACTATTGTCAAAGACCTTCACAGATGCTCCTAAACCAATGGCGGCTCGGGCCGAAAATTCACCCACCGTGCCTGCACCAATGATGACGACTTCCGAAGGACGGACGCCGGAGACTCCTCCAAAAAGACTGCCTCGCCCGTGCGGCCCCGCAAGCAACTCGCCAGCAATGAGAATAGCTGAATTTCCCGCAATTTCTCCCATGGCTCGAACCAGGGGAAAGATTCCGTTGTCATTCTGTAAAAAATCCCAAGCAATGGCCGTGGTTTTCTTGGCGGCCAACGCGGCCAGCAATCCCTTAGGCTGAACGGTCCATTGCAGCGCACTGATGATGGTCTGTCGCATCCCCATCAATTGCACTTCTTCCAACGTTGGCGGCTCCACCTTGATCACCATTCCCGTCTGAAAAACTTGGCGGCGGTCGTACACAATGTGCGCGCCCGATTCACTGTAGTCGCTGTCTTGAAAATGAGCTTGATCACCCGCTCCTGACTCAATCAATACCTGATGGCCGCGAGCGACCAAAAGCGCCACGGCCTCGGGCACCAAAGCCACGCGCTTCTCTTGCAAGCTTTCTTCCTTTGGAATACCGATTACAAGCTCTTGATTGCGCGCTGAAATTTGCAGCACTTCTTCTTGCGGCAAGAGCGCTGCTTCGCGCGCCAAGGATTGGATTCTTTTGCTATGATCGCTCATACGTGAGGCAAAGTACTAATTCCAGCGTACGAACTACTAAGAATGACTGAGAATTAACTCCCGTGCGCCGTTGTCATGGCCTCCATGCACAACGATCTGCAGCAGCAACGAATCATTGGGCAGAAGCCCCGGAGCTTGTTCTGGCCATTCCACAAAGCACAATGCTTCCGCATCAAAATACTCGGTTAGCCCCAAATCCCAGGCCTCTGATTCATCCTTGAGGCGGTACAAATCCAAATGAAAAAGGCGCCAATCGCCGCGCTGATAGCATTGCACCAAACCAAACGTTGGACTCACTGCTTGCCCATCAATGCCGGCTGCCTGTCCAACAGCGCGCACCAGCGTGGTTTTCCCCGCACCCATGACTCCTTGCAACGCCACTACACCGAGGGGGTTGTCGTTTTCATCGTGACGCATACGCACGCTCAATTGAGCCCACAGGGATTGGGCAATATTCTCCAATTGAGTCAACTCAAAAGGCCCCGATTTCCAAACGACTTGCAATTCACGCATGGCGCAAGAATGACACAGACTTAATTCGTTTCAAGTTCCACCCACGGAATCACCACTTCTTCCAAAGAGATTCCACCGTGCTGAAATGTATCGCGAAAATACTGAGCAAAATGATGGTATTTATTGGGGTAAACCAAGAAATCGTCCTCACGCGCAAAGATGTAAGCGCTGCTGACATGCGGACGCGGCAGACCCAATTTTTCGGGTTCCCTGACTTCGAAAATATCTCCTGCATCATAACCGAGATTCCGCCCAACCTTGTAACGCAAATTCGAATTCGTACTGCGCTCCCCTTTGACTTGCACCGGATTGCCCACGCGGACCGTGCCATGGTCCGTAGTAATTACAACGCGCGCATTCCATTCCGCCATCTTATCCAGCAATTCCTTCAATGCGCTATGCTCGAACCACGAATGGGTCAATGAGCGATAAGCCGCTTCATCTTCAGCCAATTCCTTCAAGACTTCCATTTCCGTTCGTGCATGCGACAGCATGTCGACAAAGTTGTAGACCACGGCTGTGATGTCATTCCCCTTCAATTGGTGGAATTGTTCCACCAGCTTTCGGCCTGCTGCTAAGTTGGTGATCTTATGGTAATCTGACTTTCCTTCAAAACCAATGCGCTTCAGCATGGCTTGAAACAAGGCCTTTTCGTGGCGGTTTTTACTCCCCTCCTCATCTTCACTGACCCAATACTGCGGAAAGACTCGCGCAATCTCGGCGGGCGTTAGCCCCGCAAAAAGCGCATTTCGAGCGTACTGCGTGGCTGTAGGCAGCATCGAAAAATAGGAGTCATTATTGGCGACTCGGTACTTATCCAACAGCAACGGCTCAATCATGCGCCATTGATCCAGCCGCAGGTTGTCAATCACAACCAAAAAAACAGGCTGACCGTCTTTGGCTTTTTCGAGGACTTGTGGCAATCGCTCAGGAAGCAATCGGTGTGAAAGGGTAGGAGAATCGTCGTCAGGGCCAGCCATCCACTCCGCGTATTCCTTCTGATAGAACTTGGCAAACTGTCGATTGGCGTCCTTGAATTGCATTTCAAGAATGTCTTTCATCCCCTCATCTTGCGACGACTCCAACTCCAACTTCCAGTGCACCAAGCGCTGGTAAATCGATGTCCAATCGCCCGCATTCAACCGTCCCATCAATTGCATCGAAATCTCCCTGAACTCACGCTGGTAATCCGTCATCGCCTTCTCGGTCACCAAACGACGTTCGTCCAGATTCTTCTTGATGGACAAAAGGATTTGATTCGGATTGACCGGCTTAATGAGGTAATCAGATATTTTCGAGCCGATGGCCTCCTCCATGATTTGTTCCTCTTCGCTCTTCGTGATCATGATCACAGGCAAGTGTGGGCGTTGTTCCTTGATGCGCTGTAGGGTTTCCAATCCGTTCAATCCCGGCATTTGCTCATCCAAAAACACGAGATCAAACACATCCGTAGCCAACAAATCCAAGGCTTCTACGCCGCTGTTTACCGGGGTCATGTGAAAGCCTTTGCTCTCCAGAAAAAGCACATGGGGCTTGAGCAGATCAATTTCATCATCGGCCCATAATATCCTCGGTGTTCGCTGCATGGTCAAATCAGATTGGTAAAGTTGCGCTTGCTGTATGCCGTACAAGTTAACTTGCACTTTTAACAAACGCACTTTCGAACCCAACCGATATTGGACACCTCGATGTCAACTCACAACAAAAACAAAATCCTGAACGATCCGGTCTACGGATTCATCACCATTCAGCACGAACTCACATTCGATTTGATGGATCATCCGTTCGTTCAGCGCTTGCGCAGGATCTCTCAATTGGGGTTGTCGCATCTGGTGTATCCCGGTGCCGTGCACAACCGCTTTCATCACGCCATTGGAGCGCTGCACCTGATGCAAGAGGCCATCGCAGTCCTGCGCGCAAAGGGAACAGACATCTCAGACCAGGAAGGTGAAGCGGTATGCGCAGCAATTTTGCTGCATGATGTTGGCCATGGGCCTTTCAGCCACGCACTTGAGCACAGCATTGTCAAAGGTGTGCAGCATGAAGATATTTCAGCCTTGATCATGAGTCGGTTAAATGATGAGATGAACGGTGCGTTGGACACGGCTATTGCTATCTTCAACGACCACCATCCAAAGCGTTTTCTCCATCAATTGGTCGCTTCTCAATTGGACATGGATCGCATGGATTACCTCGCGAGGGATAGTTTTTACTCCGGGGTGGCAGAGGGCAAAATTGGGAGTGAACGCATCATCAAAATGCTCGCTGTCAAAGACGACCGATTGGTGGTCGAAGAGAAGGGGATCTATTCCATTGAGAAATTCCTCATGGCGCGAAGGCTCATGTATTGGCAGGTCTATTTGCACCGAACTGTCCTCTGTGCAGAATTCATGTTGATGCGCGTTTTGAAAAGGGCCAAAGCATTGGCGCTATCCGGAGTTGATGTTTTCACGACTCCGGCGTTGAGCATCTTCATCAACGAATCGCTGGATCGCGCAAAATTCATAGCGGATCCTGAAATTCTCAATCGGTTCTGCGAACTAGATGACAGCGACATCACGTGTGCCTTGAAAGTTTGGCAACACCACGACGACCCCATTTTGAGCGAATTGAGCAAGCGAATCGTGCACCGAAATCTATTCCAAATCGAGTTGCGTTCTCAGCCTTTCTCCAATGACGAAGTGGAAACGACCATTCAGAACGTTGCCACGGGATTGGGGCTCAGCCGGGAAGACGCTACCCAATTTGTGATCAATGACACCATCCATAACAGTCTGTACAGCGAAGAGGGCATCAGCATTCAATTCAAGAATGGCACCGTGCAAGATTTCGCAGAGGCGTCCGATCAACTCAACCGTGAAATATTAACGCGCACCGTCAGCAAGTCATTCCTCTGTTATCCCAAAGAGCTCGCGCGTTGAGGCAATCCTCAGTTGGCCCCTGGAATATCCAATTCTACTCCTTCGTCATTGTAAAGGTGGAACTCCAGAATCTCCATGGAAGAATTGGACTCCAAGTGAATCTTAATTCCATAATTCCGTTGCCAGTTCTTAAGAATTGAATTCCACCAGCCTTGCTTCACATATGCTTCAATGATGGGATGCAGCATAATGGTGATGCGCTTCAGGGACTTCCCTTCGGTCACGCCACGAATTCCCGCTTCAATGCTATCCGTGAATAAGATTGATGCTTTCACTTCACCGGTTCCACGGCAGGTTGGGCATTTCTCAGAAGTTTTGACGTCTGCCACAGGCCGAACACGCTGACGCGTCATCTCGACAACACCAAACCGGCTTGGGGGTTGAATGTTATGCTTGGCTTTGTCACCTTTCATCGCTTTCTTCATGGCGTCCGTAAGCTGCTTGTTGTGCTCACGTTTGGCCATATCAATGAAGTCGACGCAAATAATGCCGCCCATGTCCCGCAGTCGCAAAACACGGGCTATTTCTTCGCAGCACTCCAGATTGGTATGGAGGGCGTTTTCTTCTTGATCCTTGGCTCCTGCCTTTCTCCCTCCACTATTCACATCAATGACGTGCATCGCTTCGGTCTGCTCGATGATCAAATAAGCACCACTTCGCAGATTCACCTGCTTGCTGAATGCGGCCTTGATTTGCCTATGAATGGACAGCGTGTTGAACAGATCCCTGTCTTTAGAGACCTTCACAATGCTCTCTTTCTCCGGTGCGATGCTTTGCAGATAAGTTTTCACCTCATCGGCGAGTTTCGCTTCATTCACCCGGATACTGGTGCAATCCGGAGTCAAAACATCGCGAAGCACAGCACTGGTTTTATTCAATTCACCCAGCACCCGCTTTCCAGGCTTGGCGTTTTTCAGCCGTTTGTGCATTTCCCCCCATCGGCTGACCAAGTCTTCCAAATCGGAATGCAAATCCGCAGCTCCCTTTTCTTCAGCCACCGTCCGTACAATGATTCCAAATCCCGGAGGACGAATCGATTGCATCAATCGCTTCAACCGCGTGCGCTCTTTTTCCGATTTTATTCGTCCAGAGAGCGAAACTTTCTCGCTGAAAGGTACTAGCACCAGGAATCTTCCCGGCAGCGTAACCTCTGCA
Source organism: Flavobacteriales bacterium UBA7443 (assembly GCA_002477505.1). Lineage (GTDB taxonomy): Bacteria > Bacteroidota > Bacteroidia > Flavobacteriales_D > Sanyastnellaceae > UA16. Next base: position 22,348 of record DLQB01000026.1, read on the forward strand.
GTTAGTCTCGGGCCTTTGGAACTAATTGGTTCCTTCGCGACTTGCACCAACACAAGCTGTGAAGCCGAAACCTCATCCTTGATTTTTCCCCGTTTGTCAATTTCGGGATCTTTCTTGAAATTTCCCAAATCTGGAACAGGCTGCTTTCCTTGCATCACGAGCTTCGCATACCGCTGTTGGGTCTTGTAATGCGGTCCCAAATCCAGGTAGTGCAAAAACGCATCTCGCTCATGTCCCACATCCACAAATGCGGCGTTGAGACTAGGCAATACTTTCCTCACTCGGCCGAGAAAAATATCCCCAACCGCGTACCCCTTGTTGCCCTGATCACGGTGCAGCTCTGCGAGCTGACCATCCTCCAACAAGGCGATCTCTACCTCTCCTGAGACAGAGTTAATGACCAATTCTTTGCTCACGCAGGAATCGGTTAATCACTGAAAAAGTGAAATATGAGCCGGAACGAATCGCCCCGGCTGCACATCACTTCTTCTTGTGACGGTTTTTGCGCAACCTTTTTTTCCGCTTGTGCGTCGCCATTTTATGGCGTTTGCGTTTTTTACCG
>DLQB01000134.1 GCA_002477505.1 Flavobacteriales bacterium UBA7443
TGGTCGCATTCATGGGAAGGGGCGACGTTTCCCGAAGATCGACTGTTGGACGCAGCACACGTGGCAGAAGCAATGTTTGCGGCTTGGCAACTCCCGCACGAGGCCGTGATGGAAGAGCTCGTGATTCGGCCTTTTGAAGGCGACATCGAGTAAGGAAATCTACCGGCCCGGCGGTGTGCATTTCCTTGGGTATAACGCGTGAATAACTGAAGGCTGGAAAAAGCCTTGAAAGCCAAACGCAGCGTGTAGTTTCGGGTGATGTTTTTAATCTATGACACGGAGACTACAGGACTGCCACGTGATTGGAAGGCCCCGCTTACAGACAGCGACAATTGGCCACGATTGGTTCAGTTGGCATGGCAACTTCATGCCGCTGATGGAAGCTTAATTGCACGCGGCAATCGCATCATTCGGCCCGATGGCTTTACCATTCCCTTCACCTCAGCGAAAATTCACGGGATCACGACCGCGCGCGCAGAGGCTGATGGCATACCGTTGGCAGAAGCGTTGGCTGAATTTGATGCGGATCTCGCCCGTGCGTCCTATGTCATGGGGCACAACATTGAGTTTGATGTGAACATCGTTGGAGCGGAATACCATCGCCTCCAGCAACCCATGGAGAAGCTGACGGACAAGCCGGTCATTGACTCCAAAAATGAGGCCACGGACTATTGCGCGATTCCCGGTGGACGAGGAGGCCAGTACAAGTGGCCGACATTGACCGAACTCCACCAGAAGCTTTTTGGGGAGGGGTTTGGGGAAGCACACGATGCCGCGTACGATGTGGATGCCACCGCCAAATGCTTCTTCGAATTGTGCCGCCTGCGGGTGATTCAACGACCGGAATTGAGTGACCCGGATGGCATTCAGTACGAAGCGCCAAAATTGGAAGCCGCCAACTTCGCGGCGGCCAAGGCAGCGAAAAAGCAAACAAAGAAACCACCAAGCGGTGTGGAACCTGGGGCGGCTGTATCTGACGCGGTTTCGGTGGTTCACCTCCATACGCACTCCAAATTCAGTATTCTCCAGGCGGTGAGCAGTGTGGCAGAGATGACCAAGCAGGCGGCTGATTTTGGCATGAATGCGTTGGCGATATCCGATCATGGAAACATGATGGGAGCGTTTCAATTTGTGCGCGAAGCCAACAAGAATGGCATCAAAGCCATTGTCGGTGCCGAATTGAATGTCTGCCGAGAGCACGAAAACCGCAGTGTCAAAGACGATGGATACCCCACCGTGCTACTGGCCAAAAACAAAGCAGGTTACCACGAACTGACCAAGCTCAGCTCCAAGGCCTATACGGACGGTTTCTATTATGTTCCCCGAATCGACAAGCAATTGATTGAGGAGTACTCCGAGAATATCATCGCTACTACGGGCGGGTTGTTTGGAGAAGTGCCATCGTTGATCCTCAATGTTGGCGAGCAGCAAGCGGAAGAAGCCTTCGTTTGGTGGAAGGATACTTTGGGGGATAATTTTTATGCTGAAATCAACCGGCACGGACTTGAGGAAGAGGATGTGGTGAATGAAGTGTTGTTGCGTTTTTGTGCGAAGCACGGAGTGAAATACATCGCCGCAAACAATTGTTACTACGCCGAGAAGAAACAAGCAGATGCCCATGACATCTTGCTGTGCGTCAAGGATGCTCAAAACGTGAGCAAGCCCAAACGCTACATCGGCAAGCGCGGTCGGGAATTTCGATTCGGTATGCCGAACGAAGAATGGTACCTCAAGTCACCGGCAGAGATGCGGAAGTTATTTGCGGATCTTCCTGAAGGCCTCACCAATGCCCAGGCCATTGCGGATAGCTGTGAATCCTATGTATTGGAGCGCGACGTCCTTTTGCCGGCGTTTGAAATTCCGGCGGAATTCGTTCATGAAGAAGATGCAACGGACGGTGGCAAAAGAGGAGAAAACGCCTATTTGCGCCACCTGACCTACAAGGGCGCGGAGAAGCGCTATCCTGAAATCACCGATGAAATCCGGCAGCGGTTGGATTTTGAGTTGGAGACCATTGAGCGCACGGGGTATCCGGGCTACTTTTTGATTGTGCAGGATTTCACCGGGGCCGCTCGTGAAATGGGAGTGAGTGTTGGGCCAGGGCGTGGGTCCGCTGCGGGATCCGCTGTCGCCTATTGCGTTGGCATCACCAATGTTGATCCCATTGCCTACGATTTGCTATTTGAGCGTTTTCTCAATCCGGACCGGGTGAGCTTGCCCGATATTGACATTGACTTCGATGACGAGGGGCGAGGAAAAGTGATTGATTATGTGATTGACAAATACGGGGCCAACCAAGTCGCCCAGATCATCACCTACGGTTCCATGGCAGCAAAGAGCTCCATTCGAGACACTGCACGCGTGATGGAATTGCCATTGGCGGAAGCCGATCGCATTGCGAAGCTCATGCCGGACATCAGCCTCAAGAAACTCTTTTCGCTTGACGATAAGACGCTCAAGGAAAAACTCCGGGGTGCCGAGGGGTTGCAGCAGGTCAACATGATCAAGGATTTGGCCAAAAAGCCGAGTCTGGAAGGACAAACCTTGCGAACGGCTCAGGTCCTCGAGGGGAGTTTGCGCAACACAGGCATTCATGCGTGTGGCGTCATCATCACGCCGTCGGACATTACCGACTACGTCCCCGTGGCTGTCGCCAAAGACAGCGACATGGCGTGCACACAGTTCGACAACGCGGTTGCAGAAGACGCTGGACTGCTCAAAATGGACTTCTTGGGGCTCAAGACGTTGACCATCATCAAAGATGCAGTGCGCAACGTCAAGGACCGCCATGGATTGGACTTGGATCCGGATGCTTTCCCATTGGACGACGAAAAAACATACGAGTTGTTTCAACGGGGCGAAACGATTGGAATTTTCCAATACGAGTCCGCGGGCATGCAGAAATACTTGAAGGAATTGAAGCCGACGGTTTTTGGCGACCTCATCGCCATGAACGCCTTGTACCGACCTGGGCCACTCGAGTACATTCCATCCTTTATCCGACGGAAGCACGGCACTGAAGAGATTTCCTATGACGTAGACGCGTGCAAAGAATACTTGGAGGAGACCTATGGCATCACGGTTTACCAGGAGCAGGTGATGTTGCTTTCTCAAAAACTGGCGGGATTCACCAAGGGAGAGGCAGACACACTTCGAAAAGCGATGGGAAAGAAAAAAGCGGACCTCATCGCAAAGATGAAACCGCAATTTCTCGCCCAGGGCGAAGAGCGTGGGCATGATCCCACGCGACTTGAAAAAATTTGGAAAGACTGGGAGGCATTCGCGGCGTACGCGTTCAATAAATCGCATTCGACGTGCTATGCATGGGTAGCCTACCAAACGGCCTACCTCAAGGCGAACTTTCCCGCGGAATACATGGCTGCTGTCCTTTCCAACAACATGAGCGACATCAAGCAAGTGACGTTGTTCATGGAAGAGTCGCGTCACCGCGGCATCCCTGTATTGGGGCCGGATGTGAATGAATCCCTTTTCAAATTCCGCGTCAACGCAGCCGGTGCCATTCGATTTGGTTTGGGGGCGATGAGGGGCGTGGGAGAAGGAGCGGTGGAAGCCATCGTTGCCGGGCGTGAGGACGGTGCAGGGACGTACAAGGGCTTGTTTGATTTTGCGCGCAGGGTTTCACCCAAAGACGTGAACAAGCGTGTTTTCGAAGCATTGGCCTTGGGCGGTGGATTTGATAGCTTTGAAGGACTGCATCGGGCGCAATACTTTGCATTGGATGAGAAGGGGCGGACGCTCATCGAGCTGGCCGCTCGGTACGGTGCAGGTCACCAAGAAGACGAAAACAGTTCGCAAGCATCCCTCTTTGGAGGAATGGAAGAAATGGAAATGCCGGAACCCACCATTCCCGTGTGCGACCCCTGGGATCAGATGGACTTGTTGTCTCGGGAACGCGAAATCATTGGCGTCTACATTTCCGGACACCCATTGGATAAATTCCGATTCGAGATCAGGCACCTCTGCAGCCCGAAGGACGGATTGGAGGTGCTCGATGATGCGCTCAAATGGCGCGGACGCGAACTTCGGTTTGCAGGCCGTGTCGTGGAATGCCAGCACCGAATCTCCAAGGCGGGCAAGCCATTTGGCAGCGTTACCATTGAAGATTATCGGGGAAGTCAGCGGTTTATGCTGTTCGGCGAAGATTACCTCAAGTTCAAAGATTACCTCGTCGAAGGGTGGTTCTTGTTTGTCAAGGGTTCGGTGGAACAGCGCCGTTTCCGTGATGATCCCAACGATGTGGAGTTCAAGGTCCGTCACATCGAGCTGCTCGCGGATGTTCGGGAGAAATTCATTGCGCGGCTTCGCCTTCAAATTGACATCGCGGTGCTCGATGAGCACCGATTGGATCACCTCGGCCAGTTGGTGGAAGAACACCCCGGCCAGGTCGGACTCACCCTTGAGATGCATGATGCAGGCTCGGCAGTTGAAATGCCAAGCCGGAGCAGAAAGGTGGAATTGAGTGATGGATTTGTGGAAGCCTTAGAAGAATTGGTTGTTCAGGGCGGTGTCAAATACCGGTTGGAGATGGCCAAGTGATGCCTTGGAACGAAGCGACGGACTCAACAGCGCTCGCTTGCATCTCCGAATGATCCCGCAATACGGTGCCAGGGATTAAAGGGTTGGATTGTCACTTTTAAACCAAAGTTTGCAAAAAAGGTGGAAAAAAGAGGCTTCTGAAGGGCATGGTCAAGGTGAAAGCGATGGATTGCGCATTTACCTTTGGGGGACAAATCACAGCGCGGCATTTCGCGCGTTCAAAAACGATTGAATTATGGCTGTAGAATTTACCAATGAGAACTTCGATGACTTGGCTTTGAAAAGCGATAAGCCTGTTATTGTTGATTTCTGGGCCGAATGGTGTGGACCTTGCCGAATGGTAGGCCCCGTCATTGAGGAGCTTGCCAATGATTACAACGGCAAAGCTGTTGTGGGCAAGGTCAATGTAGACCAACATGGAGACATCAGTATGAAATATGGCGTTCGCAACATTCCCACCATCCTCTTTTTGAAAGGGGGAGAAGTGGTCGATAAGAGCGTAGGTGCCGTTCCAAAAAACGTGCTCGTTGAAAAGCTTGAGGCGTTGATGTAGGCCTCTGGGATTGTTCC
>DLQB01000138.1 GCA_002477505.1 Flavobacteriales bacterium UBA7443
GCATCAAAATTGCAAGCCATGGCATCTGTGCATCCAAATTGAGGATAAACACAAGAGTCGTTCTCGTAATCAGCGTTGGGGTCAAAATTGAGTGCTGCTTCGTCGGTGCAGCCGCAGGCGTTTGCATTGCTCACTGGATTCGTCCAGACAGCACCTTCAAAAGTGAATTGATGCGTGCTCGCTTGTTCGTTTGAACCTTCCTCAAAAACTTGAACGTTCAACTGCCCGGAAATGTCGCCATCTGTTGTCAATTGTGCAATCAACACCCTCAAGTCATCACCAGCAACTCCATTGGCACCCCCGTTCAGGATGAACCAGGCACCGCCAACAGCATCATCCAAAGCGACGTTGAGTCCGTCCTCAAATTGTGCCGTCCAATTGGTAGCGCCAGGAGTCCCGACTGTATTGACCGCATTTTCACCATCGGTCAGTGGTTCGTCGACGCCAACGGTCAACCAACTGTCGAAAGCCAAATCCGGATTGGAAGCGTACAAAGCCGGATTGACATTTTGAGGCAACAAAGCCCCCAATTCATTTTGATACCAATTTGTGGAGGAAATCAGCTTCAATGTGTCTAGGTCATTTCCATATACAGAAGACACAAAGTCCGTGGCATTTTCAGTTGTCGCATAGAAACGATAGGTCACCATCCCCTCCAAGGGGCCGGATGTGTGCACTTGGACTGTGTCAATCTCCAAGCCATACACGGGCGACTCTTCGTCTGCACAGGAACAAAAATCACAAGTACCATCCTCTTCGGTAGCAACATCCGAAAAATTGCAGGCATTGGATTCCGTGCAACCTTCTATTTCAAATTCATCGCAGACACCATCTTCATCTTCATCATTCAGGCACGATCCATCGCAATCGATATAATCTTGAGGATAGACGCAAGAACCATCATCCGAATTTGCTGATTCATCAAAATTGCAAGCCAATGCATCGGTGCAGCCCGGCAAGAGCAAAAGGACCTCAATGGTTTGTTGCCATTCTGAAAGGTTTCCGCAAGCGTCGCTGGCGATATAGGTTCGCTCGTACACGGCAGTTGTGCCATCCAACGATAAGAGTTCATCTTCAGAAAACCAATCCGCATTGCTATCGCATGCATCCTGGACCACCACAAAGGGATCTGGCACTTCTTCACCTTCGAGCTCGTTGATGTACAAGGTAGCCGAAGGTAAATTCAAAAACTCCGGACCCAAAGTGTCCGCCACGGCAATCAACTGTTGCGTTTGAGCCACATTGCCCGCATCATCTGTGGCTATAAATGTGCGCGTGCACAAGTAGTTAAACGGCGGACAATCGAAGACAAATTCGATGGGGCCATCCACAAACATCACTTGCACGTTTTCATCGCAATCATCCGAAGCCTCAGCCATTTCTGTCGGCATCGACTGACTGCACAAAATCGTTGAATCCGCTGGAATGTACGTGAAATATGGTGCCGTGATGTCGGGGAAACAAGGATCAACCGTGTAATCACACAAGCCATCATCATCCGTCGCTTCTTCTTCATAATTGTTCGCCATTTCATCTGTGCATCCTGCAACCTCCAATTCATCACAGATTCCATCATTATCTGAATCGGAGACGCATTCACCTGCACAATCCAAAAATTCTTCCGGATATGAGCACGTTGCAGTTGCGGGTGACTCGCACGCATCCTGCAGCGCAATCATCTTATTGAATGCACCATTCACGCCATCACCATTTTCAAAAAACTGAACATACATCTGACCCCCCATAATTCCATCGGTCGTGAATTGACCCAGCAATACTTTCAAGTCTTCTCCCGCAACACCATTGGCCGCCCCATTGAGCAAATACCATACCCCACCGAGATCATCATTGATGGTCAAAGAACCGCCGGATTCAAAAGGTTCGACCCATGGAGAGTTGCCCTCTAGAACACTCACCCCTGACTCCTGAGATCCACTGGCAACTGGGCCATCCAACCCTATCGTAACCCAAGAATCAAATTCCGCATCTGGAATCAAAGGGAAAATAAGTGGGTTGCTCGATTCAGCCAATACCGAACCGGTAGGATGTTGAAAGAATGAAGTGCTGGTGTAAACGTTGGTTGCGAAGTCTTCATCTCCCGCAACAGCGCTGACAAAATCAGATTCATTCTCGCAGAGCGCATAAATGCGGTATGTCGTGTAGCCCGTCAAGTCGGAATCACCGACCATGCCCTCATGGACCGCATATTCTTCAATCGAAATACAGTACCCTTCGTATGCCGTGTAATTGCATGCCTCGGCATCATTACACACCGCTGGGTAATTGCAAGAACCATCATTTTCAGTAGCCAAATCGAAAAAATTCGAAGCCAGCATATCGGTACAACCCAAAATCTCAAACTCGTTGCAGACGCCATCAAAATCATTATCGTTCAGGCAATCACCATTGCAATCAAGAGCATAGTCAGGAAAAATACAGCTTCCATTGTCCGCAACTGTAGCCTCGGGGTCAAAGTTACACGCGGCTGTATTTACGCATCCCGTGCACGAAACAAAGTCACATGATGAATCACTTTGTGTCGCCGCAGGGTTGTAGTTGCATGCAAATGGATTCGTGCAGCCGGCGAGAGGCAAAATGCAAGAACCGTCATCCTCAGTAGCATCGGCATCATAATTCTCTGCCATGGCATTGGTGCATCCCATCACCTCCAATTCATCACACGTTCCGTCCGAGTCTATGTCATTGAGGCAAACTCCGCTGCAGTCGTAGTATTCGGCAGCAAAGACACAGGAAGAAGCGTTGGAGATCGTAAAGTCGGGAGAATAATTACAGGCATCCAAATTCATGCAACCGACGCAGGAGGTGAAATCACACGAATCGTCTGAAACGTTCGCGGTCATGTCAAAATTGCAAGCTAGCGGATTGATACAGCCGAAGTATTCACAGGACCCATTGTCCTGGGTGGCTTCGGGATCATAATTATCCGCTTGCACATCGGTGCAACCCACGCAACTGCTATAATCGCATGTCCCATCTTCAAACTCAGCTTCTGGATCATAATTGCATGCCAAAGCATTGGTACAACCAGGGTTGAGGCAACTGGTGAAATCACACGAGCCATCATTGTACACCGCATTTTCATCGTAATTGCACGCATTCGAGTCCGTGCAACCCACGCAGGTGAGGTATTCACATGAACCATCGTCCGAATCGGCCTGAGGATCGAAATTACAAGCCCATACATCCGTGCATCCTTGGCAGTCTTCGTAGACGCATGTTCCGTCATCTTCTGTAGCTGATTCGTCGTAATTGCACGCTTCGGGATCCATGCAACCGCCTACCGCTGCAGGTGGCACCAGATCCCAAACTTCTGTGCCTAAAAAACCTTGCTGAAGCTGTTCCGAATCATTTGCACCGTTGGCAGGTATTACTTGTGCATTTAGGATGCCTGATGGAATGGATGCTGTGGTAATCTGCATCACCAAAACCCTCAAATCATCGCCGGCAAAGCCATTGGCTGTTCCGTTCAATATGAACCAGAGCCCTCCCATCTCATCACTGATCTCAAATCCCAATCCGTCATTCGGTGAACCCGCTACAAAATGCTCGACAAATGGTTGACCCGGACTTTCAATGACGGAAACATCCATTTGTCCCGGGACAGATGGCGCACTCTCCAAACCAATCGTCAACCAACTATCGAATCCCACCTCCGGGAAATAGGAAGTCAATGCAGCGATCACACCACCGGAAGTTCCTCCCGTAGCAAAAGGCGTATTGAACATTGGCTCATCCAATTGAATCACAAAAGGATTATCGGCTCCGCCATACAGCGCGGAAACAAAGTCCATCTCATTTTCGAGCTCAACGTAGATACGATAGGTCGTCATTCCAGACAATTCAGGCATCCCCGAACCATCCCCATGGACCATGTACTCCTCAACAGCGAAGGTGGTTTGGCCATGCAATGAAGACTGCAAAAGGCTCAGAAATCCGACCAAGAGAGAGGAAAACAAAAACGAAAAAAAGGAACCAAATTTCATAAGTGCTCGAATTGAATTACTTCAGATACGAGCGTTTCTTACCTCTGGTTACAAAAAAGCGGGCAAAAAAAAAGGGAGGCACAATGCCTCCCTTCTCTAATAATTCTGGAATTATTGCTTGATCAACTGCACCGAATGACGCGATTCACCCGAAAGCATTTGCAATTGGTAAATACCGTTGGCTACGCCTTGGAAGTCTGCTACCACTCGCACTTGCCCGAGTGCATTGAATGCTGTTTGACTCCAGACGTTTCGGCCTTGTGCGTCGTACAACACAAAAGCCACGTCCTCGCCAGTCGCTCCATTCAATGTAACATTTACCAGGCCATTGCTGGGGTTCGGGCTCACCTGAACCTCGCTCAGGAAACTCCATTCCGTGATTCCAACTGGCACACCAAACGTCTCTGTAACGGAACAGCCGTTTCCGTCTGTTACGGTAACCGTGTACTCGCCTGCAACGATGCCCGTCAAATCTTCACTCGCGCTGGAGAAATTATCAGGACCTGACCATGAGAAGGTGTAGTCACCATCACCTCCTGTAGCCGTGATGTCCAATTCGCCATCACCGGCGCCTGTATCGTTTGCAATGGTTCCGGAAACTGCTACTGGAGCAGGCTCTTCCACTGTTGCTTCCACGCTCGATTCGCAACCATTTGAGTCTTGCACATAGAACGTATATACTCCCGGTGCCAACTCAGTAAAGAGTGGAGAGCTGCCAAATTCTGAGCCGTCCGCACTGTACTCAAACAAACTCGTACCACCTGAAGCGATGACTTCTACCGAACCATCTGTCTCGCCTGCACATGAAACACCCGTCGCTGAAGATGACGCTTCAACCGCACTGATATCATCGATTGCAATGGTCTCAGAGGCCTCACAGCCTTCCACATCCGTTACAAGAATGGTGTATTCACCTGGCATCAAGTCAGCGTATGAAGTGGTGTCATTCGCGGCTCCTCCATTGAATGAAAAGTTTAGTCCGCCGTTGCCACCTGTGGCATCAAAGGAAATCGTTCCATCATCATTGCCGTTGCAGGTAACGCCCGAGGCATTGGAGGTGATGACGATTGGATCCGGCCCTTCTACTTCAAATTCGTTGCTGGATTGTCCAACGCAACCATTGACGTCCATGGCATAGAAAGTATACGTTCCTACCGCGAGGTTCAGGATGTTCGTTTCTAAGAAATTAACACCATCCGCGCTGTAGGTATAGACTCCATTTCCTGAACCACCGCTCGCAAGAATATTGACCACCCCGTCCTCAGAATAAGAACACGTTGCGTCGAGGATAGCATTTTGCCCTCCGGCCACTGCAACAAAAACAGGATTCGGATTATCGATGATGATCACATCACTGTTGACTGTGCAACCATTTTCGTCTTGAGCGTAAACTGTAAATGAACCTGCGCCTAACGATTCAAAAAGAAGTTCGCTTGTCGTAACAGAGAAATCTCCTAGCAGACTGAACGAGAGTTCGCCCGTTCCTCCTGTATACGTTCCGGATATTTCAGCATCCTCATCACCTGAGCAACTGACCGATTCTGTCATGGACGCAGTGATTTCAATTGGAGCTGGCTCAAC
>DLQB01000013.1 GCA_002477505.1 Flavobacteriales bacterium UBA7443
CAATGGCCATTGCCGTGTCGAAGTTAATTTCTTCGCCACCCGCGATCATGATCTCACCCGTCTTCGGATGCTCGACATCATTCAAGGCTGTTCGCCCAACGATTCGATCCCCGATTCCTTCCGTGATTTCATCATTCTTTCGCAAAGGCGTCGCAACAACACCACGCAACGTCAAACAATCCTGTTCCGTGATGATAACGTCTTGTGCTACGTCGACCAATCGACGGGTTAAGTAACCTGCGTCAGCCGTTTTCAAAGCTGTATCCGCAAGACCTTTTCGTGCACCGTGCGTCGAGATGAAGTACTCCAAAATGGAGAGTCCCTCCTTAAAGTTCGAAAGAATCGGATTCTCAATGATGTCTTGGCCACCGGTCGCAGACGACTTTTGCGGCTTTGCCATCAATCCACGCATTCCGGACAACTGTCGAATCTGCTCCTTCGAGCCACGTGCACCCGAGTGCATCATCATGTAGATTGAGTTGAAACCTTGCTTATCCGTTTCAATGCGATCCATCAAAATGTTCGTGAGACGCGAGTTGGTATGCGTCCAAATGTCAATGATCTGGTTGTACCGTTCATTGTTAGTGATGAGACCCATGTTGTAGTTCTCCATCACTTCCGCTACCTGTTCCTTCGCACCGTCAACCAACTTGACTTTTTCATCGGGAATGATGACGTCATTCAAGTTGAATGAAAGCCCTCCTTTAAATGCCATGTAGAAACCGAGGTTCTTAATGTCATCCAAAAATTGCGCAGTTCGTGGAACATTGGTTGAATTCAATACGTGCGAAATAATTCCACGCAATGATTTCTTGGTCAAAAGCTCATTGACGAATCCCGCTTCAATCGGAACGTGCTCATTGAAAAGCACACGGCCGCATGTAGTTTCGATCAAATGCGCTTCGTCGTTCATATCCACGTAGCGCATCTTGATTTCGGCATGTAACTCGAGCTTGCCTTCCTGGTAAGCAATGCGCACCTCTTCCGGTGAATAGCAAACCATGCCCTCGCCCTTAACCGGCTCGTCTTTTGTTCCCTTGCGAATTTTCGTCATGTAGTAAAGGCCCAAGACCATGTCTTGAGACGGTACTGCAATTGGAGCGCCATTCGCTGGGTTCAAAATGTTGTGCGAAGCCAACATCAAAAGTTGGGCTTCGAGAATCGCCGCATTGCCCAGAGGCAAGTGAACAGCCATCTGGTCACCGTCAAAGTCAGCGTTGAATGCTGTACACGCCAACGGGTGCAACTGAATCGCTTTTCCTTCGATCAATTTCGGCTGGAACGCTTGAATTCCCAGACGGTGCAAAGTCGGTGCACGGTTGAGCAGGACAGGGTGCCCCTTCATCACGTTTTCGAGAATATCCCAAACAACCGGTTCCTTGGCATCAACAATCTTCTTTGCTGACTTCACCGTTTTCACAATGCCGCGCTCAATCATTTTACGGATGATGAACGGCTTGTAAAGCTCAGCCGCCATGTTCTTTGGCAAACCGCACTCGTGCAATTTCAAACTAGGTCCAACAACAATGACCGAACGTGCTGAATAATCCACACGCTTTCCAAGCAAATTCTGACGGAAACGGCCCTGTTTTCCTTTCAGGCTATCTGACAAGGACTTTAGAGGACGATTGCTTTCCGTCTTGACTGCACTGGACTTACGGCTATTATCGAACAAGCTATCGACCGCCTCTTGCAACATCCGCTTTTCGTTCCGCAAGATGACTTCCGGCGCCTTGATCTCTACCAGACGCTTCAAACGGTTGTTCCGGATGATCACACGTCGGTACAAATCGTTCAGGTCAGAAGTCGCAAAACGTCCGCCATCGAGCGGAACCAATGGACGCAATTCGGGCGGAATCACTGGCACCACCTTCACAATCATCCATTCCGGTTTGTTTGTGATTCGGGAGTTGGCATCGCGGAAAGATTCTACGACCTGCAAACGCTTCAGGGCTTCACTCTTTCGCTGTTGCGACGTCTCTGTATTCGCCGAGTGACGCAGTGTGTAGGACAATTCGTCCAACTCCAAATTCGCCAGCATGTCGTGAAGCGCCTCGGCTCCCATCTTGGCGATGAATTTATTCGGATCCTTGTCGTCCAAGTATTGGTTTTCCTTTGGAAGGGTATCCAAGATGTCCAAGTACTCTTCTTCTGTCAAAAATTCATTAACGGCAAGCTCAGCATCTTCAGCACCTTTGGCAATGCCCGGCTGAATGATGACATAGCGCTCGTAATAAATGATCTGATCGAGCTTTTTAGAGGGCATGCCCAAGAGGTAACCAATTTTATTGGGTAGGCTCTTGAAATACCAGATGTGAGCCACTGGGACGACCAATTGAATGTGCCCCATGCGCTCACGTCGCACTTTTTTCTCTGTAACCTCGACGCCACATCGGTCACAAACGATTCCTTTGTATCGGATTCGCTTGTATTTCCCGCAATGGCATTCAAAGTCTTTGACAGGACCGAAAATTCGCTCGCAGAATAAACCATCTCGTTCCGGCTTATACGTCCGGTAGTTGATGGTTTCTGGTTTCAACACTTCGCCGTGGGATTGCTCGAGAATCATCTCGGGCGATGCCAATGAAATGGTGATGGTATTGAAGTCGCTCGAAAGCTGCTTGGGTTGTTTTTGCTGAAACATAAATGGCAGTTCTATGCTGTGATCAATCTAAAGAAACAGTCAGTCCCAATCCACGTAATTCGTGGAGCAAGACATTGAAAGACTCAGGGATACCTGGTGT
>DLQB01000080.1 GCA_002477505.1 Flavobacteriales bacterium UBA7443
GTTTCTGATGCCCCTTGGCCGGGCTTTACGCCTGATTTGCTCAGCATCGTTTTGGTCACGGCTACACAGGCCAAAGGCAGCGTCTTGGTCCATCAGAAAATGTTTGAAAGCCGGTTGTTCTTTACGGACAAACTCATCGATATGGGCGCGCAAATCATATTGTGCGATCCGCACCGTGCGACGGTCATAGGCATGGATCGACAGAGCCCGCTCCGCGGCGTTACGATGACCTCTCCCGACATTCGTGCCGGTGTTTCCCTCCTCATCGCTGCGCTGTCAGCAGAAGGCCAATCGGTCATCCACAACATCGGTCAAATCGATCGAGGCTACCAAGACATTGAAGGAAGGTTGAAGGCCTTGGGCGCGCGCATCGAACGGGTCGATTGATGTCGTAAATTGCTGCATGATTTTGAAGACAACAGTGGGTGCAGCATTGATTGCATCAGCGGCCTGGTTCTCCTTCCAGCCGACAACGAATAACCCCGCGTTTGCTGCGACGGAAGTGGTGACTCCAACGCTTCGTGTTGGCACGGCCATCGGAGATTTAGCGCCTGAAATTGCCCTGAACAATCCCAAAGGCAAGCAGATGAAGCTCAGTGACCTTCGCGGACAATTGGTGCTCATTGATTTTTGGGCGTCGTGGTGTGGTCCGTGTCGCCGAGAGAACCCCAATGTGGTGAACGCATACAAAAAATACAAGAAGGCGAAGTTTAAGAATGCCGAAGGCTTCGAAGTCTACAGCGTGTCGTTGGACAGCGATGTCCCACGTTGGGAAGCAGCGATCAAAAAGGATAAACTTGAATGGAAGTGGCACGTTTCAGATTTGAAACGATGGAACAGCGAAGCCGCAGCCTTGTATGGCGTCAATTCGATTCCGATGAGTTTTTTGATTGATGAGAATGGTGTCATTGTTGCGAAGAATTTGCGCGGTTTTGAATTGCATCGCAAAATTGATGAGCACGTCGAGTCTTTCTGATTGAGTTTGCTCTTGGCGAAAACTGACAGGTTGTCGGTTGCGATCGCTTTGGCACTCGATTTGACTCTACAAGGTCAAATCACGCATTGAATCACATGGAAACAAACCAAGCCGCAGCGGAGGAAGCCGCTGCAAACACCCCGGAAATGGGGGAAGTAGAGTCTCCAATCGAGGCAGAAGGCACTACCGAGGGAGGAGAGGACACCGAGTCAGCAGACGGCAACGTGGCAGACCCCCAACCAAATGATGACACTTCATCCGATTCTGCCAATGGAGAGCAGACGGATTGGCAGGAGCGCTACTTGCGTCTTTATGCGGAGTTTGACAATTTTAGAAAGCGGACCATGCGGGAGCGCGTTGATTTGATTCGGAACGCATCCCGTGAATCCCTGGAGAAGATGCTGCCCATTTTGGATGATTTTGCCCGAGCGGAAATGGCTTCGAAGGATGCTGAGGATGCCGCGGCGTTGAAGGAAGGCCAGGCGCTGATCCAGACCAAGTTCAAGCAAATTATGGAATCGCAGGGCGTGCAGCAGATTGAGGTCAATCCGGGCGATGCATTCGACGTGGATTTGCACGAAGCCATCACGCGCATTCCTTCACCGGAGTTCAAGGGGAAGGTGGTAGATGCGGTCGAGGCCGGCTACAAATTGAATGATACAGTCATCCGCTACGCCAAGGTGGTCGTAGGAGAATAAGGGAATGAAATCATGGCGAAGCGCGATTATTACGAAATTTTAGGGGTTGACCGAAAGGCATCAGGGTCGGATGTGAAACGGGCTTACCGCAAGCTGGCCTTGAAGTACCATCCGGACAAAAATCCGGATGATTCCAAGGCAGAAGAAAAATTCAAGGAGGCCGCAGAAGCCTATGAAGTCTTGCAGGACGACCAGAAACGAGCGCAATACGATCGGTTCGGACATGACGGTTTGAGAGGCGGCGGTGGACCCGGCGGTGCGGGTTTTGGCGGCATGAACATGGAAGACATTTTCAGCCAATTTGGGGACATTTTTGGCGGAGGATTCGGCGGAGGTCAATCCGGTGGAGGTCGTCGTCGTCGAATGAAGGGTTCCAATTTGCGCATCAAGGTGAAGCTCACATTGGAAGAGATTGCGGCGGGAGTGGAGAAGAAGGTAAAAGTCTTCAAGCAGGTGCAGGCGGACGGTGCTGAATACAGCGATTGTCAGACTTGTCAGGGCACCGGCCAAGTGCGACGCGTTCAGAATACCATTTTGGGACAAATGCAAACGGCATCAACGTGCCCGCAATGCCAAGGAGGAGGCCAGTCGGTCAAGAACCGACCAGCGGGTTCCGATGAATGGGGAATGGTGCGGAAAGAAGCGGTTGTCACCATTGACATTCCCGGGGGAGTTGAGGATGGCATGCAGCTGAGCGTTCGAGGCGAAGGCAACGGCGCACCCATGGGAGGGGTTCCCGGCGATTTGCTTGTGGTCATTGAGGCAATTCCTCATGACCAATTTCAACGCAACGGCAAGAATTTGCACCATGACTTGTACATCCCATTCACGGATGCTGCGCTCGGCGCGCAGACTGAAGTTCCACTGCTGGGGAGCAAGGCCAAAATCACGATTGAGCCAGGGACGCAGAGCGGACGCATTGTCCGCCTCCGCGGCAAAGGCCTGCCGTCGGTGGACAGTTATGGACAGGGAGATCTACTGATCAATATCAACGTCTGGAC
>DLQB01000069.1 GCA_002477505.1 Flavobacteriales bacterium UBA7443
CAAAATTTCGTGGGAATTCTTGATTTCAGCGATGAGCTTGGCGGTGCCAGTCCAAAATGGACGGATTGTACGCCCCAAATTTCTGCAGAATCTGGCCCCTTCGATGATGTCTGGAGAATGTTCGCTTCGCCCTCGGCATTAACGGAAGAGGCCAAAGAATATGAGGCGGTGTTCAGTTGTTCGGAATTTGCCGGTTCATTGAGTCGAGAAGGAGAATACCGAGAATGGCTGGTCGGCCCCATTCGCAACTCCACGACATGGAAAGAAGGGGTGGCGTTTCAGTCTTCTGAGTCGATTCATTTTTTCGATTGGAACGGATCTGAAATCGAGCGCATCCCCCTGCTTAAAGATTGGAAAATGGAAGGGATCATTCGCACCAGCGAAGACGAAGTTATTCTCATGACCCATGACCATGGCGTACACGAGTGGAACGGAACCGCTTGGAATGAGAGGCAAACAGCCTTGAGCAAGCATCTTCGTGAAGTCCGTGTGAACTGCGTCGAAAAAATGAAAGACACCTGGCTCATTGGAACGTCCAATGGTGGCATCGTCAGCACCATTGATTTTGACCAATTCCAAATTCCTTATGCAGAGGAATCAGGCTTGATCAGCAACAGCGTTCTGGACATCAAGGCCGACGAAACAGGCAATATCTGGATTGGACTGGAAGGCGGAGTTGATCTGCTCAAATACAATTGGCCACACCGCACTCCAACCGGATTGGAGGAACTAAAAGAGGCTGGTCATGCATCCTTGCATCTCTCCAACGGCAGTCGCTATTGGGGAACCTCTCAAGGCGTTTATTTCCAATCAAAAAGCGGCGAACAATTGGAAATCATTCCTGACATCCCGGGGCCAATTTGGTCGTTGTCACTGCGGGAAAATGATGTTTGGGTCTGTCACCGTTCGGGAGCTGGAATCATGTCAGACGGGCAGTTTCATTCAATCATAGATGAAACGGGTGTTTGGAATATTTGGCCATCATCTGATCCTAACATTTGGTATGCAGGAACGTACCTAGGCCTGATTCAGATCGAATATGCACCGCGCGGCCGTCATCCCAAAAGCCGATGGCAGTCGCTCGGGGCCATGGATGGATTTGATGAAAGCTCGCGATTTCTTCGAGAAGAATCGCCCGGAATATGGTGGGTTTCGCATCCGTACAAAGGTGCCTTTCGATTGGAACTCAACGAACGGAACCACAGTGTAATACGCACCAAAACTTACGATGCGTCAGCCGGCTTTCCCGTTCCGCTGCAAATCAACATGTGCAACCTTGATAAGCGCATGATCTTTGCCACATCAAAGGGATTCTATCAATGGGACGAAGCAACAGACCGCATGATTCCGGATGGCAGCGCTTTGAGCAACTGGATTGATATTGACCGCTCGTACCAGCGGATTTTCAACAGCCCAGACGGAAACGTGTGGATTTTTGGTGACCAATCCATTCGAATGCTCCCATTGGGCGGGTTTTCCATGCTTAACGAACCAAACCCACGATTTGCATCGATGGCTCAGAATCCTGTGCCCACACCATTTGAAGCCATCGAATTCCTGGAAAATGGCCTCGCTTGCGTTCCCATTGAACAGGGGTTCACCTACCTCACCCCTGATTTGATGCATCAAGTGCAATCCACCCCGCGCTTGCAAATCAGCGATGTCAATCACCTCAATGCTGCGAAATCCCAACTCAGCATTGAAAATGAGACCATCCAACTGAAAGCTGGCGTGCACGCCCTCGAATTCAAATTGAGTGGACTAAATTCGGACTGGGCAGGACTTTTAGAATACCAATGGCGAATCCAAAACGTTGCCGAACAATGGTCCCGGCCCACCTCAAATTCCAGGATTACGCTTTCGGGACTTCAACCGGGAACACATGCTGTTGAATTTCGTGCCTTCATCGGAGAAAACATACCCTGCGCCGTTACGCCTGTGACCATCTTCGTCAGCCCATATTGGTATCAGTTGATCTGGGTACGCATTCTTGGCTTTGTCCTTTCTGTTTTCCTGATTGTTGTTTTTTTTCGACGCAATCAGCGCATATTGGAAGCCAATCATTTGATACAAAAGCAAAATGAACACAATCAACGTCTCAAAGTTGAGCAGGCCATGAAAGCATCCATGGAGCGAACAGAGATGGCATTGCAAGCGCAAAAAACAGCCTCGAAAGAGCACCAATTGGCAGCAAAAAACAAAGAGTTGGCTTCTGCCACAATGCATCTGGTGCAAAAAGCACAATTGATCCAAACCATTGACGGCACGTTGCAATCACTGAAAACAAAAATACCATCCAACAACCAAGCGGAAGTCGACTCCCTGCTCAACATCATTAAAGATGGTGGTAAGCTAGATGATGCTTGGGATGATTTCACAAAGCAGTTTGACCTGGTTCACGTTGAATTTCACCAGCGCATCACGACCCGCTACCCGCAATTGACGAAAACTGACTTTAAATTGTGCACCTACCTTCGCATGAACCTGTCTTCCAAAGAAATTGCATCACTCATGTTTGTCTCCTTGCGGGCTGTTGAAGTAAGCCGTTCTCGCCTGCGAAAGCGACTGAACTTGGATAAGTCACAAAACCTCATCGCATTCATTCAAAACATATGAAGCAAGGCAACGAAAGGCGCAGCCTTTTTCATTCATCACGTCGTTGGCTTGGACGCATGGCCGTTCTTTCTTGCGCTGGTTGTAACATGGCCACGCCCCCCCCAAATACGGAAATCAGCAATGTCCTTCCGCTCGAGGATGGATGGGAATTTCAGCAAGAAGGGGCGAGCAATTGGCTTCCGGCAGAGGTGCCTGGCGATGCAATCACGGACTTGCTTAGAAACGGACAAATCGACAATCCATTCCACGGAACAAATGAAGAAAGCCTGCAATGGGTAGCGAATCAAAATTGGATTTACCGGTGCATTTTTGATCTAAAAACGGTTCCTCTGCTGAGCGATTCCGCAGCACTAGAACTGGTGTTCGAGGGAATCGATACCTATGCCGAAATCCGACTCAATGGCACATTGCTCGGAGCAACAGACAACATGCACCGAACACA
>DLQB01000153.1 GCA_002477505.1 Flavobacteriales bacterium UBA7443
ACTCGATGGCACCACCATTACGGTAACAGGATTGACATTGACCGGAGCGGGTCTAGTGCTTGTGATGGAAGTACCCTTGGCCGGTTGGGTCGCGGGATCACAAATTCAATGCTCAGCTGCGACGGGTTCTTCTTGTTCCTATGCCGATCCTGCTGCCAATGTATACAGCACGAATTTCGGTGGGGGCGTTACAGTGGACATTGCCTACGTTGACGCTGTTTCCGGAGGATTTGTTGTGGGCACCTTCATGGGAACCGTCGTGGGCTTGTCCGGTGAAAGCATGAACATCGCACAAGGCGCATTCCAGATGCAGTTAGACTGATTTGGAAATCGGGACGACTTACTCCCCCGATCGGATGAGTTGAAACAAGGCATCCAAGTTGGGCGCCAGAACAACCTCAATTCTGCGATTTCTCGCCTTGTCATCCGGATCAAGCGGATGATATTCACTCCTTCCAGCAGCGGTCAACACTTCAGGGTCTACCCCGGAAGCTTTTAATATTTCTATGACGGCAGTCG
Organism: Flavobacteriales bacterium UBA7443; assembly: GCA_002477505.1. GTDB lineage: Bacteria > Bacteroidota > Bacteroidia > Flavobacteriales_D > Sanyastnellaceae > UA16. The sequence continues at coordinate 520 of DLQB01000153.1, forward strand.
ATCGAAGTACGCTCAATTCCCAGTTGTTTCGCGGGATGGCGCTGGATCGCAATTGATCTGAATCGGTATGGCCTTCAACGATGATCTCCAGGTTGGATTGCTGGCTGATTACCGCTGCTAAACCTTCAAGAGCCTGTTGGCCGTTCGCATTTATGGCCGTGCTGCCAGACGGAAATAGCAACTGGGCTTCCAGGCTGACATAGACTTTCCCGTCGCGCTGTTCCACGGATAATCCTTTATCTGCGAATCCGAGCAGTGCGTCCGCGAGTTGGCTTCTGAGTGCTTCTGCAGCCGCGTCGCGAGCGGCTAGGAGTCCTTCTAGTTCAGCGATGCGTTTTGACCGCTCACTCAATTCGTTTTCCCGCATTTCAAGATTGGTTCGCAGCTGATTCAGCGCATCCTCTTGTTGCTGCAATTCCTTCCTTGAACGACTCAAATCGGCAAGTAAGGCTCTGTTCTCTTCGTTAATTGCTGCCATACGTGATGAACTTTCCGAAGTGAGAACATCATTCAATTCTTCGAGTCGGACGAGGCTGGCATTGCTTTGACGCAAGGCACGACCAATGCGAGCGGTATCGGCCGCCAAAGTTTGCCTACTTTCTTCCAAAACAGCAATTCTTCCCGCCATTTCGCGCCTTTCAATCTCCCCATCTTGTCCTTCAAGTGCGAGTTTTCGATTTTCGTTTTGAACTTCGTCGAAGTCTGATTGCAATTCGTCGAACTGCTTGAGGGTGACGCATCCAGTGAACAGAAAAAAACTAAAAAAGAAGGTCGTCGAGTATAAAATTGATTTCATCGGAGTTGTATCGAGAATAGCCTCTAAACCTCGATGTTGAGAGCCTTCATTTTTCGGGGTTTTAAAATATTTTTGAAACATGTTTCGTTGATAAAGTGTTGTAAGGACACTACTTTTGAAGAACAACGCACAGAACAAATGAGCACAATGATTCGCAACGCAGCTTCTTGGTTTGACCGAACACTTGGTTGGTTTTTTACCAATGGAAATAAGGTCAGCTACGAGCGCTATGATTCGTCCGTTGAGCAGGATTATTGAAGTCCTTCACGCTTGCGTGGGCAAGCAGACATTTTGAGGCTCCGTGAAAAAGCGCAATGCCTCAAACCCGCCTTCTCTTCCAACTCCACTCGACTTTACTCCGCCAAATGGCGTGCGTAAGTCACGGACCAACCAGCAATTGATCCAAGCGATGCCACTTTCGACGGCAGCTGCAGTGCGATGCGCCTTTGCAATGTCTTGCGTCCAAATGGTGGCTGCAAGGCCGTATTGAGAATCATTGGCCAGTTGAATGGCTTCTTCTTCGTCTCGGAAGCTTTGCAGGGTAATGACCGGTCCGAAAACCTCCTCTTGATTGATCTCACATTTAGGCCCAAGGCCCTCGATGATAGTGGGTTGGACAAAAAACCCATTTCTGCACCGCTCATTGGGAGCCTCGGCAGCATCTCCACCGCAGAGGATTGTCCCTCCGGCTTCCTTCGCGCCTTTTATGTTTGATAAGATTTTGTCTCGGTGGGCCTGTGACACGACGGCGCCCATTTTAGTTGTTGCATCAGCCGGATCTCCGATGCGTATCCGCTTCACCTTTTCGACGAGTGCGTTCTTGAATCGATCGTAAAGTTTGTCCTGGACAAGAATGCGGGATGAACACAAACAAATCTGCCCTTGATTGGCGAAAGAGGAACGCAGTGTTGTCCCAACAGCTTTGTCAAAATCGCAATCCTCGAAAATGATAGCGGGATTTTTCCCACCAAGCTCCAAACTCAACTTTTTGAAATGCTGCGCAGTGGTTTGCGCGATGTGCGCTCCCGTTGAGGTGCCGCCTGTGAACGAAATGGCTTTGATTTGAGGATGTTGGACGATGGCTTGACCGGCTTCCGAGCCAAGGCCGTGAACGACGTTGAACACTCCGGCGGGAATTCCCGCTTCTTCCGCCCATTGCGATAACATGAAGGCGGATACCGGGGTGATTTCAGAGGGTTTGGCGATGACGCAGTTCCCTGCGGCAATGGCGGGAGCAATTTTCCACGTGAAAAGGTAGAGTGGTAAGTTCCAAGGAGAAATACAGCCTACGATACCAATGGGTTTGCGGTGGGTGTAATGGATGTGCGAGCTGTCGGCGGGAATGTGTGCTTCAGAAGCAAAGTGCTCGATGGCTCCCGCAAAAAACTCGAGGTTTTTTTGAGCACGAGGAATGTCTACAGCCTCCGCGAGCGAGATGGGCTTGCCGTTGTCTTTGGATTCGGCACGCACCAGTTCATCGGCGTGTTGCGAGACAATTTTGGCCCAGCGCCTGAGGCATTCGGAACGGTCTTCAAATGAACGGGTCGACCATTGCGGAAAAGCCTTGGCTGCAGCCTGCACGGCCAATTCAACATCATCAGCATCGGAGCGTGGGATTTGGCCATATACCGCACCAGTGGCTGGCTCAATGTTGTCCAGCCATTTGCCATTTTTTGATCCTTGTAGCTGCCCTCCAATCAGATTTTGCAATTGCTCCATGCCTCCAAGATAATTAGAGTGAGCGGATTGCATACATATTCAGAAAATCCTTTTTATCTTTGCCGTCGCTAATGCGGCGTGCGTTGCAAGGCATTCCCCGATGGTGTAATGGTAACACACCGGTTTTTGGTGCCGTTATTCCAGGTTCGAGTCCTGGTCGGGGAACGTTTAGCTTTAGAATCCTTGGGAATTTTTCCCAGGGATTTTTTCATTTGTGGTCGTTGCGGAGTGAATTATTCGCCGTTGGTGAGGGCGTCAATCTGCGTTTGCAATCCAATGATCGTGCTTTGCAAAGAGTCCACTGTACTGAGCAATTGGGTTAAGGCAGCGGCTACTTCGTGTCCGCCGACGAGGATTTCGCCATTGACAACTGCATTTCCAGCGATGGTTGCGTCTCCTGCATTGTTGACAGTGAAAGCATCTGAGCGATCATTGACAGCATTTCCATTTCCGATGGCGAGCAAGATGTCGGATTGCTCGGCGCTATTGAACTGGCCAAATACGGCGCTATTCGCTTGATCCGCGATCACGCCCAAACCACTTGCAAACGCATTCGATGCAGATGCTGTTGAGGAACGTCCGATAGCGCGGCTGTAGAGACCACTTGCGTTCGTCTCAAATCCGCCTGCATGACTGGCATATCCCGATGCCGTGCATCCAAATCCTTCCGCGTGCGCCACGTCACCACTGGCAGAACTTGCTTGTCCTTCCGCATGCGATGAATTTCCAATTGCTTCGTTTTGTCGGCCTTCGGCATGGGAATACAAACCTGAGGCCGTCGATAGGTAGCCTTGGGCGTGCGCAGCGGTGTTTTCCGCGCTGGTTCCGTAACCTTCCGAGTGGCTGTAATTGGACGTTGCTTCCGTGTTGTAACCTTCGGCATGGGCGGTGAGACTTGTTGCCAATGTCAGCATTCCTTCTGAATGGGAAGCGGTGCCGCTTGCGGTGGTGCCTTCACCTTCTGCACTGGAACAGATTGCGCTGGCCGTGGTGAGCCGATTTTGTGCATTGCTGTAAGGTCCGCTTGCCGTGGTATTGATGCCTGAGGCGTTGGCATAAAGACCAGTAGCAGAGACTGCATACCCTTGTTCAAACCGTTGCAAAATTCGAGCAGACCCTTTCATCCACGTATAGGTTGTCGTTGCGACGATACTGTCTTGTATGCTTGAAAGACCGAGAGAATCGCGCGCGGCCGACGCGGACGATGCATTTGTGCCGCCATATTCAATCGGGATTACGCCTTCTACGTTGAATTCGGCACCATAAAAAGGCAAGAAAATGAGCAAATCATTGACTTCAATGGTACCGCTATTGTCGCTGTCTGGGTTATACGGGAATCCACCGGCGTATTCGCTTTGGGCTTGGCAGATGGATAGGGCGGTGCCCATGGCAAGGGCAAAAACGGTCAGTCTCAGACGAAATAAGAAAGGCATGCTTTTCATTTTGAGAGCAAGTTACGTGTCAATAAGAGAAAGTGAATGTCAATAAAAACGCTATTGACGGATCCAGGCATTACTTCGAGACGATCCAGCGAAGCGTCTCCACCTCTCCTGGATACTCGATGCGCACGAGGTAGCAACCGGATAAGAGCTCAGAGGCATCCAATAGGACTAAGGCCGAAGATTCGCGCTCATTTCCATCCAGCTGGATGGACGGCATAGCCTCCTGCCCAGCGAGGTTGTAAACGCGGACGGTGACCTTTGCGGCTTGCGTCCGTTGAACCCTTAGCGTGGAGGAAGATGCGGTCGGGTTCGGCGCGATCGTGCTGCCGGTTGTGAAGAATGCTTCGAACGGATTTTTGGCACTCGGCGGGCCGAAAGTCTCGTCATCCGAATCTTCAATCCATTCCGCAGGACTTTCGATAAGCCCTTGAGGATCCTCGCAATCTCCGCCGTCGAAAATCAATGTTTGCACGAATACCCCCACGTTTCCGCTGCAATCGCTGGCGGTATAGGTGCGTTCAATTTCAAATGGGGTACCGTCACCGGCATTCGGATTGCCGCTCACAATGAAATCAGAATAATCGCTATCTAATCCAAAACCACAGTTGTCTTCCGCAAAAGAACAGGGATCGGGCAAGGCGACTCCGACGCTCGGTTCAAAGCAGAGGGATACGGTGCTTTCGCAGCTGCTCTCCATAACGGGTGCAGTGGTGTCTACCGCATATGTGTATTGCGTTTCGGATGTGAAATCACCGGAATTTGGGTTCAAGGAATTGTAAAATTGTGCAACGAACTCCTCTCCACAAGGCACATTTACAATAACGTCAGCACCCAGATCGACCACCAGGTCTCCTGCCAATCCCATGACGGATTGTCCCAACACTTCCCCTTCCCAAGCGAACCAACCACCCAAACCGTATTCGCAGTTCACGCTGTTTCCACCTTGACCAAGTTGAAAGCGTTTGCTCTCGTTGAATGGCATGTGCGATAACTGCAGCCAGGATCCATCATACCCCCCAGAACCGATCAGGTAAGACTGAGAATTCGCCATGCGATAAGTCATCCAATTTGCGGTATCTGCGTCGCATCCAAAGGCCGTCATTAAATCATGTCCGGGACTTTCATTGAGCCACGTTTCCGCAGTTTGCATATCCTCCAAAACCAAATGCAAGTTCCATTTGAGGTTGTCATTCTCACTGTCTACAACCTGTCCTGTGACCAAAGCCACACCGTTGGAAAATCGGGTTAGGATGAGTGGGAATGATTCAACGAAATAATCAGATTCGGCCAGTCCGAGCTGCTCAGCCAGCCCGAAAAGTCGGATTGCTCCGTCGGGGCCGTCGCCTTCAGCTGTATTCGCAAGATTGAAGCTTTGACTCCCAATGACCTCTCCAAAAAACGAAATCACCTCCAATGTATCTCCGGTGGAGGGGTCGATGGCTATGATGTCATTGTCTGTGCCACTCGGCAAGTCTGAAACGCACTGAACGGTGTCTGAATCAAACGCAGTGAGAAACACAGGCGCACAGTTCGTGCATCCCACGAGCAATCCATTGCAATCGTAATCCGGAAGGGGATATTCACACGATGAGGGGATGGAGAGTGTCGCTTCGCTGTCGAAGTTGCATGCGGTAAAATCCATGCATCCCGCGCAACTTTCAAAATCGCATGCGCCCTCATCTGGAATGGTGGCGGCATCGTCGAAATTGCATGCAAGTGGTGCGGTACAGCCCGCGCAAGAGAAGTATTCACAGGATAGGTCTGGGTACAACGCGAGCGGATCGAAGTTGCATGCAAATTCATTCATGCAACCGATGCACGACAAGTATTCACAAGAGCCGTCATCATCCGTGGCAGAAGCATCATAATTGCAAGCAAATGGATTTGTGCAACCTTCCTGAACGAACGCACTCGCCACTGAAATATTCACGGTGGTTAAGAGCATTGCCCATGCGAGGCAGCGCAGCAATCCAGTCAACTTGTATGTGGGTAGGCGATTCATTGGTGTATCAGAAGAAGATCCTGAGAATATACCCACAAATTCGGGCTTTTACCGCCAAAAAACAAGTCAAAACACACAAATAACAAGTCGAAAAGGCAAAAAACACAAATGAACCAGAATTATACTGCAACGATATTGATGATTCGCCCCGGCACAACAATGACCTTTCGGATGGTTTTTCCTGCTATTTGGGCGATGGTTTTTTCGTGATTGAGCGCTGCATCTTCCACTTCTTTCGGGTTCATTGTCGCGTCTAATTCCAGTTGGAAACGAACC
>DLQB01000179.1 GCA_002477505.1 Flavobacteriales bacterium UBA7443
CCAACAAGACCAGCAAGACCAACAGGACCAGCAGGATCAGCAAGACCAGCAAGACCAGCAAGACCAACAGGACCAGCAAGACCAGCAAGACCCGCAGGATCAGCAAGACCAACAAGACCAGCAAGACCAGCAAGACCAGCCTCAGCAGGTGGAAGGACAGATATCCAAGGAAGACATGGAGAAAATATTGGAGAGTCTAGAACGGTCTGAAGAAGAGATTCAGGCCAAATTGCGCAAGTCCAAAGGCAAAGGACAAAAAGTGAAAATCGAAAAAGACTGGTAAGCATGCGCAACCTGTTAACCATACGTCCCATCGCTTTGAGCATTGCATTCATGCTCTGCGCCATTGTTCTGGCCCATGGTCAGGAATCATTCAGTGTGACCATCAATAAAAACCCGGTTCGCAATGGAGAGACGGTGCAGCTCAGTCTCTCAATGAAGAACATCCGACAGAATGTGTCTGCTCCTCAAATCAATGGGCTAAAACTCATAGGTGGGCCCAGTACCTCGCAGAATAATTCGTGGGTTAACGGCGTCAGCAGTTCAGAAATCAAATACACGTACACCTATCAGGTACAATCCAACAAAGACATCAATGTTCCCAGCTACAACATCGATGGGAGCACCCAAAAGCTGAGGAGCAATGCATTTAAAATCAAAGTGTTACCTCGTTCGACCAAGCAAAAAAAACAAACAGGTCTCGGAGAATTAGCGTGTGTGATCGAACTGTCAAAGCGAAACGTATTTGTAGGCGAGCCCCTCGTGGCTTCTTTCAAGATTTACAACCGAGCCAACAACCTCGATGTTCGGGAATACAATGTTCCTGAAATGACGGGGTTTTGGAGCGAGCAAATTGACATACCTGATCCACGTTGGGAGTCAGAAGTCATCGATGGCCGTCGATACAACGTCGCCACGGTGAAAAAGGTGGTCTTATTTCCTCAGCAAACCGGAGAGCTCACCATCGATGGCTTCAATCTGGTCGGCTACAAAAGAACTTCCTTCTTCGATGGGAAAAACGTCACGGCTGAGGCCACCCCAATTCAGATCCAAGTCAAGCCACTTCCCGAACCGATTCCCTCCAATATGATCGGAGCATTCAGTCGGTTTCGATGCCAAGTCAAGCAAAATGCCACCACGTGCAAGACCAATGAGGCACTCACTGTCGAATACATATTCAACGGTGATGGTCACCTCAAGTTTATCCAAGAACCAGAATTGCAATGGCCGGGAGAATTTGAAGTCTACGATCCTGAAATCATCGATCGAATCAAGACAACCGCAAAGGGAGAGTCGGGTTCGCGCACCTTTCGATATGTCGTCATCCCACGTGCACCGGGTGAATACAGCCTTCCACCGGCAGAAGGACAATGGTTCAATCTCCGCACCAAGGCCTACTCTTCCTTGCCATCTTCATCAAACACAATTAGCGTTGAACGCGGCGACGCAAGCGCAACTTCGGGACTTAGCTACAATTCCAAAACCGACATTCAGGTTTTGAATCAGGACATTCGCTTCATTGACACTGCATGGAACGGATGTGGTTTGGATCGAAATCGATGGCAGTCCGCCCTGCCCTTATCAACCGGTTGGCTGGCGCTAGGGCCCTCTCTGCTTGGGCTTGTTTTCCTGACGAAACGTCGCCGCGAAGAAGACCGCAAGAATCCAAAAAAATCTCGTCAGCGCAAGGCAAAAGCCACGGTGCGCAATGAACTACGAGCGGCGAAGAAACACCTGAACAATCCGAGCTTGTTCTTCCCGGCCCTCGGCCAAGGCCTCGAAGACTATTTGCTCGCAAAATTGACCTGGAATTCCAGCCAGTTCCAGCGCGATGCCATCCTTGAAGCCTTGCAATTGCATGCTCCCGACACGGTGGAAAATTGGAAGATTCTATTGGATCAACTCGATATGGCGAGGTACGCCCCTGGCACCATTCCAGCTCCTGATGAAATGTTAGCGACATCCGAAAGACTTGTTGAACAAACGGAGAAATCATGGATCAAACGATGATGAACAGGGAACACATGCTGCACCGAACGCTCGGTTTGATTGGGATTTTCGTCATGACCATCTCGGCATCTCTTGGTCAAACCGAAGCCATATACCAAGCCCAATTCGATTCCGCGAATGCCGCTTATGCAAGAGGAGAGTTTAGCTTGGCGCAATCGGGATACGAATCGCTTTTGGAGGACCGCGTCCACTTTGCGTCTGAATTCAATTTGGGCAATGCCTTTTTCAAGCAGCAAAAATTTGGACTAGCCATCCTGCATTACGAACGGGCCCGGCAATTGACGCCCAACAACGAAGACTTGGAAACCAATTTGACTTTGGCCAATTCTCAAATCAGCGACCGCATTGAAGCCCTTCCGACAGCCGGTATATCCAATGTATGGCAAGGCATCGTTGCCCCGGGTCGGCATCTACTATGGCACCGCCTCATGGTGCTATTCTGGACCCTTGGATTCGGCGCCCTCGCCGCACGATTGNNTTGGCCGTTGGCATCGCTTTCATGTCATTGTCTTGGTCTGCGCTCAATCGAATAAGCAACAACAAATCAGCCATTGTTTTGGCCAACGAATCCCCTGTCCGCAGCCAACCCGGTGATGCCGGAATGACGCTATTCATGATTCATGAAGGCACCAAAGTAGCCGTCATTCAGCAAGATTCTCGCTACACCAAAATCAAACTTCCCAATGGCAATGTCGGTTGGATCGCATCCAATGACATGGAAACCATTTGAGGAAGCGCTCTACTTGAGTACTTCCAAAGGCCATTGATCAGATTGACCGGAGGCGTTCCACCCCATGGCACGGTACAGTCCGTTCGACCACCCCTTGGTAGGCAACACACATTGACCGGAACCGTCCGCTCGTGCCTCGAACATCAATTGACCCGAAACGGCACTGAACACGCGAACCGTTGAACCGGGCATCCATCCCCGTGTTGTTGCCGCTTCATTGGCTGGATTTGGAAATCCATGCACTTGAGATTCCATGGCCTCACTCACACTTTCCGGCTGTGCCAAATCGTACAAAATAATGTCATCTAAGGCCGCCTCGATGAGGGAACCACCGTCCAAATATTCACCAAGCGTCGTGCTATCCGAGGCGATAAACCGCATTTGAAAAGCATCGGTAGGCTCGATTACATCCGCTACACGGAAGGCCATTCGACGCCATGAGATATCCTGTTGAAGGGTGTTTTCAAGGTATTGCCATGAGGATCCACCATCATTTGAAATCTCCACTTGCCACCAATCCGATGCTGGATTTGCGCCCGACGCGGGTGCATTGGTATACCAACGCCAATACGTCATAACGGGATCCTCAAAAGCCGTCAAGTCAATGATCGGAGAGACAAGGGTTGTCTTTCCTGCATCCACGTCATTCACGCCAATGCCATCATTGACGCCGGGGTTGAGACCGGTAATGAACGCATACCCCGCGAGGCCAATGGTATGGTCCGATGTTGGTGCCACGATGGTCGAAGGATCGTTCATTTCAGCATATGACCCCACTGGAATGGACTCTTCCCAGATGCCCGTGGTCGCGTTGTCAATCCCCGGAAGTCCTGTGGTCCAACCACCAAAGTCAGAATACTCATCCGAATCGTTGATGAGCATTGGTTCCACTCCGATAAGGACATAATTGGGCAAATTGGGATAAGGCACATTGGCCGCTGCAAAAGGCGTTACCGCTGCGATGCCACCAAAGTCATCTGTGATGCCCATGTAGTAGGCGACCACGCTGCCTTCGTCCTGTGCAGGAATGGAAGCGGTGAATGTAGATGAGCCCTCCTCATTGTCCATTTCAACTTCCGTCCATTCGCCACCGGCTTCCGTTCGGTACCAGAGGCGGACCGCATCAAAATAGAGGTTGTATGGGAACACGATGTCCGTTTCAGCTTCAATGACCAACGTCTCCTCTGCCGGAGCAAATTCCACCGGTGCGTGATCAATCTCCGCATAAGAGAAGACGGAAATGCCATGAATGTCGAAGCCTTCTACAATGGCTGCTGCATTCGGCGTACCGTTACTCAAGTCGCCGTCATCGTCATCTGCTTGCAGCGCATCAATCAAAACGTCCGTGTAGGCCTGTCCTTCGTTGCCGTTTTGAACGGTCGCTTGAAGTCCCGGATACGCATCGATGAATAAGGCCATCGTCGCATCCCAATCCCCTCCCATCAATAAATGGGTGTCGTACCAAGCCCCGCAAATGATCTCGCCATCGGCATGGACCTCCCCGACCAAATCTTCCGGATAAACCTTTGGCTCCGCATCGTACTTGCGAATGCCATCTTCGTTGTCCGTATAAAATCCTTTTCCAATTTCGGCGATGTCGCCCAAACTCATGGCCCAAAAATCGGCATACCCTTCGTTCATGGCGCCATTATTGAATCCCGCACCGAGCGAATTGTAGTAGTAGTCATTGATACCATGGCCGTATTCGTGCCAAACCACATCTGCGATCAAGGAAGTTGGATTGCACCCTCCTCCGGTGTCGTAAAAATTGACACTGATGCCATCATAGAAGGCATTGCACTCCCCTTCTACATCAATGTTTGTGGTCATTGAAAAGTCCAAGGCCGTGAAATTGGGCATGTACGATTTCATGTGCTCATGGATCAAGGAGACAGAACGATACGCTGAGCG
>DLQB01000136.1 GCA_002477505.1 Flavobacteriales bacterium UBA7443
GCACGCATTGCAACCCTTGACAACACAGCTGGAGGATCCAACGTTCTTGGTGACATCACCTTTGAGCGTTACATCCCAGCAGTCACCGATGGGGCCTCCTGGTTGTCATTAGGCAATTATGTAGTTGGTGCGACTCGTGGAGATTGGAACACTTCGTTCGGGTCTGATTTTCATTTGGTTTTCCAGTGGGATGAGACAGAAACAGAATCGGGCTCATCTGGTTCGAATTTTGCATGGTCGATCATCTCAGATGACAACGATAACTTAGAAGATAAAGACTTTGGATACGCCGTATACACTTCAGCGAACTCAAGCCCTACCATATCCGCTTCAGGTGGATATCACACTGCTGATGTGACTACAGCGGTACTTACGAAGTCGAGCGGCGCGGGGCAAGGTGGTGGATGGCACTTGGTGACCAACCCATTTCCATCTCCAATTGATGGCCATTTGTTGATTAACCAAAATGGAAATTTCTCCTCGTATCAACAATATAACAATGGTACAGATAACTTTACCACATTTGTCTCTGGAGCAGCAAGCACAATTGACGTTGGACAATCCTTCTGGCTCCAAGTGAGCTCTCCGGGTGCGATTACATTTAACAAATCAATCGTTACTGCGGGCTCAAACAGCTTCATTCGTGAGTTTGACCCACAAGAAGAAGCCTATTTTGGTGTACAAGTTGCGCAAGAGGATGGGCGATTTGGTAAGACCTTTATTCAATTCCATGCGGAGAGTACTCCGGAATGGAATTGGGAAATGGATGCAACCCACCGACATTCTGGCAACAGCTCGAACCCCGAGGTTTATACGACTTTAGAGAATGGACACAAGCTCAATATTAATAGTTTGGGCAGCCTTGAAGACTATACAAGCGTGCCATTGGTAGTGGAAAGTGGTTCCCAGGGAACTGTTTCCATTAGCATGGACGTGGAGTATCAACTACCTGAAGGAATTTGTGCTGTATTCGAAGATTTGGAGACAGGAGAGGTCGCTGCACTTGGAGGTGAGCCGCTCGTTGTTGAGCTCGAGGCTCAAACAATTTACACAGGCCGTTTTGTAATCAACTTCATGACAGCTCCGATATTTGAGGCGACAGCTTCACATTGTGAAGGTGGTATTTTACATTTCAATGGTGAAGATGCGGAATTATGGGACGTCAGCTGGGAACAGATTGGCGGAGAGTTGACGGGCTCGGGATGTGTTACCGGATTGGAAACAGGGGATTACGCCGTTGAAGCAATGAATCCTTTTTCTCAATGTGAGGTACACGCTAATGTCACGATTCAAGAAGTCTGTATGGGTGACTTTAATTTAAATGGCGAACGCGATATCACAGATCTTTTGGTTCTTTTGGTAGGCATCCAACCTGTTGATAACTTTGAAGGTTCTTTCCCAGCAACGGATTGCGACTGTGATGGCGCGATGACGACTTTAGACTTGTTAATGTTCTTGCCGCAGTTTGGTGCGGGTTGTGAATAAATTTGATTGAAACTGTTGATTGTGATGAAAAGCTTTAAATATTTGCTCCTGCTCTTGGTGGTGGCTTTGATGTCAATGACTGACTCAACTGCCCAATGCACTTATGGTGGTTCTTATGTGACTGACGGCGATGAAATTCCTTGTGGCGATGCACAGTTTCCATGCTGCCAAATTTGGTCTGCTTGTAATGGACCAGGATTTGGTTGTGCCAATTACGACCCTGATTATTCTGCGGACGGTGGATGTGACATGAGCTGTACCCCTATCGATAGCGGTGTGTTGTTTTTGTTGATTGGCGGAGGACTCTTCGGAGGATTCATGATCAAACGACGGCGCGAAACGGAATTGATGCCGCTCGCTGCGAAGTAAGGGGCTTCGAAAGAAATTATTTACCATTGAAATAGCTCGGCGCAGGCCGGGCTATTTTTGCTTCCACTAATTCCAATCCGGTCTGGAGTACGTTTTCATCTGCATCGCACTAATTGCATTGGAACGTTGGTGGTATGAGGCTGCCGGTCGCACAAGTGCCAATTGCATAGGCGCTTCGTTCCTGCGTAACCCACCCTGCATCTTGTGCGCATGGTTTTGATCAATCTTGGCTTCGTGGACCGAACTCAACCCAATCAATAAACATGCCTTCCAATGGTGTGTTCCGTCATCATCATTTAGTGCCCCGTGCTGGTCGTTGAACCGTTCCAAGCGTGCCGTATTTGATGCCGAATGGTGGCTAGCAGGCCTCACCAAAGGCGGCAAGCAATAACAGTATGTCTGCAACGCTGACCATGCCGTCGCCGTTGACATCTGCAACGGAGCATTCGTTGTCGCAACCGAAATCGGCCAATAAAATTAAGACGTCGCTCACTTCGACCATTCCATTTGAGTTGAGATCTTCAGCACAGCTGGTGGGCTCGCCGTTGCAATCCAAGCCTTCCTCTGGATATGTGCATGCAGCTGAATCGGTGGCTTCCGCGAGGTAGTTGCAGCCGGCGGAATCGGTGCATCCCGCTATTTCGTTGCAGTCCGCGATTCCGTCACCGTCTGTATCCGTGCCGGGACCTCCGCAATCCCCGCAAGCATCCTCCACTGTGCACGATCCGTCGTCGAGCGTGGCCGTGGGATTAAAATTGCAGGCCGAAGAGTCCGTACAACCTTCGATGTCACCCACCGTTTCAAGGCAGAAATTGGTGAGGTCTAGATCGTCAAAACTTGCCCCAGAGGCGTATACGGCTCCTGATTCGTCGGATAGGGAATAACTCCCTTCACCATATCCGCAGCACAATCCGTCCCCGTAACTATCGAAAACGGTCAATGTGTAACACCCATCCGCGAGGCACTCCTCGCTGGTGTAGGTTGTCGCGTTGGAGCTGTAAGGACCGCCGGACATCACGGTTTCTCCATTGGCGTCGACCACAGTCCAGGTGGTTTCAGCGGGATAGTTATCGGTCAGAATGGTCATGGTGACGGATATTCCAGTCAACAAGCATGAGCCATCATCCACAAGCGCCGTTGCATCGTAATTGCAGGCGGAAGCGTCTGTGCATCCCGAGCACGTGTCACCGCTTCCCCCGCAAATGCCGCAGGCATCGAATGCTTGGCAGCTGCCATCATCTGTGATTGCTTCTGGGCTGTAGTTACAGGCCGATGGATCGGTGCATCCCAAGTCGGTGTTGTATCCGGTCGGGTAACCATCCAAAACGAGAAGGCCCGTGTTTTGTGGGTCCAGGTAGTCGCTCACGCCCAACCCCCAACTCACATCAAAGCGGCCGTAGAAATCATACGCACCGTTATTCACCGATCCCGAACACGCCGCAGCGCCGCCGTACAACTGGCCAATGATTCGGTGATTCTGGTCAAACAATGGAGATCCCGATGAACCGGGTTCGGTGACGCCCGCCTCCCATTGGTTTATCCACCAAACCTGGGCCCCACCCGTGGAGGACGTGTACGGACTGTCTTCTTCGAAACAAATCTTTTTGAGGTCTCCAGAAGGATGGTGAATCCCGGTCGCATTTTCCGGATTCGATCCGGATGCATCCCATCCGGCGTACTCCACATTCCAACTGGATGGTGGGGTGCTGCTCAGCTCAATCAGCGCGACATCGGACCCGCCGTCTGACATCAAAAGCGTACCGCCTGAAATGCTCATGTTGGTCGGTCCCGAGGTTCCAGCACATGTGCTGCTTTCATGATTGAAGTAGTACGTCCAGGTATTTGGATTGCCCAAACAGTGGTTGGCCGTCAAGAAGTACGGTGTTCCGTCATTCGAAGTATTGTTCACCAGTGATCCGGTGCAAGCCGCGAATCCGCCATTGACGATGATGGCTACCGCCTTTTTTTCAACCTGCCAGTCTGCGCCTTCAGGACAATTGACATTAATATTGCAAGCACCGCTGTTTCCAAAAGGCCCCTCGCTCGCACTTTTGGAATTCAAGGCTTCGGCACGTGTCAAAAGAGAGCGATAGCCCTGTACGACCTGTGCAACCTCCAAGCTAGGTGCAATGCTACCATTATGGGGCTGGCGGTATTCCAATACCACTCCTTCTCCTTCCAAAAGCCCAATCGCCAATCCGCCCCATTCTTTGTGGTTGAGGTGGGTAAATGCCCCAAGATATTCCGTGCGATCGGCGTTCCATACATACAACTCTCCGCCCTTGGGAATGTCGAATTCAGAAAGGTAAAAGCTCCAGTTCGTGGCCGATTCCGCCCGCACCCCAAGCCGCCAAACATCAAAACCAGCCTCTTCGGACCACGCACCACTGTTCGAGGTGTTCCAAGCAACGGGATGCTCAATCCCAAAGCGCCAAGGTGCATCCTTGAATTGAGCCGTCGCCTCATCTTCTGCCCGCAGCGTGGTCAGATCAAGCGCATCGAATTCCATCCAATTGATGGAAACACCGGCAATCGCTCCCCAATGAGAAGGGGCTCCTGTTTGGCTCAATTGCGCAACGAGGTTGATCGAAAAGACAACAGATGCCGCGAGGAAGAGAACTCCGCGAGAGTAAAAAGATTGCAAAGGCATGGCGTGAGGCTTATAATTCACTCAAATTAAGCGAATTACTTGAAAAACCCTACGCCCTGAAACCGAAAAGTCCGTGGGGGATTATGCCCAAGATTCTTCGCGTCCGAGCTTCCAAAGCATCTTGGTGTGCAAGGCAAGTGCACCAGCAAAAGTGGTAGAAGACCGGTAGGGGAGCCCAAATTCTTCGGCTGTTTTGCGCACGATGGGTGCCAAATCGCTGAAGTGAATGTGGCAAACTTGCGGAAACAAGTGGTGTTCGATTTGATGATTCAAACCACCACACATCCA
>DLQB01000092.1 GCA_002477505.1 Flavobacteriales bacterium UBA7443
CCTTGCTTTTACCGAAGAAGAACTGGCTTGGCATGAGGAGTACTTGTCCGCTAGTTTTTTGGTCTTGCAGGGCGACACCTTGCTTTTTGAGCGTTACTGGCAGGGCCACGACCACACTACAGTAACCAACTCTTTTTCCGCGTGCAAATCCATCGTTGCGTTGGCGATTGGCTTAGCGGTGACCGATGGTAAAGTGCGGGTGCAAGATGAATTGGCAGCTTACTTGCCTCGTTTTGCTGGCGATGGGGGGAAAGGATTAACCGTGCAAGAGGCGTTGCAAATGCGATCGCACATCCCATTTGGAGAGGATTATGCCAATCCCTTCGGGTTCATGGCCAAGGCCTATTACCGCGAAGGCATTCAAGAATTGCTGGAACCTTATCGGGTGCCGGAGTTGCCAGGAGCTAAGTGGAAATACGAGGGAGGGAATACGATGCTGCTGGGCGAATTGATGGCAGGCCTGAATCAGGGCTCATTGAGCGATTGGGTTGAACAGAGGCTGTGGGGTCCGATGGGTGCTCAGCACGACGCTTTCTGGGGCTTGGACGCACCGGATGAAGAAGGCGGAATTGAACGCTGTTTTGCCGCGTATTACGCTACATCACGCGATTTTGCGCGGTTCGGAAAGCTGATCAACCACGAAGGAAGTTGGAATGGCAACCAGCTGATTGACTCGACATACATGGCGGAGATGGTAACGCCAATCGCGGCCATGACGGACGAATGCGACGCATCCCATTATGGGTATCAAATTTGGTTAGGAGAAACGGAGGCCGGGGAGCCATTCAGCTGCATGGAGGGACTGCGGGGTCAAATGGTTATTGCCGTGCCGGCATATGACTTGGTTGTCGTGCGAACAGGCTACAAGAAAGACGAACGAAAGACGAGTGCACTTCCCTCTGACATTGAGCGGGTTTTGGACATGGGCCTTCGTTTGCTGGGAGAGTGATCGTTATGAATCAGCTGTAAATTCGCAATGGCCATGCGTAAACCTGACCATTCAGCATCCTGCTTTGCATGTTTCATTTGTAGCGAAAACTCATTCAGATGAATCAGAATAGCCAACCGATCCGATGCCTTGTTGTCGATGATGAAATGCCCGCTCGCCAGGCCATTTGCCGACAAATTGAGAAGTACTGTCCCCATTTTCAAATTGTTCAAACAGCGAGCAGCGCGGCTGAGGCGTACCAATTGATCCGAGATTTGGCCCCTGAAGTGGTGTTCTTGGATATCCAGATGCCCCATGAGTCGGGATTGGAACTGCTGGACCGTTTCAAGGATCGGTCGTTTTACGTTGTTTTCTGCACTACTTACCATGAATACGCTGTGGAGGCGCTGCGAAAGCGCGCATTTGATTATCTACTCAAGCCTGTTGACGGGAAGGATTTGATTGCATGCGCGAAGCAAATTACCCACAAATTGCGCGTGCAACCGGAAGATGAGACGCCACAGCCGGGCGGGCGACGGGTGGAATTGATTACCTCCGGACAGCGCCATTTTGTGCGCCATGCGGACATTCTCTATGTGGAGGCATCCGGGAGTTATTCAACCCTTTACCTGGAAACAGGCAAGCGCATCACCGTGTCGAAGAACTTAAAACGGATTGCAGAAATGCTCCAAGACCCACTTTTTAAGCGGGTTCACAATTCATTTTTGGTTCGCCTTGCTTCTGTTCAGACGTTCAATCACCGCAGGGGTGTGTTGCAGCTACCGAACGGTAAGGAGGTGCCTGTGGCGGTTCGAAAACGGGAGGAAGTGCGCCAAGAATTGATCCAATTGATGGTGAATGAAGCACCTGAATCAGAGATGAATCTTGCAGCGGAAGACCAAGGACCGTTTGAAAAGCCGTAACGCTGCCGGAGAGGGCTATCTTTGTCCCACATGAAACGGCGTGACATCAGGCAATTGAGCCAAGAGGAATTAAAGGATGCGGTGGTGGCAATGGGAGAAAAACCCTTTCGTTCCAAGCAATTAGCGGAGTGGATTTGGACGAAGTCTGCCGGATCCTTTGAGGAAATGAGCAATTTGTCCAAAGGTTTTCGGGCCAAATTGGAAGGGGAGTTCGAATTGAATCGCATCGACCTCTCAGACCAGCAGATCAGCCGGGACGGCACCATCAAATGTGCGTTTGACGTACGAGCGGGCCAAGTAGTGGAGGGAGTGCTCATCCCCACATCGAAACGAATGACCGCTTGCATTTCCTCCCAAGTTGGATGCAGTCTTGCGTGCAAATTCTGTGCAACCGGAAAACTGAAGTTGTTGAAGAACCTCAGCGCTGCTGAGATTTATGACCAAGTCGAGATGATTCGGGGGCTAGCCGATCGGCACTATGACAAGAACCTCAGCAACATCGTTTACATGGGAATGGGGGAGCCGCTATTGAATTACAGTGCGGTGTTGGAGTCGATTGATCGCATTTGCGGCGAACCGGGATTGGGCATGTCGCCAAAGCGCATTACGGTGAGCACGGCGGGAATCGCCAAGGCAATCAAAAGATTAGGTGACGATGATGTGCGGTTTAATCTGGCGCTTTCACTGCATGCAGCCAATGACGATAAACGCAATCGCATCATGGCCATCAATGAATCCAATAATTTGGAGGCACTTGCGGAAGCGTTGAAGTATTTCTACGAGCGGACAGGGACCCGAGTGACCTACGAATACATCATTTTCAAGGATTTCAACGACGACTTGGAGGATGCCCGTGAATTGGCGGCATTTTGCGAGCACGTCCCCTGCAAGGTGAACGTAATCGAGTACAACCCCATTGATGACGGCGAGTTTGAAATGGCCAGTACCGAACGCGTCGATGCGTTTGTGGAGCTGTTGGAATCGCAGAACATCATCGTAAATGTTCGTCGGTCCCGCGGAAAAGACATTGACGCAGCGTGCGGTCAATTGGCCAACAAGAATGCCGCCGCTGATCCGCAGCCCAAAGAAGGGTCAGTCGAGCTTTAAGACCGCTAAGAAAGCGGATTGGGGAACTTCGATGTTGCCCACTTGGCGCATGCGCTTCTTTCCTTTCTTCTGCTTTTCGAGCAACTTACGTTTCCGGGTGATGTCTCCCCCGTAGCACTTCGCAGTCACATCCTTCCGAACGGGCTTGATGGTCTCTCGGGCAATGATCTTCGCACCGATTGCGGCTTGCAGAGCAATCATGAATTGCTGCCTTGGAATGAGCTCTTTGAGCTTTAGGCAAATTCGCTTGCCCAAGTCAAATGCATTGTCTTTGTGAATCAAAGCGCTCAGCGCATCGACGGGGTCGCCGTTGAGCATGATGTCCAATTTAACCAATTTGGACTCTTTGTATTCATCCGGGAAGTAGTCAAAAGACGCGTATCCACGGGAAACCGATTTCAGCTTGTCGTAGAAGTCAAAAACGATTTCCCCCAAGGGCATTTCGAAAGACAGTTCCACGCGGTCCGAAGTCAGGTACACTTGGTTCGTGAGAACGCCGCGTTTTTCGATGCAGAGATTCATCACCTGTCCGATGTATTCACTCTTGGTAATCACCTGGGCCTTGATGAACGGTTCTTCCACGTGCAACAAATGATTGGGCTCGGGCAAGTCGGAGGGATTGTTCACGATGAGCATCTCATCCATCTTGGTATAGGCGTGGTAGCTCACGTTGGGAACGGTGGTGATGACCGTCATGTTGAACTCTCGTTCAAGCCGTTCTTGGATGATTTCCATGTGCAGCATGCCCAGGAATCCGCAACGAAATCCGAAACCAAGTGCAGCGGAAGATTCCGGTTCGAACACCAACGAAGCGTCATTTAACTGAAGCTTTTCCATGCTCGCCCGCAATTCTTCATAGTCTTCCGTATCTACAGGATAAATTCCAGCGAATACCATCGGTTTCACATCTTCAAAACCTCGAACACTTTCTTTGCAGGGGGAAGATTCGAGTGTGATGGTGTCTCCAACTTTGACTTCTTGCGCGTCTTTGATTCCGGAAATAATGTACCCGACGTTTCCAGCGGAGAGTTCTTTTTTGGGAGAAAGATCCATCCCTAACGTTCCAATCTCATCCGCTTCATAGACTTGATTGGTGGCGAAGAATTTCACGCGATCGCCCTTTTTCAGACGGCCGTTAAAAATTCGGTAGTACGCGATAATGCCTCGAAACGAATTGTAAACGCTGTCGAAAATCATGGCTTGAAGCGGCGCTTCGACGTCCCCTTTTGGTGAAGGGACTCGTTCCACAATGGCTTCGAGGATGTCCTCGACGCCGAGGCCACTTTTTCCACTGGCAGGAATGATGTCATCAATGGAACAACCGATGAGGTCTACAATTTGGTCGCTAACCACCTCCGGATCAGCGGAGTCGAGGTCCATTTTGTTCAAGATTGGAATGATTTCCAAGTCGTGTTCCAATGCGAGGTACAAATTGGAGATGGTTTGTGCTTCAATTCCTTGGGTGGCATCTACAATGAGCAAGGCGCCTTCACAGGCGGCAATGGAACGTGAAACTTCATAACTGAAGTCCACGTGGCCAGGTGTATCAATCAGGTTAAACACATACTCTTCCCCGCTGTTGGCGGTGTAAGCCATCTGAATCGCATGGCTCTTAATGGTGATGCCCCGTTCGCGCTCGAGGTCCATGTCGTCGAGTGCTTGGTCTTGCATCTGCCGCTCACTGATGGTTCCTGTGGTCTGCAAAAGACGATCTGCGAGGGTGCTTTTGCCATGGTCGATGTGGGCAATGATGCAAAAATTACGGATGTGTTTCATCAATGGTTCGTGTACTGCAAAATTACACCTCAAGCGCTTCGTTTGGTTGGATGTTCCGTTGCTTATTTTATGCGGCGGTAGTATGTACTATATTTACAAACTTCCTGAGCGCGAATTTGTTGAAAACGCAACGCTTTTAGCATTTTTGTTGTTCTGATTACGAAAACCTGTTTACATGAAGCAATTCTGTTTTGCACTCACCGCTTGCTTGATTTCTTTGACCACTTTAGGCCAGAATTTGGTCACGGATGGGGTGGATTATTCCATGGGTGTTGATGCATATGAGCAACCGTCAATGACCACGGTTGAGGACATTCTTGAGCGTTACGGGTCCTTCAAAGGCGCCGTATTGAATATGACGCGTGATGAGCACATTGTGATGCGTGCTTCTGACAGCTGGGACAAGGCAATGGCGCGTCAGATTTTGAAGGAAAG
>DLQB01000164.1 GCA_002477505.1 Flavobacteriales bacterium UBA7443
ATAGCTGTAAAGAGCCCCATGTCACTGCATCTTGAGCATCATGAGAAATTGCTTGCCAATGCCATTGCCCAAGCCGAAGCATTGATGGTGGGAAGGCGATCGGACCAAGTGGTTGCTGAAATGGAACAGAAAGGTGCATCTCTTGCAGAAATTGAAGCGGTAGCTCCTCATCGGGTCTTTCAGGGAAATCGGCCGTCAACGTTTTTTCTTCTGGATCAGCTTGATCCCGAAACGTTGGGGATGCTTATCGCTTTCTATGAGCATAGAATCTTCGTGCAAGGATTGATTTGGAATATCTGCAGCTACGATCAATGGGGCGTTGAGTTGGGAAAAAATTTGGCGAACCAAATTCTGAAGGAGTGGAATGGTGAATCTTCCGCGACCCATGATCCGAGCACAAATGCGCTGATGCAGCGAATGAAACAGAAGTGAGACCTTGCTCGAGCTTCTCGGACAAGGGTGAAATGGACCGGATGATGAGATTGGGGACATTTGTTGTTGGTGTTTTGGTCGTTTGCAATTAGTTTGCATCCCTAGGGGATATCAAACGCTTGAAAAAACGATCGCATGAAAAAAATTCTTGGCTTCATCTTTTCCTTCGCTGCAGTGGGTGCATCGCTGGCCAACGTAGTTGGTCTTGAATCGGAGGTTTACGCTACCTCTGATTATGGCATTACGCATCGGCTTTATGTCACCTTTGATAGTTCAGGGGATGAATTAGTCGCGATATATGGGACGGTTGGGGAAAATGAAAATTCTCCGCTTTCGGTTCTTTCCTCCGCACCCATTTTCAATTCCACGTTAGGAACAAATTTTGGAGAAGGCATCAACCCTCTCTTTTTCGGTGCTTTTCCGGAAGTAGAATTCGACAGTTGGTTCACCATCGGGACGTCAGACAATTCCGGATCAGGTGGTGTGAATTCAGTGGGTATGGAATCGTACCTGGCGGATTTCAACAATGGCGATGGGTTCACCGTAGAATCATTTACGGGAGCATCGTGGTTTGTGATTCCCGGTGCCTCGGCAGATGCGATTGCCGGTGATGATAATCGCGTCTTGATTGCGCAACTCACTACGAATGGCGTGGTGGACGTAGTGATCAATGTGCAGAGCGATGATGCCGCTGGAAACACGACCAATACGACTGGATTGACGTTGTCTTTTCCGCAAATAGAAACCGGGTGCACGGATGCAGACGCTTGCAATTACAACCCCTTGGCAGAATTGGATGATGATTCTTGTTCTTACCCGGGGGATACATGTGACGATGATGACACCAACACCATTGGAGATGTGTACACTGAAAGCTGCGCGTGCGCGGGAGAAGCAGTGATCGCCGGTTGCACAGATGATTCGGCTTGCAATTTTGACCCTGAAGCAAACCAGACAGATTCGTCGTGTTACTACGAAGGAGATTCATGCGATGATGGCGATGCAACAACCGGAGGAGACGTTTACAATGCGAACTGCGCGTGTGAGGGCTTTGATATTGTTTTTGGATGCACCGACGAAGGGGCATGCAATTATGAAGAGGCGGCAGAGGCCTCCGATGGTTCCTGTATTTTTCCAGGCGATGCCTGCGATGATGGATTGAACAATACCCTCAACGATGTTTACCAGAGCGATTGCAGTTGTTCGGGTGACTTGGTTCCTACGGGACCTGCTGGATTGGACTACGAAGTTTACGCCACATCGGAATATGGAACCACCTATCGTGTGTTCGCAACCTTTGATGCTCCAACGAATGAGCTGATTGCGGTTTACGGGACGCAAGCAGCTCCACTCTCGATTGCCACTACGACCTCTTTTTTCAATTCAACCTTGGGGACGAATTTTGGTGAAGGCATTAATCCGCTGTTCTTTTCCGCATTTCCAGAGGTTGAATTTGACAGTTGGTTCACGATTGGTTCCTTCGACAATACGGGATCAGGAGGGGTGAATTCAGTTGGAATGGAGCCTTACTTCGTAGCATTCAATGCTGGCGATGGCTTTACCATTGACACGTTCATTGGAGGCTCTTGGTTTGTTGTTCCTGGCTCATCAGAAGATGCTGTCTCGAGCGAAGACAATCGGGTTTTGGTCGCGCAATTGACCACCGATGGAGTGGTGTCGATGACCATGAATTTTCAATACGATGATTTGGAAGGAAACTCAAACAATACGGATGGGTTGACCATCTCATTCCCCGAAGTGGCTTCAGGATGTACCGATGCGGAGGCCTGCAACTACGATGCTGAGGCTGAGGCCAATGATGGCAGCTGTTCGTATCCTGGGGATGCCTGTGATGATGGTGATTCGGGCACGATGAATGACAGCTACGACTCGAACTGCGGTTGCGAAGGTGAGGTCATCGTAGCGGGATGCACAGAAGCAGGTGCTTGCAACTACGATGCCTCGGCCAATGTCGACGACGGTTCTTGTGCATCTTTGGACGAATGTGGTGTTTGTGGTGGCGATGGTATCGCCGACGGTGCTTGCGATTGCGAGGGAAATGGTCCAGAAACCTATTATTCATGCGATGGTGATTGTTTGAATGATGTTGACGGCGATGGCATTTGTGACGAACTCGAAATTCCGGGATGTGTGGATGAAATGGCCTGCAACTACAATGAGGATGCGACCGATGATACCGGCGATTGCAACTATCCAGATGACTTATATGATTGCGATGGCAATTGCGTCAATGACTTGAATAACAACAACCTCTGTGACGAATTGGAAACTTTTGGGTGCACGTCTGAAACAGCAGACAACTATGACCCCGAAGCATTGACGGATAACGGTACGTGTGAATGGTTGGGCGGCCTGGTCGAATCTTTGAGTTATGAGGTTTACGCTGAGGATGGAGTAGAAGGGACGACAACTTACCGACTCTACGCCAATTTTAACAGCGATGAGATAGAGGTGATTGCGGCTTACGGCACGAACGCTGCACCTTGGCAAATGACGCCAAGCTCCTCCTTCTACCAAGATCCATTTGGTACGCCTTTGGCGAGTGGTATCAATCCCGCCTTCTTCGGAGCGTTTCCTTCGCTGGAATATGACACTTGGCTCGCCTTGGGTGCCGCTCCGGGAGAGCCGGATGGAACGAATGCAGCAGGCATGGATGCTTTCTACCCTGCTTTTGAGGCGGGAGGCGCGCTCGAAGTTAATACTTTCTTAGGGGGTTCCATTTTCGTTATTCCTGGCCAATCGACCCAAACGGTTCCTGTTGAGGGCAAGGTTTTGCTTGCGCAAGTGACCACAGATGGAACCACGGAAGTACTTTATAACCTACAGATTCGGGACGCTGATGACCAGTCTGCTGAAATCGTAGGCATGGAGTTGACCTTCCCGCAGGTAGAGGTCACAGGCACTGGTTGCACGGACATTGAGGCATTGAATTATGACCCAGGAGCCTTGCTGGATGATGGAACATGTGAATACCCAGAGCCAAGCTACACGGGATTGACTTTTGAGCAGGTTGCAAGCAATGAGCCGGAAGCAGGAATGAGAACTTTCCGGGTTTACGCCAACTTTACGAACCCGAATGATCAGCTCACCGCAGTTTTTGCTCAACAAGGCAATCCGATGAGCATCACTACCACCTCTTCGTTCTATCAAAATTCACTCGGAGGTGCATTCGCGAATCAAATCAACCCATTTGTTTTTGACGTCGATCCAGATGCGGCGTACGATAGTTGGTTTACCATCGGTGGGGAGGACTTCAATGTGAACCTGTCGACCATAGGACTGGATGATGCCGCGGAAGCGTTCGAAGCCGGAGGAGCATTTGAGGTGGACAATAATCTCGGTGGAAGTTGGTTTGTCTTGCCGGATACGGAGCCCTTGGCTTTCCCCGATGTCGATGGCCGCGTGCTCATCGCTCAGCTGACTACGAACGGTCAAGTCAATCTTGAAGTTAATCTGCAGTACCGCGCGCAAGACGGGTCAAATCCACAGGCTTTAGCCCAATCATTGGTGTTCCCGGATCTCAATTTTGGTTGCACCAATGAAGAGGCCTGCAATTTTGACGAAGAAGCAGAGGAGGATGATGGAGGTTGCATTTTGCCAGAACTCTACTACGATTGCGACGGAGAGTGCAACAATGACACGGATGGCGATGGCGTTTGCGACGAACTAGAAGTCGCGGGCTGCACGAACCAAGAAGCGGACAATTACAACAGTGCCGCAACGGACGACGACGGTTCCTGTGAATTTTTGGGTTGCACCAACGAGGGAGCTTGCAATTACGACCCTTCGGCCAATGTGAATGACAACTCGTGTGTGTTCCCCGAATTGTTCTACAATTGCGAGGGCGAGTGCAACAACGACAGCGATGGTGATGGCGTATGCGATGAGCTCGAAATATTGGGTTGCACTGATCTGGATGCGGCCAATTACAATGAGAACGCTACCGACGACGATGGTTCATGCGAATTCCCCGGGTGTACCAATCCGGATGCAGAAAATTTCGACCCTGAAGCCAATGTGGATGATGGCTCTTGCATCGCTCCAGGCTGCATTTACCCCAACGCGGCCAACTACAATCCGCTCGCCTCGTTTGATGACGGCAGTTGCTCTTTCGAAGGTTGTACCGACACAACAGCAAATAACTACTGCGCACTCGCGCTGGTAAACGATGGTTCATGCACTTACGACATACTGGGTTGTACCTATGCAGAAGCAGACAATTACTCGCCAAATGCCAATGTGGACGATGGTTCTTGTGAATTGCCGGAAGGCGAGGTGGACTGTCCTTTCGATACAGATGGCAACGGCTTGGTGGGTTCTGCCGATTTGCTTGAATTCTTAGCTGCTTACAGCTACCCTTGCCCGTGATGTAAGGAAGATTTTAAAAAAAGCCGCGCCTGCGAAGGTGCGGCTTTTTTGTGGGTCATCATTTGAGTGTAAATTAGACACCAAGTAATCGCCTGAAACAACAATTCGATGAAGCAATCAAAAAACCGTTTGTCGTTCTGGCAAATCTGGAACATGAGTTTTGGGTTTTTGGGTATTCAGTTTGGTTTTGCGTTGCAGGGGGGGAATATGTCGCGCATTTTCCAAACGCTGGGAGCAACACCAGATGAACTTCCGGGACTTTGGATTGCGGCCCCCTTGACGGGGCTTTTGGTTCAGCCAATCATCGGGTATTTGAGCGATCGCACGTGGCATCCGCGCTGGGGGAGGCGCCGTCCATTCTTTTTGGTTGGTGCAATTCTGAGTTCCTTTGCCTTGTTTTTTATGCCGTTTAGTTCGGCCCTGTGGATGGCTGCGGGCTTTTTGTGGATTCTGGATGCTTCCATTAACATTAGCATGGAACCCTTTCGCGCATTGGTGGCGGACAAGCTACCAGAAGGTCAGCGAAATTTTGGGTTTGTAATCCAGACGCTCATCATTGGTATAGGTACATGGATTGCTTCCAATTTGCCTTGGATGGTCACTCAGCTGGGAGTTTCCAATGAAGCGCCATCGGGGGAGATACCCGATTCTGTGTTTTATTCTTTTGCCATAGGAGCGGTCGTTTTCCTTTGTACTATTCTGATAACCGTATTTACCACGGATGAGGATCCTCCAGGAGATCTAGCACAATTCGAAAAGGACAAGCAAAATTCTGCGGGCTTCTTTTCGGGCCTGCAAGAGATTGTTAAGTCCATTGCAGGTATGCCCAAAGTGATGCTGCAGTTGGGGATTGTGCAGTTTTTCAGTTGGTTTGCCTTCTTCACCATGTGGTCATTTGCAACACCTGCTTTGACAGAGCATGTTTTTGAGGCGCCAAACCCTTTGCCGGATGCTGTTGGCTTTGAAGTGTCTAGTGCCCGCTTCAATGATGCTGCCAATGAAGTTTCCAGTGCGATGGGTGTCTATGGGCTGAGCTCCATGGTTTTTGCTCTTTTATTGGCCTTTTACACAAGCCGTTTCAAAATCAACCGGCGTTGGATTCATGCCGTTTCCATGGCGATTGGTGGAATGGGTTTTGCAGGGATGCTTGCTTTGGATCCCGCCACCTCTTCCAATCTAGGTTGGTGTTTTGCGTGCATAGGTATTGCTTGGGGCAGCATTCTGTCCATGCCATATGCAATGCTCTCTAGCACGATAGTGCCTGAGAAAATGGGAATCTACATGGGGGTGTTCAATATGTTCATTGTATTGCCGCAGATTGTGGCTGCTTTGGGAGGAATCACCTGGTTGAACGATTTATTTTATTCAGGTGAAATTTCGGGGACCATGCAATTAGCGGGCTGGAGTTGTCTGTTGAGCGGTATAACTGTGATGTTTGTCAGTAAGGAGGTTGGATAGTATTTGGCAAAGCCGTTTGTGGACGTTTACGTGTCTTTCATACACAGTTTATTGGTATTGTGGGAATTTATTCGTACTTTTCTGCCGATTGAATACTTGTGCTCAATGGTCGCATATATGTATTCGTCTAAAACTTAATCATATGAAGAAGGGAAATTTTCTTATCATGATGCTTGCCTTGACGGTAGCATCTTACGCCCAGCAGTTGACTTTAACCGTCGACCTGTGTGACGCGAATCCAGCGGAAGTTCGAATGACCGGTCCATGGTGGGGTTGGGATCCGATGGGCGGACCAGTTGCAGCCGACAACGGCGATGGAACTTGGACAATCACACTGGATACGCCTACAGAAAACATGGAATACCTCTGGGTTTCTGATGCGGTTCAAGAAAACATCATTGGTTTGGGTTGTGCACCCATCACGGACGGTGCGAACTACGCGAACCGATTGTGGGAAGTTGGTTCGGGCAATGTGACTGCTGACGTCTACAATTCATGTGACCCTTGTGGCACTGTGATCGAAACAGCAGCGGTAACGTTCAATGTGAACATGGCACTGGAAGAAGTTGCCGAGAGCGGCGTTTTTGTTGCCGGAGGAGCCTTTTTTGGTGCACCGGGTGCTTACCCAATGACGGATGAAGACGGAGATGGTATTTATTCCATTACGATTGATTTGCCGACGCCTTTTACGGATTACTACATTTTTACCAACGGAGCATGCGGAGACTTTTCATGCAAAGAAGGACTTGCAGGCCAGGAATGTGCCGCAGGTACTTGGAATGACCGGTTGCTAAGCGATATTACAGAAGATACTGTCATCAGCACGTGCTTCGGCCAGTGCACTACGGATGGTACATGTGAAGCTCCAGAGCCAACCGTGACCGTAAACTTTAACGTTGATTTGAGCCAATTGGACTTTCCAAATGCGGACTATGATGCGGCGACTGTGAATGGAAGTTGGAACGG
>DLQB01000118.1 GCA_002477505.1 Flavobacteriales bacterium UBA7443
AGGAGTAGGGTGTTTTTCATGATGGATCTTTTTACCGCGCAGAAGGCCAATATAGAACAGGAATTTTTCTCTGGAATTGATGACCCAAACGCTAGTGGTCGTGATAAGTTGGGCGTGCAGCGCATCGAAAAATGAGGCAATAAAAAAGGGCAGCATGCGCCGCCCTTTGGTGCGAACGTAATTCGGTCTTATTTCGTAACCGTCGTGGTCGTCGGGCAGTAGATGCCGAAAGTGAGGCCGTTGATCAAACCGTCGATGAATGTATGCGAGGTGGTGACCGCGTAGCTTTCGCTCCCACCAGCCATGGTGTGGGGGTTCGATGTCGCAATTGGAACCAAACCAGCGATGACAAAGTGGTTTTTCTGTTTGATTTGCACACCTGTTTGAGGGCCATTGCCAACCAAATACGAATGTGTGTAGCACGAAGAAAGCATTAAGGCCATTGCGCCCAAAAAGAGAATCTTTTTCATGATGAAATTTATGTTGTTTGCGCAACTTAGGACAATATTTCAAGTTGTTGGTGCACTGTCTGATGAATTTCTTAACAGCCTTATGCAAAGCGCATACTTCGCTGGCTTCGTTCGCTTCAAACTGCATCTGAGACAGGTTGTCCATCGCTGTGCTGTTTGGTCATCACTGCCAAGGAAATTGCGCGAAGAGGTTGGGTTTGATTGAAAATGCCAGTCTTGCGGTTCGGGCAATCAAGCATTCACTTATGAGCACGTTTCGCTGTAGTACGAGAGCAAAAAGAGAAGGTCTGAAACACTCACGAGTCCATCATCATTGAGGTCCGCTGTGCACTCCGTGGTGCACCCAAATTCTGCGAGCAGAAATAAAACATCAGCCACAGTCACGGCCAAGTCGCCGTTGATGTCTCCGGGGCAAGCACAGGGTTCGCACGTTCCGTTGTCGTAGTTGGCATCGGGATTAAAATTGCACGCAGAAGTGGCGGTGCAGCCCGCTTCGCAATCGCCAAGAATGTTGATGTCCAGCCAATCGAGGCGACCATCAATCCAATCGCGCATGAAATCCAACTCTTCCTCGTAGGTGTCGCCCACGAAAGCGTTGGGCCAAACCCATTGCCCGAGTCGCGGCCAGCGTGCGTGGTCGCGTGCGCTGGCGTCTCCCAGCAATGTGGCTAACGAGTCAATGGTACTGTGGATGCTTTCATTGCTCCAAGCATCCGATCGGTATTCTTCCCAACGGCACCGCGTCAAGTCACGGTAGGTGGGGTCTTCCAACATTCTCTCCCACCAAAAAGGGTTGGTATTGCCACAGTCGGTATTTACTTCAAAACCTTCTGTCATGGCAGCTTCGCAGTAGTTAGCGTTGCCCAGGCTGAGGTTGTAATCCCACCAGGGGCCCATGACAATTTTGCCTCCGTTTGAATCCTTCTGTTTGTAGAAATACGTGCTCAGCCGGTAACCATCGATGTTCTTGGATAACTCATTGATCAAGTACAGATCAATGAAGGAATAAACATCAATGAAGGGCGCATAGCCAAGTTCAGGATCGGTAAAATTGGGTCCAGCAAGGGCATCTTCAAAAGCGGTAATGTGGTCTTCGATGTATGCAATCTGAGGCGCATTGAGTTCATCCATCTCAGGTTTATGGAACTGCACGTACAAGTTGTCTCCAGCCACAGTGGAGTAGGGGGATTGCCAGCCGCCGCTGAAGTCGCCTGTGAATTTGTCAATCTTCAGGATGTAACCACCCGTGAGTTCATTGCCTTCGATGTCCTCCGGCAAAAGGGTGGCGATGTCCACACGGTTTTCGTCACGCTTGATGTTTTCCATCAGCATATAAACCCCTTGGTAGTCGCCGTTGATGAAAAGCTCGCAATAGCGGCGTCTTGGGGTGTAACGGTTCAGTTTTTCACCCAACTCGAAAACCACAGCATTGCGCATCATTGTTTTGTCCGTGTATGGTCCATGAAGAATCCAGTCATTTTCTTCCGGCATTCCAAGCAGAGAAACGTTGTTGTTCTGACCCTCGGCGTCTTGGGTTTCAAGGGCATAACTCTTCTTCGGAAACATTTGCGATGAAGATCCGCGGATTTCGATGGAAATAAGACCATCGTAATCGTTCGGGGCATCGCCAATTTGATTGAAGCCAGAAGCATTGTTGATGATGGCCATGTTCGCCACAATCCGGGGGTCATCTAGAATTGGACCGTCGGATGTCAATTCCACAATCGGCAGATTGGATTCTCCAAAGTAGATGCACGAACCGTCATCTTCGGTTGCATCAGGCAGGTAGTTGAGCGCCTCAGAATTTGTGCAGCCTGTCACTGCGGCACATGTTCCATCTGTTGTGCATTGACCAAAGCAAGTGCTGACGGAAGTATCCGTTTGAATGTTGTCGAGCATTCGGTCGTTGTAATTTTCGGGGTGGGCGCACTCCAAGCCGGCAATGTTTTCCTTGCAACTCCAATCCAAGCAATTGCCGTTCAAAAAGGTGTAATAACCTGTAAATCCATTGGGCACAGGGATGGTTACGGTCCATGTCCCATCGCCGTCTGAATCGGTCATGGGATGATCTCCGGCCACCAAGCCTTGGAACGTCCAATCCTGAATCATTGAATGACTGGGGAGAATCACTGGAGCGCATGACGGAACGGCGTCGCATGCACAATGAACGG
>DLQB01000029.1:0-1108 GCA_002477505.1 Flavobacteriales bacterium UBA7443
AGCGGTCATGTTAGCATCAATGTTAGTCTGCAACTGAGTGTCAGCATTGTCGCTGTCAATCTCATTCTGGTCAACGTCAGCTTGTACGTCTTCAATGTTCTCCTGAAGTGAATCAGCAGCAGTAGTCAATTGTCCGAATGATGCGAGATGCGTTGCAGCAGTAGCGTCAGAAGCAGTTACGTTTCCTGATACTGTTACATCACCTGTTACACTTACGTTGGCTCCCAGTGTCGTCTCCCCAGCGACATTTAGAGTTCCTGCGATCGTAGCATTTCCGCCAACACTCAGGCTATCATTTACATCTGCGTCACCTGCCCACAAGTCATCAATATTTGCTTCCGGAGAAGTAAGGTTGTTTGTGATTTGTGCGTTCTGGACTTCGAGGTTATCAATGTCTGCATTTTGAGCATCCAAAGTACCTGTGAAGTTTCCAGACTGGGCAATGAGCTGACCGCTTGTCANNGCTTCAAAGATTGAATCAAATTCAAAAACAGAACCCGGAATGTTGTCGATTTGATCTTGCAAATCTTCGTCTGTTGCAGTCAACGATGCAATAGAATCATGCATCTCACCGTCTAACAAACCAAGCTGTGCAGTCAATGTAGAAATTGCATTCTGGTTCAAAGCGTCACCCAAACCACGTTGTGTGATTTCAGCCGCTAAACCTGATTGCAATCCAGAAATATCACTGTCGTTGGTGTCAATTTGGTCTTGCAAATTGCTGTCAGCAGAATCGCTGTCAGCTTCGTTCTGGTCAACATCAGACTGAATGGCCGCGTCAGCAGAATCGCTGTCAGCTTCATTCGTGTCTACGTCAGACTGAATAGCAGCGTCAGCAGAGGTTCCAGCGGCAGACTCTAAAGCATCCGCAGCTGCGTTTGCTTCGATGTTCGCCTGAAGAACGCCATCAGCAGAAATACTAGCTACTTCGTTTGCGTCAACATCAGCCTGAATAGCAGCGTCAGCAGAATCGCTGTCAGCTTCATTCGTGTCTACGTCAGACTGAATAGCAGCGTCAGCAGAATCGCTGTCAGCTTCGTTCTGGTCAACGTCAGACTGGATGGCCGCGTCAGCAGAGTCGCTGTCAGCTTCATTCGTGTCAACGTCA
>DLQB01000029.1:1185-2538 GCA_002477505.1 Flavobacteriales bacterium UBA7443
CTGAATGGCCGCGTCAGCAGAATCTCCAGCAGCAGACTCAGCCGCGTCAGCATCAGCATTGGCTTTCAATGCAGCATCCAAAGCAGTGTCCGCCTCAACGAGGTTGTCGTCTGCTCCGATGTAATTCGCATTGTCATAGCCTGGGTGCTGAGGAACGTTATTTACTGATCCTACAGTGCTCTCGCCAAATCCCATGTCGGCAGCAGCTGCTGCGATGCGGAATTCGTTGTCTTCGATGTCAGATAAGTTTGAATCGATTCCTGCTTGCAAAATCACGTCCGCAGCATCGCTGTCGGCTTCGTTCGCGTCAACATCAGCCTGAATGGCTGCGTCAGCAGAATCGCTGTCAGCTTCATTCGCATCAACGTCAGCCTGGATGGCCGCATCAGCAGAATCGCTGTCCGCTTCGTTTGCATCAACATCAGACTGGATGGCTGCGTCCGCAGCGTCTCCAGCAGCAGACTCAGAGGCGTCAGCCGCTGCGTTTGCATCGATATTGGACTGCAAGGTAGCATCCGCAGAATCGCTGTCCGCTTCGTTTGCGTCAACATCAGACTGGATGGCGGCATCCGCAGCATCTCCAGCAGCAGACTCAGAGGCGTCAGCCGCTGCGTTTGCGTCAATATTGGACTGCAACGTAGCGTCAGCAGAATCGCTGTCAGCTTCATTTGCATCAACGTCAGCCTGCATGGCCGCGTCAGCAGAATCGCTGTCCGCTTCGTTTGCGTCAACGTCAGCCTGAATGGCTGCGTCTCCCGCATCTGAATATGCTTGGTTCACGAGCAAAGAGCCTTCACTGGTCACCGTGCCATCAACGTCGAGGTTTCCACCCATGGTGGAGTTGCCGTCTACATTTAATAAGCCATCAATGTCCAGCTCAGAAGTCTCGCCCAAAGCGCGACCTGAGACAAATGTCAGTTCCGCTACTTGAGCCGCCTCAGCGATCATGTCTTCGAAGTCAGCATTGTTGGAACTCAAATAGTTGAAGATTCCTGTCGCTGCGCTGAAGACACCTGTGATGTCGAGATCGCCTGTAACCGTCAAATCCTCAACAGTAATACCGTTGGGGTCAACATTAATTACAGAGAGCAAGTCACCCAAGTCTGCAGTGTTTTGTGAAACATTAGATTGCAAAACAGAGATGTCGCCATCGTTGTCCTCAATGAGGCCCAACAAAAAGGCATAATCACTGGCTTGCTCAGCAACCGCGTCGCCTAGATCACTTGCGAGAGCACTTACGTCTCCATCAAGCATATCAAGTTGCGACTGCAATGCTGCAATCTCTTCTTCTTGTCCGTTCAATGCGTACATCGCAATTGGGACAGCCTGCACGTCTACGTCTCCAAAGGAGGC
>DLQB01000029.1:2552-17833 GCA_002477505.1 Flavobacteriales bacterium UBA7443
ATGGTGAGGGCGAGGTTGCCGAATTGATTGGTTAATACGCTGGCATGAGATTCTTGCCATAATGTAGCGTCGTCAGCGCTGTACAGCGTGACTCTTACATTAAGTTCAGCGTCCGCCAGGGGATCGCCATCGGCATCTCGGGCAACTGCCTGATAGGCAATGCCTGGATCCTGCGCTTGCAGGACCGTTAAAGCTCCGAATAAACAGAGCAGGGAGAGGAAAAGTGTTCGCATCACTTTATCTTGGTTAAGATTTCAGAATTCGAATATACAAGAAAAATCTCGATAAACCACCAAACGAATGCGACAAATTTCTATTAAACCTCGGTCAAAACGCGTTTTATACAATGTAACCGTCGGTATAAACCCTACGAAAATCGAGGAATGGACGCGTTTTATGCGAGAAGACCACCTCCCAAAAATTTTTGCAAGCGACTGCTTTGCGAGCTTTAGAATGTGTAGAATCATCGACGAACAGGCTGATTCTGCAACGATTGCTGTGCAATATGTCGCCCATAGCCTCGGACATTTGAAGAAATACAACACGAATTACGCTCCGCAACTCCAAAAAGAGCACATGGAAAAATTCGGAAATGATGCCGTTGCTTACCGCTCTGTTTTGGATATTTTGGAAGAAGGCGAATGGGAACAGGCTTGAAGATCAAGGACAAGGCAAAGGCATTCGAAACTAACTTGCGGACGTGTCTTCCATGAAACGCAAAGCTGTCAGCCCCAAGAAACACTTGGGCCAACATTTTCTCAATGATGAAGCCATCGCTCATCGCATTGCTCATTCCGTAACGAGCAACGGGGACCAAACGATCATTGAGATTGGACCCGGAACAGGTGCGCTTACTACCCATTTGGTCAACCAGCACGGATCTCGGCTAATCGCTGTGGATGTGGACGAAGAAAGCATTGCCCATCTCCGCAATGAGAGCTGGATTGATTCGGGACAACTGCTTCTTGCCGACATTCTCAAGGTGCCATTGACTGAACTCACGCTTTCCAATGAAATTGTCATCGCTGGCAACTTCCCCTATAACATTAGTTCCCAGATTCTCTTTAGAGCGCTGGACTGGCGCGAAAATTGTGTTGAAGTCGTGGGCATGTTTCAAAAAGAGGTGGCCGAGCGAGTCTGCGCGTCGCACGGTTCGAAGGTTTATGGCATTTTAAGCGTGCTCCTGCAAACGTATTACGACGCGGAATACCTGTTTACGGTTCCGCCTCACGTATTCATCCCGCCTCCTAAGGTTCAAAGCGGGGTCATTCGGTTGGTCAAAAAATCTCCTCAACCCTCTGGAGTCTCCTACAAACACCTCAAACGAGTCACCAAAGCCGCGTTCAATCAACGGCGCAAGACCCTCCGCAACGCTCTCCGGTCCGGCGGGCTCGATATTTCAGGCGTGGACGAGGCTTTTTTATCCCAAAGGGCGGAGCAATTGGCGCCAACAGATTTTGCCACTTTAGCGGCCTCCATCCCATCTTCGTAAGGGAGCGCAACAAACGGACGTCAATTTCGTACATTCGTTTGCACACCGCAATGATCGGTGAATAAAAATGCCGAAAGCCATCACACTCCAAGAGTTCATCATGGACTCTCAGGCGGAATTTCCTTTTGTCTCCGGACAATTGACCCGTCTACTCACTGACATAGGCGTCGCCGCCAAAATTGTCAATCACCAAGTCAATCGAGCGGGCCTCGCCGGCATCCTTGGCCAGTCGGGCTCCCAGAACACCCATAACGAAGACCAACAAAAGTTGGACGTTTTTGCCGACAAAACCTTCATGCGCATTCTTACCGCCGGCAAATCTGTCGCGGGCATTGGCTCTGAAGAACAGGAAGATTACATCCTCTGCCATGACCAAGGAAAGGAGGGAAAGTATGTGGTGATGATCGATCCGTTGGATGGCAGTTCCAACATTGATGTCAATGTTTCCATCGGAACCATCTTTAGCATTTACCGCAGGGTCACTCTGCTTGGCGAACCGCTCAGCAGTCAAGATTTCCTCCAAAAAGGAACAGAGCAAGTCGTCGCGGGTTACATCCTATATGGCTCTTCCACCATGCTGGTTTACACTACTGGAACCGGAGTCAACGGATTCACGATGGATCCCGCCATTGGTGAATTTTTTCTTTCGCATCCCAAGATGGAATTTCCCGAATCTGCCATCATTTACTCCATCAATGATGCCTTGCTGCACAAAGCACCACAAGCTGTGCAGAAATTCATTGGAGGCTGCCGAGAAACGCTGGGTGTGGGACTGAAAGCCCGGTACATCGGAAGCCTGGTCACCGACTTTCATCGCAACCTCATCAAGGGCGGAATTTATTTGTATCCCAGCACCGAAAGCAACCCCGAAGGCAAATTGCGCTTGATGTATGAATGCAATCCTTTGGCCTTTATCGCCCAGCAAGCAGGAGGAACAGCCGAAAACAATACCTCCGACATTTTGGAAATCCAACCCCGAGCATTGCACGAACGCTCTCCCTTTTATGTCGGAAGCAGGAACATGGTTCAAGGACTTCGTTCCTGCTGGATGGCAACTTCCGGCCCCGAGTGAGGACGGAACCTTGGTTCCGGCTAACTTCGCACCTGCAATTTCATCCCTACCATGCGGGTCGACGAACTCATTCAATTTTACCGATCAGATGCCCGAGCGCAACTGCTCAAAACAGCCTGGAGCAGTGAGGGTTCGAAAACAGAACTCAAAGGGATTGTAGGTTCCGCCGCACCCCTGCTCGCTGCCTCCCTATTCAGCGACACAAGCGACCCCGCAGCATTGGCGAGCCAGCCCAGCCATTTGTTTGTACTCGATGACAAAGAGACAGCAGCTTACTTTCTAAACGATTTGGAGCAATTGCTCGGGAAATCCCACCGCATCTTATTCTTTCCTCGTTCGGCGCGTGTTCCCTACCAAGAAGAAGTTACGGAGAATGCGAACATCGCCATGCGTGCCGAGGTGCTCAACGAAATTAACCGGGACGGCAAGGGATTGGCCATTGTCACATTCGGAGAAGCTCTGGCCGAACAAGTGATCAGTCAACGCGAACTATCAGAACAAACTTTTTCCCTGGCATTGGGAGAGAAATACACCATGGACTTTTTGGATGAAGTCTTCATCGAATACGGTTTCCATAAAGTTGACTTCGTGTATGAGCCCGGTCAGTATGCCGTGCGCGGAGGCATTGTCGATGTGTTTTCTTTTTCCTTCGACCACCCCTACCGGATTGAATTCTTTGGGGACGAAGTGGAGTCAATCCGCAAGTTCGATCCGACTAATCAACTCAGCATCAACAAGATGACCCGTGCCGTTGTGGTTCCCAACATTGGGGATCAGACCTTGCATGAGGCCGTTGAACCCTTTTTCAATTTCATCCCCGCCGACACCCGAATTTGGATCGCTGATGCGGCACGTTGTGAAAAGCAATTGGAAACGGCGATGGAGAAGGCTGAGAAGGCGTACGAGCGCGTATCGGAAGAGCTAAATTTTACTCCGCCCGACAAGCTCTACATCGATCCCTCGGGATTTCAGAAGCTCATCGACCCTTTCCATGTCATTGAATTCGATGGTGGAACCACTTTTCCCAACCGGGTGGTCATCGATTGGAACATGATCCCGCAGCCGAGTTTCAACAAGAACTTCGACATGATCACGTCCAACTTGCAGGCGAATCATAGGCAAGGGTATCACAACGTGATTGTCGCTGGCCAATCCACTCAGATTGAACGGCTGCATGACATTTTCGCCGATCGGGAAGAAGAAGTGCCGCATCATCCAATTCCCGTTGAACTGAGCAACGGATTTGTCGACAAGGACCTGAAGCTACTTGTCTACACCGACCATCAATTGTTTGAGCGTTACCACCGTTTCCGACTCAAGGAAGGATTCCGCAAAAACAAACAAGCGTTGACCCTGAAAGAATTGATGGCGCTGGAGCCCGGTGATTTCGTTGTCCACATCGACCATGGAATCGGTGAATTTGGCGGGCTACAGAAGATTGATGTAAACGGAAAAGAGCAAGAAGCCATCCGCTTGAGCTACAAAGGCGGCGATGTGTTATACGTGAACATTCATTCGTTGCACCGGATTTCGAAATACACCTCGAAAGAAGGAACTGCTCCCAAAATCAGCAAGCTGGGCACTGGCACTTGGGCTGCGACCAAAGCCAAAACCAAGACGCGTGTCAAGGAATTGGCTTTCGACCTGCTGAAGTTGTATGCGAAGCGCAAAAACTCAAAAGGGTTCTCTTTTTCTCCCGACAATTACATGCTTCACGAACTGGAAGCCAGCTTCATGTTCGAAGAAACTCCGGATCAACACTCGGCGATTGAAGCTGTCAAAAAAGACATGGAACGATCCATTCCAATGGATCGGTTGGTGTGCGGCGATGTTGGCTTTGGCAAGACTGAGGTCGCCATTCGAGCAGCTTTTAAAGCCGCTGCAGACGGAAAACAAGTCGCTGTTCTGGTGCCTACGACCATCCTGTCCATGCAGCATTTCAGGAGCTTCTCGCGGAGGCTCAGGGACTTTCCCGTGACCGTCGATTACATCAATCGTTTCAAAACAGGTAAGGCCCTCACCGAGACCCTCAAAAAACTCGAAGCTGGCCAGGTAGATATCTTAATCGGGACCCACGCCATCGTTGGCAAGCGAGTCAAATTCAAGGATTTGGGGTTGATGATCATCGATGAAGAGCAAAAGTTCGGCGTGGCCGTCAAGGACAAACTGAAAACATTGCGCGCGGACGTGGATGCTTTGACCCTCACCGCGACGCCCATTCCAAGGACGCTTCAATTCAGTTTGATGGGGGCACGCGACCTCAGTACCATCGCCACGCCACCGCCCAATCGCCAGCCGGTTGAAACGCACTTGGCTTCTTTCAGTGAAGAGGTGATTCGAGATGCAATCGCCTATGAAATCAGCCGCGGAGGGCAGGTGTATTTTGTCAATAACCGCGTCAAGAATATTCAAGAGGTCTCGGGCATGATCACCCGACTTGTCCCAGACGCTCGCGTGGGGATTGGACACGGCCAAATGGACGGGAAACAACTGGAAGATGTGATGGCTCGTTTCATTGAGGGCGCCTTCGATGTGCTCGTTGCGACGACCATTATCGAATCGGGGATTGACATCAGCAACGCCAACACCATGATCATCAATGATGCCCATCAATTCGGGCTAAGCGATTTGCATCAATTGCGCGGACGTGTTGGACGATCGAACAAGAAGGCGTTCTGCTACTTGCTCGCTCCACCCATCAGCTTGTTGCCTGACGAAAGCCGCAAACGATTGCAGGCCATTGAGCAATTTAGCGACCTCGGAAGCGGCATTCAAATTGCCATGCGCGACTTGGATATCCGAGGGGCAGGAGACTTGTTGGGGGGAGAGCAGAGCGGTTTCATCTCCGAACTTGGATTCGATATGTACCAAAAGATTCTATCGGAAGCCGTGCAGGAGCTCAAAGAAGAATCCTTTGCAGAGTTGTTCGAAGAAGAGCGAAAAGCAGATCGTCGATACGTCTCGGAAGCAGCGATTGAGACCGATTTCGCCCTGATGATCCCCGACCACTATGTCAACGATATTCCCGAGCGAATTTCCCTCTACCGCGAACTCGACGACCTCGACCACGAATCTGAATTGGCAGCCTTCAAGGAACGATTAGAAGACCGCTTCGGACCCTTACCACAGGAAACCGAAGACTTAATCGATACGATTCGATTGCGTTGGTTGGCTGAATTCTTGGGCATGGAGAAAATCGTTTTGAAAGGCGGAAAACTCATCGCTGCATTCATTGCAAACGAGGATAGTGCTTTTTTCCAGGGCGCAACCTTTGCTCGAATTCTGAATTACCTGAAGAATCACGCAAAGGACACCAAAATGTACCAGCGCAATGGCGCATTGCGCATGAGCATTGAAGGGATTCAATCCACCTTGGCCGCACTGCGCTTGCTCGAAGACATCGCCGGCTTGCGAGCGGAAGAAGCAGCCCCGAAGTATGAGTCGCCGGTCAATTGAGCACGGTGCATTTGAATTCGGCGCTTAATTTTGCACCATGACTGTTCAAGCCGAAATGCCTGTGATGAACTTCAAAGAATTGGAGGATTTCATGGAAGGGCAAATACTGTTGATTGATAAGCCCCTGGAATGGACCTCTTTCGATGTCGTGAATAAGGTTAGAGGGCACCTGCGGCATGCTCTCAAGGTCAAAAAAATCAAAGTGGGCCATGCAGGCACCTTGGATCCCTTGGCGACCGGCGTGCTCGTGGTCTGCACCGGAAAAGCCACCAAGCGCATCGAAACGCTTCAAGCCCAAGACAAGTCGTACACCGCTACCATCCGACTCGGTGCCCATACGCCTTGCTTGGACGCCGAATTGCCCGTCGAAAAATGGGCCGACTCAGCGCATTTGACCCGTACCGCTATCGAAAAAGCAGCCACCGGTCTTCGCGGCTTCCTCGAACAAATGCCTCCGCGATACAGCGCCAAAAAAGTAAACGGCCAAAAGGCCTATGCCGTAGCGCGCAAAGGAGGCGAAATCATGCTGAATCGCGCCAACATTGAAATCAAGAAACTGGAAATCCAAGCGGTGCAACACCGCGTGATTGACCAAAACAACGTCGTTGATGTGGATGTCGAGATCGACTGCACCAAAGGGACGTACATCCGGTCCATCGCCCGAGACCTTGGCGAAACATTGGGCGTAGGTGGCCACTTGATCGCGCTTCGCCGGACAATGAATGGGCCATTTCCGATTGCCAATTGTGTGCAACTCCCGGCCCTCATCCAAACCATCGAATCACTGGCAATGACCGATAAGTAAGTTCCGGTTGACGTTTGATTGCGAATTGACTAGATTTGCCGACCATTCACCTGCCCCTCGGAAACTCGCTTCTTTATGAAATTATCCTCTTTCAAGTACGACATTTCGCCCGATTTGATTGCCCAAGACCCGCTCGAAAGCCGAGACGATAGCCGCCTCATGGTCGTGGACAAGGACAAGGGAACCATTGAACACAAAATGTTCAAGGACGTGCTCGACGAGTTTGATGAAGGCGACGTTTTCGTAGCCAACGATACCCGAGTGTTTCCCGCGAAACTGTATGGTAACAAGGAAAAAACGGGCGCGGTGATCGAGGTTTTCTTGCTTCGGGAACTGAACCGTGAAAGTATCCTGTGGGATGTGCTCGTGGACCCTGCACGAAAAATTCGAATCGGCAACAAGCTCTACTTCGGAGAAAATGACGAGCTCGTAGCCGAAGTCATCGACAATACAACCTCACGTGGTCGCACCTTGCGGTTCTTGTTCGACGGTTCTTATGAAGAGTTCATGGCGGTCATCTTTCAGCTCGGTGAAACACCGTTACCGAAGTACATCGAACGCCCGGTAGGTCCAGACGATCGCGAGCGATTCCAGACCATCTATGCCAAAAACCTCGGGGCTGTTGCAGTCCCTACGGCGGGCCTGCACTTCTCAAAACAATTGCTGAAGCGCCTTGAAATCAAAGGCATTGACATGTCCTTCCTCACCTTGCACATCGGCCTTGGAACTTTCCGACCGGTAGAAGTCGAAGACCTCACCAAGCACAAGGTGGATTCGGAACAATTGATCATCCCGGAAGCGTGTGCAGATCGTGTCAACCGAGCCAAAGAAGAAGGCAAACGCATCGTGTCGGTTGGTGCCACCGCTATGCGTGCCATGGAAACATCTGTGAGCACTACCGAAACGCTGAAACCGTACAACGGCTGGACCAACAAATTCATCTTCCCCAAGTACGACTTCAAAATTTCCGACGCACTGATCACAAACTTCCATACCCCGCAAAGCACCTTGTTGATGCTCAGCTCCGCATTCGCTGGGCATGATTTGATCATGGAGGCCTACAGCCAAGCGATGAAGGAAAAGTACCGATTCTTCGCGTACGGAGATGCCTTGCTGATCAAGTAAACGCGCCACTCATGGCGACCCTTTCTTCCCTGCGTGCGCATTTTCATTAGATTTATGCGAACTTCGAAGTCAAATTTCGACTTAATATCCTATGAAAAATAAAATTCAATCCTCTTTTGCCTTGCTCAGCGCGGTGGCAATTTTCACCGCTGCTTTCTTGACAAGTGCTGGTTTTACCGTGAATGAACCGCAGCCTGAGTTGGCCATCGGTGCGAAAGCGCCACTTGCCGATGCGGCCATGGCCAATGTAGACGGCACAATGATGACCCTGGAATCTGCTGCAGGCCCCAACGGTTTGCTCGTTGTTTTCAGCTGCAATACCTGCCCATTTGTCGTCGGCAATGGCAGCAAAAGCGACGGGTGGGAAGGGCGCTACAATGCCACCAACGAAGCAGCGCAACGCATGGGCGTCGGCATGGTCCTCGTCAATTCCAACGAAGCAAAGCGCGATAACCATGATAGCATGGAAGCGATGCAAGAACATGCCAAGGCCGAAGGGTACAAAATGCCTTACCTCATGGACAAAGCGCACCGGGTCGCAGATGCCTTCGGCGCGTTGAAAACCCCTCATGTTTACTTGTTCAACAAAGACATGGAGCTGGTATACCGCGGGTCATTGGACGACAATGTCAGCGATGCTAGTGCTGTTCAAGCGAACTATGTCATGGACGCCATGACTGCTTTGAAGAAGGGGAAGGCCTGCGACGTCGCGGAGACAAAAGCCATCGGCTGCTCCATCAAACGCATACAATAACCTCAAAGGGGTAAGTTGCCGTGCTTCTTGCGTGGCAGCTGATCCACTTTGTTTTTCAGCATTTCAAAAGCGCTGATCAGTTTGGCCCGGGTGTTGCGCGGCAGAATAACTTCGTCGACGTAGCCCCGGGCCGCTGCATTGTACGGATGCGCAAATAGTTCGGCGTATTCTTTTTCCTTTTCCTCCCAGACTGCCTTCGGATCGTCTGCATTGGCAATTTCGCGCTTGAAAATAATCTCCGCAGCACCCTTGGCTCCCATCACCGCGATCTCTGCGGTAGGCCAAGCGTAAACTAAGTCTGCACCAATGTGTTGGCTGTTCATCACATCGTAGGCTCCGCCGTACGCTTTGCGTGTAATGACCGTGATTCTTGGGACCGTCGCCTCGCTAAATGCATACAACAACTTTGCGCCGTTCGTGATGATTCCATTCCATTCTTGGTCCGTTCCAGGCAAGAAGCCGGGTACATCTTCAAAGACCAATAACGGGACGTTAAACGCATCGCATGTGCGGACAAAACGAGCCGCTTTGGTGGACGCCTTGATGTCCAAAACACCCGCGAGAAAAGCCGGTTGATTGGCTACAATCCCGATGCTCCTGCCCGCCAATCGTGCAAAACCACAAACCATGTTTTCGGCGAAATCTTTTTGAACTTCGGTAAAAGAATCTACATCACAAACTTCTTGAATGGCCCCGCGGATGTCATATGGCTGCAAAGCACTCTCGGGCACAATGCCATCCAACGCAGGCCGTTCCTCGTTGCCTGATTCGTACGCCAGCAAAGCCGGCTCATCTTCGCAGTTTTGGGGCAAATAACCCAGGACCGTTTTCAGATGCTGGATCACGGCTGCTTCGTTGGGTGCCGTGAAATGCGTGACTCCTGATTTCATGGCGTGGGTTTTTGCGCCCCCT
Source organism: Flavobacteriales bacterium UBA7443 (assembly GCA_002477505.1). Lineage (GTDB taxonomy): Bacteria > Bacteroidota > Bacteroidia > Flavobacteriales_D > Sanyastnellaceae > UA16. Next base: position 12,169 of record DLQB01000029.1, read on the forward strand.
AAATCTTCACTGGTGACTTCCTCATGGGTCACTGTTTTGACCACATTGGGTCCCGTAACAAACATGTAGCTCGTGCCCTCTGCCATGAAAATAAAATCCGTCAACGCTGGGGAATAAACGGCCCCTCCAGCGCACGGCCCAAGGATCGCGCTCAATTGTGGAATCACCCCACTCGCCCTGACGTTTCGATAGAAGATATCTGCATATCCCCCGAGCGAAGAAACCCCTTCTTGGATTCGGGCGCCGCCGCTGTCATTCAACCCGATGAGCGGTGCGCCGTTCTGCATTGCCAAGTCCATGATGCGGCAAATTTTCGCCGCGTGCGCCTCAGCCAAGGAACCGCCAAGAACCGTAAAGTCTTGCGAAAACACGTAGACCAATCGGCCATTGACCTGACCAAACCCCGTGACCACACCGTCCCCCAAAAATTGTTGTTTTTCCAACCCAAAATTGGTCGACCGATGCTTCACCAACATCCCCAACTCCTCGAAGCTTCCCGGATCCATCAATAAATCGATGCGCTCGCGCGCCGTCAGTTTTCCTTTGGCATGTTGTGCAGCGATGCGCTTTTCTCCTCCCCCTAATTTGGCTTGAGCGCGCATATCGTTGAGGCGTTTTCTGTGTTGCTCCATGTTGCTAATTTAAGGCGCTTCCGATAGGACTCGATTGAATCTCAAGAGAGAATAGTGTTCAAAAATCCGACACCCATTCCATTCGAAAAGTAGCCGATTCCGGAAGTACCTTTGCACGGAAGAGCTTCGGCTCAAAATTTCACGTGAATTATGCATAGAACGCACACATGCGGCGACCTGCGCGCCGAGCACGCCGGAGAAAGCGTCACTCTAAGTGGTTGGGTCCAGCGAACCCGAGACTTGGGAGGAATGACCTTTGTGGACTTGAGGGACCGATATGGGCTCACCCAGCTCGCATTCAATATGGACACCGATGAGGACCTTTGTTTGAAAGCAAGAAAGCTTGGGCGGGAATTTGTTGTCAAAGTGACGGGAAAGGTCATTATTCGAGAATCCAAGAATGCGCAAATGTCCACAGGGGATGTGGAGATCATTGTCACTGAACTGGAGGTCCTCAACGCAAGCAAGACTCCCCCTTTCACGATTGAAGATGAAACCGATGGAGGGGATGACTTGCGGATGCAATTCCGCTACCTCGACCTGCGGCGAAATCCGGTTCAGGCCAATCTGATGCTCCGGCATCGGCTGAGCATTGAGACCCGTAAATACCTCGATGGCATTGAATTCATTGAAGTGGAGACCCCCTATTTGATCAAATCAACTCCTGAAGGTGCCCGTGATTTTGTGGTGCCTTCCCGAATGAATCCCGGACAATTTTATGCATTGCCGCAAAGTCCACAGACCTTCAAGCAGCTGCTTATGGTGAGTGGGTATGATCGTTACTACCAAATCGTGAAGTGCTTTCGCGATGAGGACTTACGAGCGGACCGCCAACCGGAATTCACGCAAATTGACTGTGAAATGGCGTTTGTGGAGCAAGAAGATGTGCTCAATACGTTTGAGAATCTCGTGCGCCACTTGTTTCAGGTGGTCATGAATGTGGAAATTGAATCGTTCCCGCGAATGACGTATGACGAAGCCATGGAGCGCTATGGAAGTGACAAACCTGACGTGCGTTTTGGCATGGAATTCGTTGATTTCAGCCCTGTCGCACAAGGCAAAGGATTCGGCGTTTTCGACAGTGCTGAAGCCGTTCTGGGCATTGTTGTCCCAGGAAGCGCGAACTACACGAGAAAGCAACTGGACAAGATCACCGACTGGGTCAAGCGTCCGCAAATCGGAGCAAAAGGGCTTGTCTATTGCAAATGCAATGACGACGGCACATTCAAATCATCCGTTGACAAATTCTTCGATGGTGAGTCCCTCGCCGCCTGGGCCCAACACTCCGAAGCTGCTGCAGGCGACTTGATCCTGATGCTGTCTGGTGACTTGAATAAGGTGCGCAACCAGCTCAACGAACTCCGATTGCACATGGGGTCAGCCCTGGACCTTCGAGATCCGAAGAATTTCAAGCCCCTCTGGGTGGTTGATTTTCCGCTGCTCGAGTGGGATGAGGATTCCGAGCGTTTCCATGCGATGCACCACCCCTTCACTTCGCCCAAACCCGAACATTTCGACCTCATCGATAGCGATCCAGGAGCCGTCCGCGCCAATGCTTACGACATGGTCATCAACGGTGTCGAAATTGGAGGAGGATCCATCCGAATCCACGACAAAGCGGTACAAGCGCGGATGTTCGATTTGCTAGGATTTACCCCTGAAGAAGCCGAAGCACAATTTGGTTTCCTCATGAATGCTTTCCAATACGGCGCTCCCCCCCATGGTGGCCTCGCGTTGGGTTTTGACCGCCTGTGCTCTCTGTTTGGCGGTAGCGATTCCATTCGGGATTTCATCGCATTCCCCAAAAACAACTCGGGTCGCGACGTCATGATTGATGCGCCGAGTCCCATTCACGACGAACAGTACACCGAACTTTTCCTTCAGTCTACAGCGCCTGCGAAAGACGAAGAATAATTCATACAACATCCGATTCCATGTATCCTCCCGAACTAGTAGCCCCTATGAAAACCGACTTGACCGAAGTCGGAGTAACCGAATTGATCACAGCTGAAGATGTCGATAACGCACTGAAGCAAGACGGAACGACCTTGGTCGTGCTCAACAGTGTTTGCGGTTGCGCCGCCGGTTCCATGCGACCGGGTGTGAAGCTCGCATTGCAGCACAGCAAGTTGCCCAACCACAAAACCACAGCCTTTGCCGGTGTGGACACAGACGCAGTCGATCGTGCTCGAAAGTTCATGTTGCCTTACCCCCCAAGCTCCCCGAGCATCGCCCTTTTCAAAGATGGCCGGCTCATGCACATGATTGAACGGCACCACATCGAGGGACGCACCGCGGAAATGATCGCGGACAACCTCAAGTTAGCCTTTGACGAATACTGCTGAGGACTGAGATGAAAGCCCTTCGCTTTCTGTTCTCCCAACACCAAGATGCACTAGCAGCCGCGCTGCTCACGTGGCTTTGGACAGCGGTCAGTTACCCACAAGCCGTTTTTCAGCCCAACAACTCGTTGCTTGCTTCGAGCCGGGATTCGGTGAAAAACATTTACACCTTGGCCTGGCAATTGGCACATGGCAAGGGCAACGGCTGGGAATTTTCCGGCATGGGCTGGCCATTCACCGAGCACGTTTTCTACACCGACGGCCACCCTCTTTTGGCCTGGATTTTAGGTGGATTCGTCCCTGAGGTCATTCCTGCCGAATGGACCGCAGGCATTCTGCACATCGCCATCCTATTCAGTTTTGGATTCACCGCTTTCATCCTGGTAAAGCTCTTAGCCTCTTACCACGTTCGCGGAACTTGGGTCCTCCTTTTTTGCAGTCTTTTGCCTTTGTGTCATCCCCAGGCACTGCGGTGGACCGGGCACTACGCGATGGCCTATACCTACGCCATTCCCCTTGCGTGGTATCTTCAGGTGAAGTGGTTGGAAAACAAGCGATGGAAATGGGTTTTTCTTCAAAGCATTCATTTGCTCATTTTGCTTCTGACACACGCTTATCTCGGTGCCATTTCAGCCGCCTTCGCTGGACTAATCGCTGGTTTTCACGTGCTCGCTAATTGGCCATCTTACCTCAAGAAAACCCATCGGTTGGGGCAAATAGCGGTTGCGACAATCGCACCACTCGTGGCGTATGTAGCCCTGCTCAAGGCCACGGACAATCATCCCTTCCGAACGGATCAGCCATTCGGGTTCTGGGACAACGTTTCCACATGGAATGCCGCTTTGTTGCCCAGTCATGGCGGCCTAGGTGCATTGCGGCGAGAGTTGGGCTGGGGACTTAATACTTGGGAAGGTTGGGGGTTTTGGGGAGCGGGTACTTGGTTGATCATTCTTCTCCTGCTCCTCCGAATCATCCCGCGCTTTGGAAATTTCCGCTCGCTGCTCACCCACAAGCATCCGACCCTTGTTCTCGTTGCATTGGCTTCCCTCACGTTGTACGCGGTAGGAGTTGGAGAACCCTTTCTCACGGGCAAGAACAAATGGCTCGAGCAGTGGCCCCTTTTCATGCAATTCCGAGCCATTGGACGGTTTGTCTGGGTAGCGGCTTGGACCATCCCTGTTCTAGCCGCCTATTCTTGCTTCCAATTCGCATCAAATCATCGCCAAATGCGCTGGCTTCCTTGGGCCTTTGTTTTGCTTTTCGCTCTGGACGCCTTCTGGATGCAAGAAGAGTGCAACAACGAAATGGAGATTCAACCCAATTGCTTTGCGACGATTGACACCGAAACCCAATCGGTAGTCGATATCGCAAAACGCACACAAGCAGCGGCCATTCACCCCGTGCCCTGGTTTCAAATGGGAAGTGAATGCGTCGGGCGAGCAGGTACGGTGAAAGCCCATCGAAAAACCTTGGCCTCTGCTTTCCACAGCGGTCTGCCCACTACCGCCACCCATTTGACCCGAACAAGCATTCCCGAATCCCGACTTTTGGCCGAATGGATGTCCCATCCCGGTCTAACCCGCGCGTTGAGAAACGAATTTCGACCCGCTGACGAACAGAAGGTCATCTTACTTTATGCCTGCGACGACCCATCCACCTGGTTGCAGGACGATTGGTCATTGTGGCGTCGAGCGCAACCCACAGACCACCCCAGTGTCCGAACGATGAAACTTGGGGAATGGCTCATCAAAGACGCAGAATCCGAACCTTGGGCCATGCCATTGGAAGGCAAATCCGACATTGCGTTCGACGGATTGGACGAACAACCTATTCCATTCGCATTGGAAGGATCTGGCGCTAAAAAAGGGGTTGGCAATGCATACACCCACATTGCATCGCTTCATCCTGATTCCTCTTGGCAAGGAAAAACCCTCGAAGCGAGCTGTTGGTTCTGGCATGGTTCTGCGCATGCCGGTCGAAACGATTTGCAGTTTGAATGGGTCATGGAAGCCCAATGGGACGATGGGTCCGCTCAATGGGTGAGGCAAATCCCTGTTGCCTCATCAGGTGATCACGCCAACGGATGGACCCGAGCGAGCTTGCGCTATCCGATTGAGGCGCTGCCTTCGGCATTGCAGTGCTTTGCTGTGGGGTTTGGCGATCGTCCAGACACCTTGTGGGCCGACGCCTTCCGCGCTCAATTCGTCCCTGCCAATGAAGTGGTTCACAATTCCAGTCATTTCTCGGAAGGTGGGCAAGGGGTCAACCCTTAAATTTGTAGGGTATGGCACGCATTCTTACCGGCATTCAGAGTACTGGCGCTCCCCACTTAGGAAATCTGTTGGGAGCGATTCGACCCGCCATTGATTTGGCACATCAAGATGACAACGAATCGTTTCTGTTCATTGCAGACATGCATTCCTTGACACAAATCAAAGGGGGCTCTGAACTTCGCGACAACACCTATGCGGTGGCCGCGGCATGGCTTGCCTTCGGCTTGGACACCCAACGATCCGTTTTTTATCGGCAAAGCGACGTGGCAGAAGTCACCGAACTCGCGTGGTATTTGAATTGCTTCTTCCCTTATCAGCGGTTGACCCTTGCGCATAGTTTCAAAGACAAGTCCGACCGGTTGGAGGATGTCAATAGTGGCCTTTTCTCTTACCCCATGCTCATGGCAGCAGATATTTT
>DLQB01000029.1:17949-21004 GCA_002477505.1 Flavobacteriales bacterium UBA7443
GAAATGGTTCGGCAAGAAACGCAGCTGATTCCCGGTGTGGACGGAGAAAAAATGTCCAAGTCCAAGGGCAATACGATCAATATTTTCGATGCGCCAAACGCGCTGAAAAAACACATCAACAAAAACATCATCACCGATGCAACTCCACTTGAGGATCCAAAGGAACCCAATGGTTCGGTGGTGTGGCAGTTGTACCAGCTCGTTGCGAGTGCTGCTGATGCCGATGCGATGGCTGAAAAACTCCGTGCCGGCGGATACGGATGGGGCCATGCCAAAAAGGACCTTTTGGATGCGCTCGTTGACGGCTTTGCTCAGGAGCGTGATGATTTCAATCGGTGGATGAGCGACAAAGCCATGCTCGATGCCGAACTCGCCAAAGGAGCGGAACGGGCTCGAGCGGTGGCTCAACCTGTGCTGCAGCGCGTGCGTTCCAAGATTGGTTTTTAGACCTGTTCTCAGCTTTGGCATGCTCCTTGGTGAAGAGGGATTGAACCACAATCCCCTCAACACCATGAGCTATCTCTCCTTTCCTCTCCAATCCAACGCTGCACAGATTGCAGGCGGGACATTGCTTGCCTTGCTCGCTTTCGCCCCGCTTTTTGCAGGAGAATTAGAACCTTCATTGCGTTCAACGGAGACCTCTAATCCGCAATCATTGTCCACGCAAATCGACCATGTCGTGGTCTATCAGCAGGGGGCACAAGTGGAACGCGTTGCACCGGTAAAACTCAATCCGGGATTGACCACAGTCATCTTTTCCAAACTCAACACCGCCATCGATCCCGCACAATTGCGCCTCACAGGAGACGGTGATTTCCAAGTGTTGAGTATCTCGCATCGTTATCAAACAGATACGCTGAGCGGCGCAACCACCGCCAGTCGCGTCAGAGAACTGCAACGCCAGAGCAGTAAACTTCAGAAAAAAATTGGCCCCATCGAAGCCCGCAAATTGATCTTCAACCGTGAAGAGCAATTACTACTGAATAACCAAGGTTTCACTGTAAAAGACAGCGGCGTAGATCTCGAACGATTGATGCAAGCCTCCACGTTTTTCCGAGAGCGGTTTGAAGCAATCCAAAAAGGTCGACTCGAAATCGACACCGAGATTTCAAGGATCCAAGAAGAAATTGCGGATCTAAATGCGGCCATGCAAGCCCTTCCCAATCTGCAAACAGAAACCTTTCTCGAAATCCTTGTGAATGTAGATGCCGTAAAAGCCACCAATGGTGAAATGCTCCTCAGCTATTGGATGAACAATGCGGGTTGGAATCCATCGTACAATGCCCGCGTTTCAGAAATAACAGAGCCTCTCAAATTGGAATACCAAGCGCTTGTGTATCAGAATACTGGGGAGGAATGGGGCGACGTTGGACTGAGCATTGCCACAGGCACACCGAGCAAAAATCGGTCGAAGCCACAATTGCAGCCTTGGAGCTTGGATGGTAGGCAGGGCCTTCAAGCACATTCAGGCAACGCCAATGCATGGTTGAAATCGCAACCATACAACCCAAACGTGCGCGAAATTCGCGGCCAATTGTACGACGCGAGCGGCCAACCCCTCATTGGCGCAAGAGTCGCTGCGGGATCCAATGCAGCCACAACCGACATCAATGGTTTCTATTCTCTTTCTGTGCCCCAAGGGGTCAGCCAAGTGATGTGCAGTTCCATTGGACACACCATGGAAAGCATCAACATCAGCGATCCCGTCATGAACATAGCACTCGCTCCAGCCGCTGAGGTCCTCAGTGAAATCACCGTTTCTAGCGACGAGGAACGCGAGGCATTGTTCTCTCCAAGGGCAAGGCGCCGTGCGAGTTTCGATACTCCAGAGCAAATGACATTCGCGCCTGTAACCATTGAACACAATCCCACACAAACCCGGTTCGACGTGGACGCACGGTACACCATTCCTTCGGATGGAAAATCCCACGCGGTGCGTGTCTTGGAGCATCAATTGTCGGTAGATTACCTCTACCAGTGCACGCCCAAACTGGATCAACAAGTCTACCTCACAGCACTTTTTAGCGATTGGGAAGAACTCGACTTGATCAACGGCCGCATGCACATCTATTTCGAGGATGATTACGTTGGAGAAAGTCAACTCAAACTGGATTTTGCCGAAGACACCCTGTCCATTTCACTCGGTCCAGATCCCGCAATTCAAGTGCGCAAAAAACGGACAGCACGAGAAGATCGAACAAGCTTGATCAGCGGAAAACGGGAGCAATTGAGAGAATATGTGTTCACCATTTCCAATCGCAAAAAAGCACCCATTCATATTCAAGTCGATGATCAGTTGCCAATCGCCAACAACGAAGACATTGAAATCAACCGATTAAAGTTGGATGGCGCCGAAGTTGAAAAGGATTCAGGACGCGTGATTTGGGACCTTGAAGTGCCCGCTGGTCAGGAAGAAAAACGGACGTTTCGGTTCGAAATAAAGACGCCTAAAGAGCTCTACGTTCAATTCAGGTAAACGCACGACACGGTCACTTTAGTCCAAAATAGGCGCTCCGTATTTGGTCTGATACTTTCGATACAACTGACGTTGCCGGTTGTCCAGATCAATGGTTCGGCCTTGGATGAATGCTTGCGTCAAATAATTCGTCCGCATATCAAGGGCGTCACCCTCGGAAATGAAGAGTGTGGCGTCCTTTCCATTCTCCAAGCTTCCGCAAAAATCATCCACACCCAAAATGCGCGCTGCACTCAGCGTGATGCTCTGCACCGCCTGCTCATACGTCAAGCCATAGGCGTGAGCCGTGCCGGCATAAAAGGGCAGGTTTCGAGTCCCCATGTGCTCCATGTCTCCCGCATTTTGAAGGCAATACAAGACGCCTTCATCTTCCAGCAGTTTCGGCAGTCGGTACGGCATATCCACGTCATCCTCAGCAAAACGAGGCAGTGTGTGCACCCGCTTGACCATGACTGCGACCTCGTTATCGCGCAACAAATCAGCGACCAACGGTGCGTCATATCCGCCCACAATCACGAGGTGCTCGACTCCCATTTTTCGCTTGAAATGAACCGCTTCCGTGATTTGCCGAACATCCTC
>DLQB01000038.1 GCA_002477505.1 Flavobacteriales bacterium UBA7443
GAACCGCGAGGGTTTTGGTTGGAGATTTTCAATCGTTGGGGGGATGTGGTTTTTTACAGTGAGGACCCCAATGAACCCTGGATCGGCAACAATCAAATGCTCGATTCTGACCATTTCGTTCCGGACGGGGTATACGTTTGGCGCATGCGCTACGAAATGCGTGATGGACCTAGATTGAAGTCCGGCACGGTATCGCTGGTGCGCTGATCCAATCTTCAGCAGTTGGAATCGGCTGTCTGGCCTTGCAAGACCCGATTGTTTCTCCTACATTCGAAGGCGCATAGGCACGTACAGTGACACCATGAACCTCCTTGATCACCACCTCCACCGCTTGTTTTTGGACCACGATTGCATCGTTGTTCCGGGATTGGGCGGATTTGTTTGCAACCGAAAACCGGCGCGGTATGACGACAAGCGTCAAGAGTTGATTCCACCCTCTCGAACCATCTTGTTCAACGAACGAATCGTTCACCATGACGGTGTTTTGGTCCAAGCCATTGCCCAAAAGTCGGGCCTTTCTTTGGACGAGGCCTTGGGGGCAGTAGAATCCGAGGCATCGGTGCTGAAGTCGGCAATGCAAAGCGGCAAAACGGTTCGAATTCATCAGGTAGGACGGTTGTTTGTCGGCCAAGAAGGGCGCATGCAATTCATGCCGGATGAGGAAATGGAGCGGATCTTGCGATCTTTTGGATTGAAGCGTATCCCACTGCAGCCGATCAATCAGAGCAATGAATCGATGCGTTCGTTGCCAGCGAAACGCATCATCCCATTGCCGCGATTGGAAGAACAACGTGCAGAGGCGCCCTGGTTGAGGATAGCCGCAGCCATTGCCGTTCCTGTTTTGGGCGGTGCTGGCATGTTCTTCATGGACGGAATGGACGGCGAGGCAGCACTCATGAGTACCCTTCCTGTGCATATCCAGTCGTATGAGGAGGCGCGTTATCAGCCCAGATTTGAGGAAGAAGCAATTCCTGTTTGGGAATCAATTGCTGAGCCAGCTGCAGCGTCAACAATGGTGACGAAGAGCGAAGAGGAAACGAATGCTGCGGAGAACGGGAAGCTTTCGACGAGTACAGTTTCGATCAAGCCCGTGGTGGCGACGAAAAATGATGCGGTATTTCTATTGGTTGCCGGCTCTTTTTCCGTTGAATCTAATGCGCAAAACCTTTCGAAGGATTTGAGTGAAAAAGGCTTTGATTCGGAAGTTTTCAAGCAGGAAAATGGATTGCACTTGGTAACGTTTGCCACCCATTTCGAAGAGGGCCAGGCCCGAAGGAATTTGGCCGAACTCCGAAGCGATGAATCGACGAAACGCGCTTGGTTGAAGCGTGTGGGTCAGGTGCATTGATCTTACTTCGGTCATGGCACACCGTCCCCTTCCTGAGGCGCTTATTTTGGATTTTGGTGGCGTACTCTACGACATTGATTATGCGGCGCCTGTTCGTGCGTTTGAAGCACTTGGGGTGGCCGATTTTGCCGGACTGTATAAGCAAGCGGCACAGTCTCCGATGTTTGATGACTTGGAATGTGGTCGGATTAGCCCGGATGACTTTTATACCCAAATGGAAGCCCATTGCGCGCCGGGAACAACGCGGTTACAAGTCGTTGAGGCTTGGAATTCCATCTTGACCGGTATGCACCCTTCGCGCATTCCGCTGGTTCAAGCCTTGGGACGGCAGACCCGGCTCTTTTTGTTTTCCAATACCAACGTCATCCATGCAAATGTGTTTGAAGCGTGGATGGAGGATCGGTTTGGACTTATGGCATTCAGGAAGGCGTTTGAAGGAATCCATTATAGCCATGAAATGGGCATTCGAAAGCCTGATCCTGATGCTTTCTTGTCGCTTTGTTCGCGGCACAGGGTGGATCCGCGGAAAGCTGTTTTCATTGACGACAGTGAGCAACATGTGAAGGGGGCTCATGCGGCAGGACTCGAGACGCGTTGGCACAATCCGGTGGAATCGGACGTAGCTGTTTGGCTTGCACAACGCGGATTTGAATTGCCAGATAGTGCCTTCCGCAAGGGGCCGCTTCCGGCTTAACTTTCCTTTTCGGTCGTAGACTTCATCTCCGTTTGGAAGGCGCTGAATCGCTCCGAATCACACGGCCTCGCGCCCTGTTCGAGCAATTGAAAGATTTCTTGGCCACGGGCTTCTTGCTCGAATTTTTTCCCGCCTTGTGACCAAGTTACGGAGCCGTTGGCACGCAGACACCGAATCAATTGAGCTGACGTTTCATCGAATCGGAACATCCAAACATCTTCCTCGGAGGGAGAGTGCTCCACACATTTGATGGCCGCTGTTGCACCTTCCCAGAAACGTTCGCTAAACGCATCGAGGCAAGCGTCGACTTCCTCGGGATGATGGACCTGCTTCTTGGCCCAATCGTCCGCTGCAATGCCTTCTGATGCGAGGTACCGCACAAATTCAGGACGCACGGCATCGAGTTCTTCTTTGGTCAACCGGCGAAACCGCTTCATGGGGTTTGTGCTTATTCTTCGATGCCTTCGAGCATCATGAAGAACGCGTATTCCATGGCAGTTTCTCGGAGTCGTTTGAAGCGACCCGAAGCACCGCCGTGGCCTGTTTCCATGTTGCAGTCCATGACGAGTAAGTTTTCACCCGTCTTGGTGTCGCGCAGCTTGGCCATCCATTTCGCAGGCTCCCAATACTGCACTTGGCTGTCCCAATAACCCGTGGTCACCAGCATGTGAGGGTAATCTTGTGCCGTTACGTTGTCATAAGGGCTGTAAGACATCATGTAATCAAAGGAATCCTTGTTTTTCGGATTGCCCCATTCGTCAAATTCACCGGTGGTCAGTGGAATGCTTTCGTCCAACATGGTGTTGATGACGTCCACAAATGGCACTGCGGCAATGACCCCATTGAATAGGGCAGGTGCCATGTTGATCACAGCTCCCATGAGCAAACCTCCTGCAGAACCGCCCATGGCATATAGGTGTTGTGGCGATGTGTAACCCAAGTCTACCATGGCTTGCCCACAGTCGACAAAATCCGTGAAGGTATTCTTCTTGTTGAACATCTTTCCGTCCTCATACCAATCGCGGCCCATCTCTTGTCCACCTCGGATGTGGGCAATCGCATAGACAAAACCTCGGTCGAGCAAGCTCAAGCGAGTGCTGGAGAAACCCGCGTCCATGCTGTAGCCATAGCTTCCATATGCATAGAGCAGGAAAGGATTATTGCCGTCCTTTTTGACCCCTTTGCGTGAAACAATCGATACAGGGACTTTGGTGCCATCGCGTGCTTCAACCATGACGCGTTCACTCTCGTAGTTTGCAGGGTCAAACGAGCCTCCTAGGACTTCCTGCTGCTTGAGCAAGTTCGTCGCTTGGCTCACCATATCCATTTCGAAAACAGAGCTTGGCGTGGTCATGGAGTTGTAACCATAGCGCAGTTGTTTGGTGTCAAAATCAGGGTTGGCTCCAACATAGGCCGAGTAAGCAGGATCGGGGAATTGGATGTAGTAATCCTCTGCGTCGTCCCAGCGCTTGACACGAATTTGATTCAAGCCTTCTGTACGCTCTGAAACCACCAAATAGTCTTTGAAAATGTCCACGCCTTCGAGCAAGGTTGCATCGCGGTGGGGCAGGACGTCTTCCCAGTTTTCGTAGGTCGTTGCATGGATTGGCGTGCGCACCAGCTTGAAGTTTTTAGCATCCCGGTTCGTGGTGATGTAAAAGTGCTCTCCATAATGGCTGCAGCTGTATTCGAGGTTGCGTTCCCGCGGCTGAATGATTTTCCATTCACCGTTCGGGGTATTCGCATCCAAATAACGCCATTCGTTGCTCACCGTGGAATAGCTCGCAATCATCAAGTACTGCTCGCTTTTTGACTTGCCAATGCCACAGCTGAATGTTTCATCAGCTTCTTCAAAGACGAGGACGTCTGCGCTCGCATCCGTTCCAAGAATGTGTTTGAAGATGCGAGAAGACCGCAAGGTGATGGGGTCTTTTTTGGAGTAGTAAACGGTTTTGTTGTCGTTTGCCCACGTGGCACCGCCCGTGGTTCCAGGGATGCGGTCGGCCAAGACTTCGCCGGTGGTGAGGTCTTTGAATTGCAGCGTGTATTCGCGCCGGCTCACGGTATCAACACTGAATGCGAGCAAATTATTATTGGTGCTAACGGATTGACCACCGACGGCATAGTAATTGAAGCCCTCTGCCATCTCATTGACGTTGAGCATCACTTGTTCTTCCGCCTCGAGGGACCCCAGCTTTCGGCAATAAATAGCATACTCCTTGCCTTCTTCGTAGCGGCTGTAGTAGTAGTAACCATTGTCCAAGAGCGGCACACTTTGGTCGTCTTGTTTGATGCGCCCCACGATTTCGTTGAACAAGTTCTCTTGAAAGGCTTCGGTGCCATTCATCACCTCTTTCGTGTAGTCATTTTCCCGGTTGAGGTAATCCACAACCTTGGCGGTTTGTTCATCGGGTTCAGCTGCCTCCTTCTGTTCGTCACTCAAACGCATCCAGAAATAATCGTCTTCCAATTGAAGGCCGTGAATCGCGGTGATATGGGTTTGTTTTTCAGCTGTTGGAGGAGCTGGAAATTGAGCTTCAGTCAATTCGGGCTGGTTGTGAGATGCCATGGAAGAGTCAGAGGAATTGCAGGAGCTACTGGCTACTGCGAACGTGAAAGCGATTGCAAAGAGCGCGCAAGATACGACGAGGGGAAAACGGAACATGAGTTGATTGAATGGTAGAACACAAATCTAATTCAAATTGCCGCTTTTCAATAAGTTACGCAAACGACTCAAATCTTCAGGGGTGTCAACTGCGTGTGTGGAGTGACGGGTGCGCCCCACAGCAATGTTCCAACCGTGTTCCAGCCACCGGAGTTGTTCCAATCGTTCCCGTCGCTCCAACTCCGTAGCATGAAGGTGGGTGAGGGCTTCTAGTGCCCCTCGTGAAAACGCATAAAGACCGACGTGTTCGAGCCAAGGTCCAGGACTTGAGGGAATCGGTGATCGGCTGAAATAAAGCGCAGATCCATTTAAATCGCAGGTGACTTTGACGCGGTTTGGATTTTCGCGTTCGGGATCATCGGCGGTCTTGGGCCGAGCCAATGTGGCGATTCCAGCTCCTGGCTTTCGAATCAATTGCGCGAGTTTTTGCAGTTGTTCGGGGTGCACAAAAGGTTCATCTCCTTGGATATTAATGATCCATTCCGCCGTTGTTTTCTGATCGGCTTCCCACTGGACGAGCGCTGCGTGACTGCGCAACGTGCCGTTGGCCAGTTTAGGGTCAGTCATGCGGGTTTCGGCCCCAGCGCGCTCCGCGGCTTGCGCGATGCGGTCATCGTCAGTGGCGACCAAAACGGCATCACAAACGCCGGCACTCAAGGTTTTTTCAACGACCCGTTCAATGACCGTTTTACCCTCCAATTCGGCCAGCGGTTTGCCCGGAAATCGCGTTGAACCCCAGCGAGCCGGAATGATGCCAACCAGTTTCGGATGTGCGTCGCTCATTATTTGATTTCGTAGGTATACATCAAAGTAGTCAAACGAGGCGCTTCCATCGACATCGGTCGAATGGCATATTCGGCATTGGCAATGTTGTTCACGACCAATGTAATTTTGTGTCCGTTGGACCATTCGCGTCCGAAGCGGGCATCAATGACCCATGGCAGTGAAGGGTTCTGCTCCAACCACGCCCTTGCACCCCAATTGATGCCAGAAATGGCCGGATTTTCTTCAAAAGCGATGAATGCTTGGTCGAAATTCCGAAGATTGGTTTGGTAGCGGGCGCTCAACCCGCCAAACCACTTCGCTCCTGAAATTTGAGCGTCAAAGCGGAAAACATGAGGGGAACGGTATTTCAAAATCAAGCCTGTGGTATCGTGGCTGGTGCTGTAATACGTTGCCGCATAATTCGATGTGGTGTCGGGATTGTAATTGAATCCTGGGGTGGTGCTGATGGGATTGGTGTAGGTGTACCCGGTAAGCACATCGACCCGTATGCGGTCCAATTGCAGGCGGCCGTTGATTGAGACTTCTCCTCCAGTCACCCTGCTTCCACCGGTATTCACACTCATGAAACCCAGTCCATAGGCATTCCCCTCGTTGGGCTGTTCGTCTTCATCAGGCCCCCAGGGACCAAAGGTAAATTCAATGAAATCTCTGAAGTCCTGGCGGAACACGGCCAGATCTAGGAATCCTGCGAAAGGCCCCACCTTGAACCCTTGTTTCAACCCAACCTCAGCGGACCAAGAGTATTCCGGGCGTAATTCCTCATTCGGATAGATCTGCAAGGCACCCAGTCCCGTGCGGATGTAGCGTTCTGCAATGGTTGGGAACCGGAACCCCTGGCCGTAGCTGCTTCGCAGAAACGTTGCTTCCGCCAATTGGTAATTGCCGCCAAGCCGGAATACGGGCTTTCCGGCGCCCGAACCGTTCACAGTGAAA
>DLQB01000098.1 GCA_002477505.1 Flavobacteriales bacterium UBA7443
ATGACCGTCATGGCGCATTTTCGGTCCCAACTCGCCCCCGGATATGCCATTGAAAATGGCGCACCCAATCGCGCGCTACTCAATTCCAACTGGCTTTCCCCCGGCTATGGTGTCATCGCCGCCGGAATGGACTACAAACACCCCGAAAAGACCATCAATGTCTTTCTCGCTCCCATCACGTTCAAATCAACATGGGTCATGGATGACAGCCTCTCGCAAGCGGGAGCATTCGGTGTAACACCCGGCGAGACCAGCCGCTACGAAGTCGGGGGCTACTTGAAGCTCAACGCCAACTGGAAAATCACAGAGGAAATTGGATACGCCATCCGACTGGACTTGTTTTCAAACTTCATGGACAACCCGCAAAACATCGATATTTACAGCGACCATGTCTTGTCCTTGAAAGTGAATTCGTGGCTCACAACCACCATCAGCGCCACGGTCATTTATGACGATGACATCGCCCTCACCAAAAACCCCGAAGAGGTGGATGGTGTGATCATCCCCAACATCGGACCGGGCGTTCAATTGAAGCAAGTCCTATCGGTAGGACTGTCATTGAACATTTAAACGCCTCGCTACGTCCATCCGAATTCATGCCTTAATTTCGCCGGTTCAAAAGACTATCAACACGATGAAAGCATTTGTTTTTCCGGGACAAGGAGCCCAATTCTCTGGAATGGGCAAGGATCTATTCGACGCTTCCGAAATCGCTCAAGAGCGTTTCCGACAGGCCGACGACATTTTGGGCTTTTCAATCTCAAGCACCATGTTCTCAGGGAGCGATGAAGATTTGAAACAAACTTCTGTCACACAACCCGCAATCTTTCTGCATTCCGTGATTTTGGCGGAATTGATGGGAGAACGGTTTGCACCGGATATGGCCGCGGGCCACAGCTTGGGTGAATTTTCTGCCCTCGTCGCAGCAGGTGCCTTGCAGTTTGAAGATGGATTGAAGCTGGTTTCCGAACGAGCCCAGGCCATGCAGGATGCATGCAACGCCGCTCCGTCAACGATGGCCGCCGTGTTGGGCATGGAAGACGAACAAGTGGAAGAAATCTGCGCAAAAACCCCAGGCGTTGTTGTCGCTGCCAACTACAACTGTCCCGGTCAACTTGTGATCTCCGGAGAGGTGGAAGCGATTCACGCGGCGTGTTCGGCGCTCACTGAGGCTGGGGCGCGGCGAGCACTGGTTCTGCCTGTCGGTGGGGCATTCCATTCGCCACTTATGGAATCGGCACGGGAGCGATTGTCTGCGGCTATCGCACAGGCTCCTTTTACAAGCCCTCGATGCCCGATTGTACAAAACGTCACAGCCATGCCTGTGGAAGATCCCGCGGAAATTCGGACCAATCTCATTGCGCAACTCACCGCTCCGGTAAAATGGACGCAATCCATGGGGAAGATGATTGAAATGGGGGCTCAGGAAGCCATCGAAATCGGCCCAGGAAAAGTCTTACAAGGCCTCTTTAAAAAAGTCGACCGCGCATTTCCCGTGTCGAGCGGAGGGATCGAATTGTAAAGCATCTTTCGTTTTAGGGCACAAAAAAGGCGGGGACTTCCCGCCTTTTGCCTTTTCTAAATATTGAACACTACGCCACTTCGGCAGCGTAGGCATGCAAAGCCTGCAATTCCGTTTCTGAAACGAGCAGGGCATGTTTTAATCCGTTGTTTTCGGATCGCAGCTCATCGCATCGTCGCTGAGCCAGAGCAAGTTCGTTTTTCAATCGCATGAATTCCTTCAAGGTCTTCACCCGCTCTTGTTGCGCCGTCTCCAATTGCACCATAAGATCTTCCATAACACAAAGAACGAGGAAGAGACCATGCCTCGCAACGGGTGGCTGAAGCACTTTTCCACCTTTTATCGTTCATTTCAACAAAAGGATTATTCGCAAACGAAAGCTTCAATTGAACGAGCCCAGGCCCTGCCTCCTCGGGTCTTTCAAATGCTTTCGAGTTAAGAGGAGAATCAAAAACATCACCAATCCGAATACGCCGCACGTGGCGTAAAGACCGGGAATAGCGGTGAGATCACCTGCAAACTGATACCCTGAGTACACCGCACCGGCTCCGATTCCCACTTCCAAGGCCATCAACATCGTACCCAAAGCCAGCGCCACCTTTCCGGGTTTTGCAAGGTCCGCTGTCCAAGCAAATATTGCGGGCATATTCATGCCAATCGACATGCCATAAATCACGCCTGCCAATGCTGCTGTGAGTTGCGTTTCAGCCCACGCCAAACCAAACATTCCCAGAGCGAGAAGGCCAGATCCTGCGATGAGCAATGGAACTCGGCCCAAGCGATCCGATGCCTTGCCAGCGACCAAACGCATGGATATGGAAGCGATAACAATGATGGTATTGAAGGATCCTTTGTACACATAGCCCAAGGAATCAACGAAGTCCGGTGTGATTGTGAGGAAGGCGCCAAACGCAAATGCCACCGGAAGCAGCGCCAAAGAAGCAGACCACGACGACCAATCCAGCACCGGGCCGCTGAATACGTTGAGGTCCTGCCAACGCACTTTCCGACTATTCGGAAGCGATTCAGGCAATCGAATGGTCAAAAGCAGGGCCAATAATCCAAGGCCACTTGAAGTCAAAAACATAGCATCATAGCCGAACTCCACCGTGAGCCAACTGCCAAGTGCGGGCCCTCCTGCCATGCCCGCATTGCCAGCGACACCGAGGTAACCCAATGCTTCCCCTCTTCTGCGAATGGGCGTGGTATCGGTGAGGAAGGCCGTTGTTCCTGTTGGCCGGAACCCCGTGCTCATGCCATGCAAAAGACGCAGCAGCAAGAACAACCAAACCACCAACGGAATCCCAGAGTACGAAGTAGTCAACTCAGGCGTCAACCACCCGATGAGGATGTAACCCAAGCCTGCTACCATGGTGACCCACGTGCCAAACAGCATCACAGGCCGCCGACCGGCCGCGTCGGCAATCCGACCGCTGATGAAACGTGATGCAAATGCTCCAATCGTGAACAAACCGACGATCCACCCGATCAAATCGGGTCGACCAAGCGCCGTCAAAAATCCCGGCAACTCCGGCATGATCATGCCAAAACTCGCCATGAACAATACAGTGCTCGCGCACAACCACCAAAATTGAGGAGAGAAGATTTGCTCTTCCGGGCCACGTTCTTGCTTCACTTGCAAGCAAAGGTACCTCCTATTATCTTCGGAAAATGCAATATCCCGCCAAGGTCTTGTTAGCGTGGGGAGAAGCCATCTCCGGAAATGGAGCCATTCACCGATGGCTCATGCAAAATGGTTATCCCGAGCTCGGACTGACGTGCAACGCTTTGCATCACGTTGAATCCGCTCGAACTTGGCTCATGCAAAATGGTCACCCTCACTTAATGGCCTTGGTTCGGGGAGCGGAAGGGGAAGGAAAGGCCATTGTCTGGCTGGATAATTTTGGATACAATTTCCTTGCATTGGTGGCATTGGGCGCGGACAATGACGACAAAGCCATCCAAAAACTCATGCAGCTCAATCAGCGAGAATGGGCAGGCATTGCCCTCAAAATACGCTCCATCAAGAACAAGATTGAAGAAGACAACAATGACATGCATCGGATTTCACCGCGCTAGTCATCGGCTTTTGTAAACCAAATGGCTCCATTTTGAGTCATCCAGCACGTCATTCGCCAACCGCAAAACGTCTTCAGCCGTGATGGCATCGATGGCCGCAAAAACGGATTCCAAACTTTCTACCCGTCCATACAAAAGGTAACTTTTCCCGAGTCCCGTCATCATGCTGCTGCCCGAATCCTGTGAAAGCGCAACATGGCCTACCACCTGCTGCTTTATGTCATGCAATTGACGTACGCCCAACTTCTTCTCCCGCAATGCCTTCAGCTCTTTCCGGACCAGGGCTTCGGCTCGTGCATGCAGTCGGGTATCCGTGCCAAAGTAGACACTGAATAAGCCCACATCGCTGTATGGCGAGTACGCGCACTCGATGTTATACGCCATCCCATGCTTTTCGCGCACATTGAGGCTCAGGCGATTATTCATGGTGGGACCACCCAAGTGATTCGCCAGTAACGCCAAGCCCAGCCGGTCGGGATGGTCACTCCCAGACGTTGTACATCCCATGACATGATGCACTTGGTGAATCTCTTTGGTCACACGGACGTCAAATGGCGCGAAAGGAACAAAAGGCTGTCGATCCATAACTCCGCTGGCCTTTGGCATGCCTCCGAAGTATTTCTTGCACAATCGAAGCACCTTTTTCCAAGGCGTAGCGCCAACGACGCTGAAAACCATCTGTTCAGGATGGTAATGCCGGTTGACGAACCCTTGGATTGTCTTTCGATTCATCCCTGCCACCGACGCCTTGTT
>DLQB01000035.1 GCA_002477505.1 Flavobacteriales bacterium UBA7443
TCCAATTGAACCATGCGGTCAAAGCCGTCGAGTTGAGCACCGACCATGAAATTCACCGGTTTATTGTTCCATTTAAAAGCATGCAAGAGCATGGAAGTGATGGTTGTTTTTCCGTGTGAACCTCCGATGACAATGCGGTGATCGTTTTTTGTTGAATTGAAAAGAAATTCAGGGTAAGACTGGATGGTCAATCCTAGTTCTTGGGCTCGTGCCAATTCCGGATTATTAGGACGAGCATGCATGCCCAAAATCACACAATCCAATTGAGGGGTGATGGTCTCGGGGTCCCAGCCTTCTTTTTTGGGAAGCAATCCGGCCTCCTGCAATCGGCTTTTTGAAGGCTCCAAAATTTGATCGTCTGAACCACTGACTTGATGACCAGCATCGGCAAGCGCCAATGCAAGATTGTGCATCGCGCTTCCTCCGATGGCAATGAAATGAATTCGCATGATGCAATTTCTTCATTGTAGGCTCGATTGGAGCAGCCTGAGTAATTTGATGCCAACAACGTAGCTTTGACATCATGCGGGGTAAACCAACTTTTATGGAGGGCTGGCGAGCATTTTGGATGAGTTTCCGATTTATGCAACAGCATGGCATGAAGTCGTGGATCTTATTCTTTGCCATTGCAGCTGTGGTTGCGTGGGGCGGCATGGCTTGCGCTTGGTGGTATTCTTTAGGTCTGTTGCGTGAAGCCATCCTCGAATCTTCATTTCTTGAGATTTGGCAGTCTTCAGCCGTGACCGCTGACGGTTCTTTTTGGTCGAGGAGCACAGGGCTCCTAAAGCATATAATAACCAGAGGGTTGGGGCCGGTGTTGCAGATTCTTTTCGCTGCTTTGGCGTTGCTTCTGAACATGAAAGTCACCAAGTTTTTTGTTTTGGCTGTTTTGGGTCCATTGATTGCAATGTTGTCCGAGCGTGCGGCGGCGGTAAAAGATGACGATTCTGAATCTTCGTGGAGCTGGAAATTATTCTTGAAGGGTACGATTCGCGGTGTCAAATCTGCCATGCTACTGTTTTTGGTCGAATTGTCCTTGACCGGGATTCTCGGCATTGGTAGCTTTCTAGTCGCACTCTTTATTCCTCCCCTTGCACCGTTGGTAGCGGTCTTATCATCACTGTTGTTCGTGGCTTTGGGCTCGTGGTTCTACGGTGCAGCCATGTTCGATTGCATTTGGGAACGATACGGCTTGGGAAGTCGGGAGGGGCTCCGGTCCTCTCGCTCTCTCGGTAGCGCTCCAATGGGACTTGGGTTTCCGCTTTATTTGTTCATGACCATTCCTTTCTTGGCGTTTCCACTGGGCTTAGTTTTTGGGCCCATCGGAGGTGCTGTTGGAGCCGTGCTCATTCACAAGGCTTCTTTGAATCTTGAAAATCCAACTTAATTCCGTGCATCATGCGAATCTTCATTCTCGTCTTTTTAACTCCATTTCTTTTATTCATCTGTACTGAATCCCCAGCACAAGCATGTGTTGACAGCACGCTGATCGATCTCGATCTGCTTTGTCCCACGCTCTGGGAACCCGTGTGCGGTTGCGATGGTGTTACTTATTCCAACGATTGTGTTGCTACTTTTTTCGGTGGTGTAACCTCCTTTGTAGAAGGTGAGTGCACTGGAACAAAGGGTGATTGCATCGACCTGGGCGAAGTTGATTTTGGTACCTGCGATATGGCGATGGGTGTGGCGTTGATCAATGGAACGTGCCAATATCTTTCGGGATGTGGATGGGAAGTCAATGGTCAGGACTTCAGCGTTTACTCATTCGATTCAATGGAATCATGTGGTTTGGCATGTCAAGATGAAACCGGAGTGAACGATTCGAGATTGGGATGTAAGGAGCTCCATGTGTACCCGAACCCTTCCAAAGGAGATATTTCGAGTTCTGGAATAGGCAGAAAGGATTCATGGTCGATTTATACTGCGTCAGGTGCGCTCTTTCGCTCTGGACAAGGTCCATTTGTTGGTCTGCATTTGCCGCGAGGTGAATGGGTTATAAAAGTCAAAGAAGGGGCGTCTGAACGATTTGTTTGTCAGTGATTTGACGCTTCATTTTTTTAGATTTTTTAGGAGGGCTAACGCGAATTTCACCCTGCCATTATGAAGCATTCCGGGGGGATATTTGGCAAGATGTTGAAAACTAGAGTTGAATTTAATTCGATAGAAATAGTTATTTGTTAGTTAAATCATTATATTTATGCTCTCAAACTATCACTGATGAAGAAAATTTTCTCATTTCTTGGCGCCAGTTGTGCCCTTTTCCTCGCTCTGATTTGCGGATCTACAACTGCCACAGCCCAACAAGCGACTGCACGAGTTGTTCGCGCAGATATCAATGGCAACCAAATTCACATGTACCTCGATCACGACTCGTTGCAGAGCTTGATTAACCGAACGATGAGTGCCATGGACCCAAATGAGAATGGAGAACTTCTCGAATGGAATGACGTCCTAACAAACGCAAACAATCCGGGGATGAATGTCAATTACAGCGGTTTCAGTGTTTACGGAATCGATAGCTTGACCTCCACAGGATTGCTTACCGCAGACAGCCTCAAACTTTTGAAGGACGCGGAGATTGCGAAAAAGTTAATTTTGGGAGACTCACTCGTTGTAGCGGGAGCTGCAGCGCTCGACAGCACGCTGAGGGTAGCAGGATTTACTCGAATCAATGATAGCCTCTACGTACAGATGGATGCTTCGTTTGCGTCCACGGTTCACGTAACAGACAGC
>DLQB01000021.1 GCA_002477505.1 Flavobacteriales bacterium UBA7443
GCTCAGTTTCGCTTCATGCTCAGCTTGGCCCCAAGTACCTCGAGATCGTCAAAGAATTCAGGATAGCTCTTGGCGACGCATTCTGCATCCTGAATGGTGATTGGAGCACTGCCTCGAAGCCCCATAAGGGCTGCAGCCATGGCGATTCGGTGATCGCCGTGCGTTTGAATCACGATGTTTGCTTGGTAAGGTTGCTTGTTTGGATGAACTGTCATGGTGTCGGTGGATTCATCGCATTCGATGGCCACGCCGAATTTGGCCCATTCGCTTTCCAGCACCGCTGAACGGTTCGATTCTTTGTGAACGAGCCGGTGGACACCTTTGAGCCGGCTTGGTTTCTTTCCGAAAGAAGCGAGAGCGCACAAAACAGGGAATAAATCGGGTGTATCGGTCAGGTCCACTGAGAATGCACGCACCGGACGCTTGGCGACTTGGATGCCTGTTTCAGTGCCAGAAAGAGCCCCACCGGCAAACAACAATGCTCCCCGTATGGCTTCATCTGCTTGTGTGTATTGGCTATTGAGCCCGTCGATTTCCAGGCTTTGTTCTGCGCACAACATGCCTGCTACCGCTAAGGCCGCAGCTCCTGACCAATCGCCGTCGATGGCAGATTCTATGGGCTGGTATTGCTGACCGCCTGGGATGTTGAAGTGTGATAACGCTTCGTTAGATTCAATCGTGATGCCGAAGTCCTCCAATATTTCGAGCGTTAGGATCACATAGGGCTTGCTGACCAAGTTGCGCACCGTGATGGTCGAATCTTCTGCCGCGCAGGGGAGAGCCATGAGCAAGCCGGTCAGAAATTGCGAGCTTGTTGCCCCATCCAATTCCACATGACCGCCTTTCAGGCTCTGTTTGATGACCAAAGGAAAGGTATCATTCGGCCCCTCGAGTCGCCCACCTAGGCTGTTAAACGCTTCGATAATTTCGGCCATGGGGCGGCCACGCAAACTCCCTTCGGCGATTATTTCGATGGCGTGTGAGGCCAATCCGGCGATAGGCGCGAACAACCTGGATCCGAGACCCGATTCCATGGGAGTCAACACGCCTTCCCTGGATTTCGGCTGGCCATTGACACCTGCGATGGCGACGTGGTTTTCTCCCAATTCCACTTCAGCTCCGAGTTGGGCGGCCATGAGCAAGGCCGCGGTGCAATCATCGGCCTCAGAGAGGTTATGCAGGGTGGAAGTGCCTTGGCCGAGCAGTGCGCCGGCGACCAATCTTTGCATCACCGACTTGGAAGCTGGAGCGTGCACGGTTCCGGCAAGTTGCGACGGCCATACAGTGATATTCATTTCACGCCCGTATAAATGCTCGCGATTCCACCCGTGAGCGCGATGCATTTGCAGTCTCTGTAACCACAGGATTCCATGATTTTCAAAAATTCAGACCCTTCAGGGAAAGCCTGCACACTTTCCGGCAGGTAGGAGTAGGCGGCGGCGTCCTTTGAGACGAGTTTTCCGATCGTTGGCATGATGAATCGGAAGTAAAAGGCAAACAATTGCTTCATGGGGAAGTGGCGTGGCTTGGAAAACTCGAGAACAATGCCGAGACCTCCGGGTTTGAGCGTGCGGTGCATTTCGGTCAGCCCTTTGGCGAGGTGTTCAAAGTTTCGCACCCCAAAAGCGACGGTATATGCGTCGAAGGTGTCCGTTTGGAACGGCAAGTTGGCACTGTCTCCCTCCATCAATTCAATTTTTTCAGTCCAACCGCGCTTTCGAATTTTCTGCCGGCCGACGTCAAGCATACCGGGCGAAATATCCACTCCTGTGATGTGTACGTTTGTCAATCCCATGCGAACGGCTTCGATGGCTAAATCGGCAGTGCCGGTGGCCATGTCCATTATTTTTGCATTTCCATTGGGTTTGTGCGCGGACAAGTGCCTTTTCAGGATTCGAATGGATTTTTTGCGCCACAAAACATCAATGCCGAAGGAGAAGAGATGATTGAGGAAGTCATAGCTGTGCGCAATGTTGTCAAACATGCGGGCAACTTGCTCCTTTTTCGATTCCTCGTCTGGAGCGGTGTAAGGCGTGATACGCGTTCCCATTTTTCGTGCTTATCCGACCATCGTATGGCCTTCGGGGTATTTGATGTGCGTCTGTGTCAATTTTCCGCCAATGGCATAAGCAACAGTGAGCGTTCCAACGCGCCCCACAAACATGCTGACCATGACAATTACCTTGCCGTACGAGCTGAGCATGGGTGTGATTCCCGTGCTCAGGCCAACGGTGCCAAAGGCGCTGACTTCTTCAAAAATGAGGTCCAAAATGCTATGTCCCGGTGTATCCAAAATGTCAGCTTCAGTAATGGTTAACAGGAAAATGGCAACGGTGTTTCCGACTAAGAAGAAAAGCAGCACGCTGTAGGCTCTGGAGCGCAAAACATCTGGTATGGTTCGCTTGAAAAGCTGCACGTGATCCAAGCTTCGAACCGTTCGCCATACATCCGCTAAAACAATGGAAAGCGTGGACGTTTTGATTCCTCCTCCAGTTGAACTTGAAGATGAACCGATAAACATTAATATAATGAGCAAGAATAACATAGGTACTCCTACTTGTCCGATATCAACGGTATTGAAGCCGCTTGTTCTGGTGGCACTTTGAAATACAGACGTGGTCAATTGTCCGAAGGGACTCATGCCTGCGAGGGTGCCATCTTGCTCGAGCAACCAATAGCTGATCGTTCCAATTCCAACCAAGCCAAGGGAAAAGTACAAGGCAATTTTGGTGGCGAATGAGATGTGTTTCCACGGTTGTTCCATTCGCTCCCGCAAGCGATCAAAACCGAACAAGTCGAAAATAGCTACCATTCCCAATGCACCGAAGAATACCAAGGCTGTTACAATCCAATGAATACCATAATTGCTTCCAACGGCAGGGTTTGCCAATCCATCTGTGAAAAGTGAGATGCCGGCGTTGTTGAATGCGGAAACCGCATGGAACACCGAATAAAACCATGTTCGGCCGTTGCTCAACCCGGGCAGGCTATCGCCCCACGAGAGATACATGGCCAAGGCTCCTGTGGCTTCAATTCCAATGCACCAGAGTAGAACACGTCCCAGCAGTCCACTGCTTGCGTTGAAGTTGTCCCGATTTACAAAGTCTTCGATGACTTCATGTTGCCTGACGCCAACTCCAAATTTCGAGGCCAGCACTAAGAAGGAACCGAATGCGATCAAATTCAATCCCCCAAGCTGAATCAAAAGCAGGAGAACAACCTGCCCTTTGTAACTGAAGAAAGTCACGGTATCGACAAGCATGAGGCCTGTCACACAGGTCGCGCTGGTCGAAGTGAAAATCGCATCCAGGAAATGCATGCTGCCGGGAGCTGTCGTCATTTCGGGCAGCATTAGCAGCACTGTGCCTGTCGTAATGATTCCCAGAAAACTTATGATAAAGATGATGGCAGGATTCAAGCGTACACGGGGCAACATCGATCCTTCTCGGATCAATTCGGCGACGACAACGGTAAAGAAATAGCCTTGGATGAATAGCGTGCTGAAGTCCGAAATCGATTCAAATCCAATGGAGGTTGAAAGGCGACTGATGAACAATTCACCGGTCAATAAATCACTGGCACCCTCGATGACCAGCACGGACATGACGGCTGCTTCGAACCACGTCTTTCGAATGTATCGAATCGGGTGATAATCGTAAAGAATGCGCGTGATGTACTGCAGGACATAGAAGGCGAACGTGCCTTTTACAAACCCCAAAAGCTGCGTTGCGGTATGGCTTTCATTGGGGTAGCCATAATAGATGGCCAAGACGAATAGGGCTGCGGTAGAAACCATCAAGTTGAACAGCTTCAATGCTTTCAGCACGCGCTCTTTCGAGCCGTACAAGAATACATTGATGCGCTCCCTGATTTCTTGAAGTTTCATCTTGATAGGGGAGCAGGCGCAATGGATTCACGATGCTGAACCCATTCCGCTTTGAGGCGTTCAAGTTCTACCGGAACAACCCCCACCTTTTCACAGACCAATCCACCAGCAAGGTTGGAGAGGGCTGCGATGTCCATAATGGGAACCTCCAATGCGAGCAGAAAAGAGGCGACAGCAATGACGGCATCACCGGCACCACTCACATCCATGATTTCGCGCTCAAATGCAGCAATCCGGCAATAGGCCTGCTGTGCTTCTGGCCCGTATACGCAGATACCTCGCTCACTCAATGTCACCATAGAAAACATCGGAGACAGCAGTTCATGCATGCGTTTTACTCCTCGTTCGATGCTTTGGTCACTAGTTTTTTCGATGGCCATTGCCATGCCTTCGCCCAATTCCTTGAGGTTTGGCTTGAACAAGGTCACTCCGCGGTAACTGGAGAAATGAGCGAATTTTGGATCCACGGTTGTTTTGATGCCACGGCTGCTGGCTGCAGCAATCAGCGATTTGATGACCCGGTCGGTCAGCACGCCTTTGTCGTAATCTTCAAAGATGACCACATGGGGTCGTACGGAATCGAGCAATGCGCTGCATTCCTTAATCAGTTGGTTTTCGAGTGCTTCAGCGATGTCCGAAGTGACTTCCTCATCTACTCGTACCAATTGTTGTCCGTTGCTAATGACTCTGGTTTTTACGGTCGTCGGACGCGTGTCGCTGCGCAGCACAGCTGAAGAGCCAACGCGCATTCCGTTCAAAAGCGAGGCGATCGTGTCACCGGCAGCATCACTGCCAATAACGGTTCCGAGGTGCACTTTGGCGCCAACGGCGAGCAAGTTTTTCACTACGTTGGCGGCGCCGCCGAGTCGGGACTCCTTGGCTTGCACATCGACGACAGGAACGGGAGCTTCGGGCGAAATGCGATTGACATGCCCCACCATGTATGCATCCAACATAACATCACCAATCACAAGGGCGGTGACATCTTGACCGGATTCAAGGGCACTGAGGGCATCCATGTTACGAAGGTAGGGCGCGCGAATCAATCAAGCGCTTCAACTGCTTTTGAAATTCGACGAATCGCTTCTTGCAGTTGCGTTTCAGATGCAGCGTAAGACAGTCGAATGCATTCCGGCGTGCCAAAGGCACCGCCGCCGACAGTGGCAACGTGTGCTTCCTCCAACAAATACATTGCGAAATCTTCCGCATTGTTGATATGGCGTTGACCAACAGACTTTCCGTACAATTCACTTACATCGGGAAACAGGTAAAACGCCCCCATGGGCTTGTTGACCTTCATGCCTGGAATCGCGCTGAGCCCTGCAATCATGATGTCTCTACGCTTGAGAAAAGCGCTCTTCATTTCGTCTGCAATGGAAGGGTCAGCGGATACGGCTGCTCCTGCAGCGACTTGGGCAATGCTGCAAGGGGCTGAAGTAACCTGGCCCTGCACCTTCGAACAGGCCTTGGCAATCCAGGTGGGAGCGCCGATATAACCCAATCGCCATCCCGTCATGGCAAAACCTTTGGATACCCCATTCACGGTGATTACACGATCCTTCAGCGCTGGGATTGTTCCGATTGAGGCGTGCTTTCCGGTAAAATTAATCAGCTCATAGATTTCATCGCTAATGATGTAAACCTGCGGATGACGCTGCAATACTTCGGCAAGTGCATCAATTTCGGATTGGGTATACACCGATCCCGATGGGTTGCACGGCGATGAATAGATCAACAAGCGGGTTTTGTCCGTAATGGCCGCTTCCAATGCTTCGGGCTGAATTTTAAAATCATGTTCTATGGAAGTGGCCAACACCTTGGAAGTGCCACCCGCCAAAGCGACCATGTCCGCATAGCTCACCCAGTATGGAGCCGGTAAAATCACCTCTTCGCCGGGATCGACAAGCGAAAGCACGACATTGGTGATGCTTTGCTTCGCCCCGTTGGAGACGACGATTTGATCCGGTGCATAATCGAGTCCATTGTCTCGTTTGAACTTCTGGCTGATCGCTTCACGGACAGCCAAAATCCCCGGTACGGGCGTGTAATGCGTGATGTTTTCTTCGATGGCTTTGATTCCTGCGGCCTTGAGTACTTCGGGAGTATCAAAATCGGGCTCTCCAAGCGAAAGCGAAATTACGTCGACACCCGATTTCTTCAGTTCAGTTGCTTTCCTCGCCATGGCAATGGTGGCGGACTCCGAGAGTCGATTGAGCAGTTGGGAGGTACGTTGCGTCATGGCAAGCGGTCAGTTCATTTTTTGTTATGCTTCAACGAAGCCGCAAATTTAAGTTTTGTGGCAATGCGAAAAGTCGGAGAACTCATTTTTTGCCAGAGGCGAGGGCCACAGCCCCAAGTCCAAGAAAGGTAATCAAACCATTCACAGGCAGCAGGGCGAAGCCAAAACTGAAGCCATGGACAGTCTTCAAGTACGATTCAAGGACATAGCAGATCACGGGAGCTACAATGGCCACGATGGGGATGAATGGGTCCGCGGGACGAAGCGATGTTGCGAGACCAAACGCGAAAAGGCCTAGGATTGGACCGTATGTGTAATTGGCTGCGGTGAAAATAGCAGCTACCACGCTGGTGTCATTCGCGGAGCTAAAGGCCATGATCACAGCAAAAAGCACAATGGTCATCCCAAGGTGTACCTGTTTTCTGCGTTTCGTGGCTTGCGTTGCCTCCATTTGCTCGGTCCCAATCAAATCCACACACACAGAGGTGGTCAGCGCGGTCAGTGCGCTGTCAGCTGAGCTAAAGGCAGAGGCAAGAAGGCCGATCAAGAATACCATCCCCAGTCCGATGCCAAGCCCGCCATCCAAGGCAACTGTAGGATATAGGCTGTCGGCTCGGTCGATGGAAATCCCTTTCATCGCAATCCAACTGTACAGTAGCGCACCAAGGACCAAGAACAAAACATTGACCAAGACCAAAACCACGGAAAAACTGCCCATGTTCCACCGCGCCTCTTTGAGGTTCCGACATGCCAGGTTTTTCTGCATCATATCTTGATCCATCCCGGTCATGGCAGTGGCAACAAATGCACCCGCCAAAAGATGCTTCACCAGGTGATTGGATGCCTTCCAATCTTCCCAAACCACCCATTGATTCCAGCGCGTCGCAGCAATTTGTTGTGGAACTTCTGACCAGGTCCAACCCAATGCGTTGACAATGGCGTGGCCGGAGTAGATCACCGCAATGAGCATAGCCGCAGTTTGAAGGGTGTCCGTCCATACGATGGTGCCCAATCCCCCTTCTCGGGTGTAGCTCCAAATCACGGATAAAATGATCGCTACGGCCGCAGCATATCCCACAGGCACTTCCCATCCGCCAAACGCGGCCCATGCAACATCCCATCCCAAGGGCTGAAGAACAAATAAATCCAGCACGAGGGCGATGAGAAACAAGCGAAACGACGCCCCAATGGTGCGGGAAAGAATGAAAAACGCAGCGCCTGTTTTGTAGGCGCGGCTGCCAAAGCGTGATTCGAAGTAGCCGTAAATACTCGTGAGCCCCATGCGATAATACAGTGGCATGAGAACGGCCATGATAAAGCCATAGCCGATCAAATAGCCGAATACCATTTGCATGTACGTAAACCCTTGACTTTCGACCCAGCCCGGAACGCTAATGAAGGTCACACCGCTCAAGGAAGCGCCGAGCATGCCGAATGCCACGGCGTACCACGGTGCTGATTTATTCGCCGCAAAAAAATGGGCGCCTCCATCGTTTGGATTGCTTTTGCGATTCGTCCAGCGAGCAATGCTGAGCAAAATGAGTACATAGACCAAAAAAACACCAATGACCATCTGCGGATTCATGTGCCAAAGATGGGACAACATCGTAAATTCGCCACATGGAACTTCCTTCGCGCCTCATAGAAGCTGCCGTGGACCAAATGGCCTCCCTGCCCGGCATTGGCCGAAAGACTGCACTGCGGTTGGTTTTGAATTTATTGCGGCGTTCGGACGAACAGGTGGAAGCATTTTCAGAGTCGTTTCAATTGATGCGTCAAGGCGTCAGAGGATGCGCTACCTGTCACAACCTAACGGAATCAGAACGCTGCTCCATTTGCATCAATCCACTCCGCAAGGAAAACCTCATTTGTGTGGTGGAAGACCTGCGTGATTTGTTGGCAATCGAGGCCACCGGCCAATTTCAAGGCCGCTACCACGTATTGGGCGGGGTCATAAGCCCCATGGAGGGAGTGGGACCCAACGATTTGAACATTGAATCGCTCGTGATACGCGCCGGACAATTGACCCAGGATGATGACGGCGAAATCATTTTTGCACTTCCAGCCACAATGGAGGGAGAAACAACGGCATTTTACCTTTTTCGGAAATTGAGTTCATTCAATTTGCAGGTCACTTCCATCGCTCGTGGCATTGCCGTCGGTGAGGATTTGCAACATGCCGATGAGGCCACATTGGTCCAGAGCCTGAGGCAACGTTTGCCATATACCAATTGAAGCCATTATCTCGTTTTCATTCGGTTGATCCCTTGGTTTGGCTTTAAATTCACAGCGTGGACTTATCCATCATTATCGTCAATTACAATGTTGAGCACTTTTTAAGCCAGTGCCTTTTGTCTGTGCGCGCCGGTGTGCGCGAATTGGAGGCCAAGGGCTTTCAAGCCGACGTTTGGGTGGTTGACAACCGGTCGGTCGACGGAAGTTGCGCGATGGTCCACAGTCAATTCCCGGAAGTGCATCTTTTGGCCTTGGATGAAAATGTGGGATTCTCCAAGGGAAACAATCGAGCGATTGAGCAGAGCAAGGGACGATGGGTATTGCTGCTGAATCCGGATACGGTGATTCCAGAGAATGCCTTGAGCAAATGCCTGGAATATGCTGATGGCCATCCGAAGTTGGGAGGGATGGGGGTGCCGATGGTAGATGGCATGGGACGGTTTCTTCCCGAATCCAAGCGCGGAATGCCGACGCCATGGGCGGCATTCTGCAAAATTTCAGGCCTGTACAAACTGGCCCCGCGATCGGCAAAGTTGAACCAGTATTACATGGGCCATTTGCATGCAGATGACAATCATCAAATTGAAATCTTGAGCGGTGCCTTCATGTGGATGAGACGGGAAGCATTGGATGCGGTCGGTTTGCTGGATGAGTCCTATTTCATGTATGGTGAAGACATTGATCTCAGTTGGCGCCTGCTCAAAGGTGGTTGGCAGAATCATTATTTCGCTGAGACTTCAATCATTCACTACAAGGGAGAGAGTACCAAAAAAGGCTCGCTCAATTACGTGCTGGTGTTTTACAAGGCTATGCAGATTTTTGCACGCACGCATTTTTCGGGTGGAAATGCCCGTGCGATGCTTGGGTTGATTCAATTGGCCATCTATTTCCGAGCAGCGCTGGCCATTTTTGCCCGCGTGCTTCGAACCATCCAATTGCCCGCACTGGAATTTAGTTTATTCTGGGCGTCTTTGGTTGTTTTTCTCCGGCAATATGGCCTATTCAAAGGCATTCTTTACGATTGGAATTGGGCGATTCCAGCGACGGGTATCTATGCTGGATTGTGGCTATTGAGCCTAAAATTTCAAGGAGCATACGACAAACCATGGAAACCTATGGCGCTCATCAGGGGAGTGCTGGCAGGCGGGCTCGTGTTGTTTGCGGGCTATGGCTTACTCCCGGAAAACATGCGTTTTAGCCGAGCGCTGCTTCTATTTGGCGCGGTCATCTTACCTGTGATTCTGCTCGTCATTCGTTGGCGTTGGGACAAGGGAAGGGGATGGAGTGGCAAACGCCAAACGAGAAGGTTGTTCATTTCGGGTCCAAAGGAACTGTTGGCCATCAAAGAATTGATTTCAGAACATGAGCCGCAACCAGTGGATCCTGCAGAGACGGTTCAAGTTTTGCACCCTGCCAACCGAGCCGATTCGGACGGACAGAGGCAAATGGAAGGAGTGAAATACCTCGGCGGGCTGAGTGATTTGAACGAGGTCATTCGCATCAATCGCATCAATGAAGTGATTCTCAGCGGAAGGGAACTGACGGCTTCGCAGATGATTTCCGCCATGACCGGTGTCGCCAATGCAGCGATTCATTTCAGAATTGCTTGGACGGAAGGGGGGCACGTCGTCGGCGTTGGAGGTCCTGAACTGGGTTCCATTTCCGATTGGCCCCGGGCCATTCACCTGCCTCGAGCCAAGCGTGTCAAGCGCACATTTGATGTGTGTGCTTCAGTAATGGTCTTCGTGTTGAGTCCCATTTTATTGGCATCGGGACGGCACAGTTGGATACCTTCAGCCGCCAAAGTGATTCTAGGAAAACGCACCTGGGTAGGCATCTCAGCAGATTTTTCGAACGGTTCCAAATTGGAACATTTTATTTTCTCTCGTTCCAATTCCGACTCGAATCGGGCGCGTCAGAGAACACTTTTGACATATGTTCGAGATTATAGATGGACGGTTGACTTCGGAGTCATCCGCGATGCCTTAATTTCGCAACGCGCAATACATCGCCATGGCAACAATTGAAATACTTCTTCCAAAAATGGGTGAGAGCGTAGCGGAGGCTACGATCACCAAATTCATTACGCAACCTGGGGAACGAGCAGAAGCTGATGAACCGTTGGTTGAAATCGCGACCGACAAGGTTGATAGCGAAGTGCCAGCCCCTGAGGATGGTACGTTGATCGAATGGTTGGTCGCAGAAGGAGACACCGTAGCCGTGGGACAGGCAATTGCACGGTTTGATGTGGAGATGGAGGGCGCTAACTCGGGGACACCTGCCGCAGCACCTGCCGCAG
>DLQB01000109.1 GCA_002477505.1 Flavobacteriales bacterium UBA7443
GCCCATAATGCAACAACCAGCGCCGTATACAAGTTGTTTCATCGGGGTTGATAAAAAATCCGTACCTTCAATCATGGCAGAGATGTCGAAAAAAAGAATGAAAATGAGAAAAGTGATCCATGCAACCACCAGCTGCATGCACTGCGCGATGTTGCTGTTCATTTTGAATTTAGCTTTTGCGGGGTCATCCGCAGCACAATCGCCTTGTATCAATGGAATGGTTGACGGCTTCCCGTGCGAGCGCATGGAGCTTATGTCTCAGATGTCCAATGAAGATCTGATGGGGACGGGGTCCAATGATGTTTGGGGTTGGGAAGATCCTGTGACAGGCGTAGAATATGCCTTAGTTGGCGAAAAAGAGGGATTGGCTATCGTGGATATGGCAGATCCTCTGAATCCATTTTTAGCGGCGTTTATGAACACACAATCCAGCAGCAGCACATGGCGCGATATGAAAGTTTATGCCGATCATGTCTACGTTGTGTCGGAGGCGAATTCCCACGGATTGCAAGTCTTGGATTTGAATCAATTGCGCGATTTGACGGAATTCCCGGCGATATTGACGCCTTCAAAGCATGTTGATGTGTTCTCGGATGCCCACAATGTGGTCATCAATGAAGATGCCGCGATGCTTTTCGCGGTGGGAACCAATCTTGCTGGGGGTGGCCTGGTTGCTTTCGATATCAGCGACCCGGATGACCCCATCTTAGTTGGGGATTATAGCGAAGCGGGTTATACACACGATGCCCAAGCGGTGATCTACAACGGTCCAGACGAATCGTACCAGGGTCAATCTCTCGTGTTCGCCGCCAATGCGAATAAACTGGCCATTGTAGATGCGACGGATCCGACTGATATTTTTTCGATAAGCATCGCCAATTATGATTACTCCTATACCCACCAATGCTGGTTGACAGAGGACCATCGCTATTTGATTTTGGGTGATGAAACGGATGAACAGAATCAGGGGATCAATACCCGCACCTTGATTTGGGATGTCCAAGATTTGGACGAACCCGTGCTCATTGGCGAACATTTTTCGGATGGAACAGCGATTGACCACAATCAGTATGTAGTGGGAAATCTCTTGTTTCAGGCCAACTATGCGGCGGGCTTGCGCATGTTATCGCTTTCAGATGTTGCAGAAGGTGAGCTAACGGAAATTGGATTTTTTGATGTTTACCCCGAAGACGATGCGCCCGTTTTCACCAACGGTTCGTGGTCCACTTATCCCTATTTTGAATCAGGCTATGTGGTGGTTACTTCCCGCTTAGATGGCATTTCAATTGTTCGTCCCAAATTCATGGAGGTGACGCCAATAGCTCCAGAAGTTTGTGCGGATGAATTGATGGCCATTCAATTGACCGTGCTCGAAGGATTGCTTCCACCTTTTGATCTGGCCATTTCGGGGCTGCCTACTGGATTGGAACTCGAAGGATTCCAAGCCAATTTGGAGGCGCCCGGTTCCTTTGCGTTTACGATATCGGGGCTGGAAAATGCCGGAACCAATGTGTCGTTTTCAATCGTTCTTACTTCGGCTTTGAATGTCGTTTCAGAAACGATTCAATTTCAGGTCGACCCGGGTTCCACTTGGTATGCCGATGCCGATGGAGACGGTTATGGGAATGGCGAAGTATCGCTCCAGTCCTGTGATTCTCCTGCCGGTTATGTTCAGAATACAGGCGATTGCAATGATGGGAATGCCTTGGTTTACGAAGGAGCGGAGGGCACAGGTCAAGGACTTGATAACAATTGCAATGGTCAAATCGAACCGGCCGAAGAAGGAGGGTGTCCCGGAGATTTCAACGGAGATGGAATGATTTCCGTGGCAGATTTACTCGTATTGCTTGGCGATTTTGGATGCACAATCAATTGCACTGCTGACTTTGATGGCAATGGCGTTGTAAACGTCGGCGATTTGCTCGGGTTTTTGGGCGTGTTCGGTGAAGAGTGCCTATGATTTCGATTGCACTTATGCGCTTGGCTTGTTTCGGTTGACTTGCTGTTGCACCATTCGAGCGTAAACTCCGTTTGCCTGAGCGAGGGCCTCAGGTGTGCCTTCTTCAATCAGTTTTCCTTCATCCAGAACCACAACATGGTCGGCGCCCCGAATGCTTGAAATCCGATGCGAAACCATCAATACCGCCGTTGATTCTCCTTGGTTGCGAATGGATTGGAGTATTGCTTCTTCGGTTTCAGTGTCCACCGCTGACAAGCAATCGTCCAAGATGAGCAGTTTGGGTTTCCGGATCAGTGCACGGGCAATCGAAATTCGTTGTTTCTGCCCACCACTGAGGTTGACGCCACGCTCACCAAGCAACGTTTCATATTTCTGCTCGAACCCTTCGATGTTGTGAGCAACATGCGCTTGCTCTGCGGCGCCTTGAACTTCCCTCATCATCGAGTCTTTTTCAGGCAATCCAAAGGCAATGTTTCGTTGGATGGTATCCGAGAACAAAAAGACATCTTGCGGAACATAACCTGTTTCGCTGCGGAAGTCATTGAGGGGCCAATGTTGCAGCGGGATTCCATCAAATAAAATCTGGCCTTCGTGCGGGTCGAAAATGCGCATCGCAAGTTGCGCCACGGTGGATTTTCCACTGCCTGTTCTGCCCGTCACAGCCAAAATCTTTCCCGGAATCAATTGAAAACTCAGGTCTTTCACGGCTTCGATTCCCGTTTCAGGGTAAGTGAAGGAAACCCGATCGAATCTCAACCCTTCGTTGGGAGCGGGATCAGAGCCTTTTGCCAATTCATCCGGCGCTTGAATGGCGGGTTCGGCCTCCATGAAAGCATTGATTCGTCGCATCGATGCCTCGGCCTTCTGAACCAAAGACGTTACCCAGCCGACCGATGCGAATGGCCAGGTTAGAAGGTTGACGTAAAACACGAACTGGAAAATGTGGCCGACCTCCAATTCGCCTGAAATGACACGTAACCCGCCCACATAGACGGTTAAGATGGTGCTCAGTCCCACCAATAAAACGATGATGGGCATGAACAGAGCTTCGGTTTTCACGAGGCGCAGGACCGAGTTTTTGTAATCATCGGCAATGCCCGCGAATCGCTGGCTGGCGTCCTTCTCGCGTTGAAAGGATTTCAAAACTCGTATTCCTGCAATGTGTTGCTGCACGAAGGTGCTCAGTCCGCTCTGCTTTTTCTGGACGGACTCGCTCTGAACATTGATTCGCGTGCTCACAAAGTAAATAGCCAAAGACATCAATGGCAGCGGCAAAAGTGCGAATAAGGTCAGTTTCCAATCGATGTAGACCATGACGCTCACAACCAAAATGATGAGCATGGCCAGGTTGATGGTGTACATGATCGCAGGACCGAGGTACATGCGCACTTTGCTGACATCCTCGCTGATTCGATTCATCAGGTCGCCCGTATCATTGGCTCTGTAAAATGCGGCGTCCAAGCGCTGGTATTGATCAAATATCTTCCCTTTCAAGTCAAATTCAATGCGCCGAGACATGACAATAATGGTCTGCCGTGTGAAAAAGAGGAAGGTGCCTTTGATTAGGTATGCGAACAGGAACAAGAGGGCTTGCAACGCAGCTATGCGTCCCATCCAGTTGAGTACATCTTGCTTCGAATCGGCTTTTTTTGGCGCCTCCAAGAGTTCGCCGCTCCACGATTGCAACTTGCTCAATGTCCCCGGATAGGAGATTTCGGGAGCAGCTTCAAAAACATCAGCTTCTGCCATTCCACTCCGCAGCGGATCCAAGAAAATCTCATCGGCATCTCGCAAGGCGTTCACGCCCTCACCAATCAAGGCTGGGGCAAAGACGGCGAAAACGTTGGTGAAGAAGATGAAAATCACACCGCCCAAAAGCAATAGGGGGTATTTCTTGAAATAGGGATTGAGCTTAAGCAGTTCACGCATGGGCTCAGAA
>DLQB01000085.1 GCA_002477505.1 Flavobacteriales bacterium UBA7443
CGAGACGGGTGTTGATTGCGGCGGTCCTGACTGCGAGCCGTGTCAGACTGGACCATGTTCATATGGCGACATCGATGTGGAGAATTTTGAGAGCGGCTGGGGCATCTGGAATAGCGGAGGTTCCGATTGCAGACGAAACCGTCGAGATCGGAATTTTGCGAACGGAACGTATTGTGTCCGTCTGCGGGACAATTCTTCTACCTCGGTGACCTACACGGATGACTTGGATCTTTCGGGTTACGAAGAATTGACCGTAGGATTTGGATTCATTGCGAATAGCATGGAGAATGGTGAGGACTTCGTCCTGGAATATTCAACCAATGGCGGCAACCAGTTTACGACGGTGGCGACGTACATCCGCGGCGTGAACTTCTCAAACGGACCGAGCTATTCGGATGAGGTAGTTATTCCAGGTCCTTTCTCAAGCAGCACGGTCATTCAATTCCGATGCGACGCTTCTGCCAATAATGACAAGATTTACTTGGATGACATAGCGATTTCAGGCTGTACTTCCGGCGGAAGATGGAGCGCTCCTGTTACACCATTGACAGAGGCTGATCTATTGGCTACTCCTTCTCCATTTGGAATGCTCAATCTTTATCCGAACCCGGCAAGCGATGCGATCCAGTTGGATTTCGTTCTGTATGAAGACACTCAATTCGAGTGGATGATTACGGATATGCAGGGACGTGTTTTGACCAATGCATTGGGAGAAGGACTTCGCGGTGAGCAACAACTTCATATTGAAGTTAGTGGCTGGCCAGAAGGAACGTATTTGCTGTTCTTGCGATCAACAAATGGAGCGCACACGAAACGCTTCATGATTCAACGTTAACTCTCCGAAGAGAAAATAGACGGGCCATGTGAAAGCATGGCCCGTTTTTTTTGCGACCTTTCTCGGTATGGCATCCAAGATTCGCAACGTCGCACCTTTCTTTTGCATTCTGTTGCTTTTGGCTTGCGCTGGAAGGGAGGAAGCGAACGTTGAAGGAGAGGCGGACCGCCAACGGCCGATCGTTGACTCCTTGAACAATGAGTCGTCAGCCAGTCAAGGTTGGAAGGAACCCATGCTTTATGTCTTAGGCACGCTTCAAGACGGGGGTGCGCCGCACATGGGCTGTGATCGCCCGTGTTGCCGTAATTTATTTTTACGTCCCGCTACCGATCGAAAGGTCGTTTCGTTGGGAATTGCAGATTTCAAATCGGGTTCGGGTCAGTTGGCGATGTTTGAGGCCACGCCAGATGTGGCGAGCCAATGGCACGCATTGCAGTCGCTTTCCGGACTGGCCGACGTGTTGCCATCCATCTTTTTGACCCATGCTCATATTGGTCACTACTCGGGCTTGATGTTTTTAGGTCGTGAAGTGCTCGGTGCAACCGGCATTCAGGTGCATGCCATGCCGCGGTTTCGGCAGTTTTTGCAAACCAATGGACCTTGGGATCAATTGATTTCGCTCGGTAATATTGTGGTCAATTCACTTGCTGAGGATTCGATCGTCCAAGTAACGGAGCGGGTTCAAACCCTCCCCATCCGGGTTCCGCACCGCGACGAATACTCGGAAACGGTAGGCTATCGGATCATGGGACCCAACCACACTGTCTTATTCATTCCAGACATTGATAAATGGGAGCGATGGGAGCATGATTTGAAACACGAACTGTCTTTGGTGGATCGTGCTTACCTGGACGCCACTTTTTTTGATGCATCTGAAGTCGGATACCGCGACATGTCTGAAATTCCGCACCCTTTCATGGTGGAGACAATGGATTTCCTTGGTGCATTGAGTGCGGCCGAAAAATCCAAGGTCCATTTCATCCACATGAATCACACCAATCCGTGTTTAAGTGATACGTCATTCGCATACCGTCATGTAGTTGCTTCTGGTTTTCACATCGCTCGGATGGATGACGCTTACCCTTTGTGATTCATTGCGTTAATCCGTACCTTTTTCAAGATGGACCATTCCAATGCACTAATCAGCAGTGTGGCTTCTTGCAGAGACATGCGGTTTTCTGCGATCGCACTCTTGATTGCATTTAGCTTGATCAGCTGTGAAAAGGAGAACCCACCCCTGCAGGAGGAGGAAGAGGTGCAACAAGCCTTGGAACCCGAGTTGCCAGCGACGCCATTCCCATACAGTACACAGGCTTTTCCGGAGGAATGGTTGACCGATCCCGCTTTGCAGTTATTTGGGAATATCGGCTCTGGTATCGAGGTCACCGATGCGGGGGCGACGCTCGGTCGCGTGCTATTTTACGATCCTTCTATGTCTGCAGATGGCACGGTGAGTTGTTCTTCTTGTCACGCCCAAGCCAATGCCTTTGCGGATAGCGAAGCAAAGTCGGTAGGAGTATCGGGTGTGCCCACCGTGCGAAATGCCATGGGGCTTTTCAATTTTCGATACCAACGACGGTTTTTCTGGGACATGCGTACAGTTGGATTGGCGCAACAGGTTCTAGAACCCATTGCTCATCCGGATGAAATGGCGCTGAGCCTGGCAGAATTGCCTGTGCGACTCATGGAGCAACCTTATTATGCGGCGTTATTTGAAGCGGCATTCGGTTCTGAGGAGATCAATTCGGATCGCGTGGCTTCTGCACTGGCTCAATTCCTCATGTGCATGCGGTCCTATTCGTCGCGGTATGATGCCGGTCGCTCGAATGGATTTGTAAATTTTTCGGAATCGGAAACCATGGGGAAGGACTTGTTTTTCAACGGTGATACCCGATGCAATCAATGCCATAGCGGATTGAATTTGTTCTCGACACAACCCTTTGTAAATGGCCTCGAGTTGGATTATGCGGCAGCTGGAGACGGGGGCATCGGTTCGTTGAGTGATGATCCTTATGATGATGGACGGTTCAAAACGGTTTCCCTGCGGAACATCGGATTAACGGCACCTTACATGCACGATGGTCGGTTTGC